>JAIZWL010000001.1:310624-621248 GCA_021498125.1 Candidatus Thorarchaeota archaeon | reverse complement strand
GCAACACGGGCTGAGTCTTGCCAGATTGTCAGATTAGTCGATCCGGTAGTTGCATTATTTGCACCAGTATCCTGAATCGTGTTTGTGATTAACAGATTGTCTGTGATACTCACTGAATCACGTGTAATGATCTCTGTGACATAGTTGGGGGCGGTACAGGTCAGTGTCCATGTACCATTTGTCATCGTAGAAACGGTGATGCTATCAGCCATTGTAGTATAAGTAGAATGATTTGTTGGATCAGTCCCATTATAGAATCCCGTTGTTGTCCAGTCAACCTGTTTTGTAAGATTAAGATATCTCTGTTGAGCAATTTGTGGATATAAAACCAGACTTGTTATATTCCAATCAACATTTCCACCTGAACTTGCAGAACTCCAAGTTGAGCTTGATAGGACATCTTGTTTGTACCAAAGTGTTAAATTATGATAAATATTAACTGATTGATTCGATGAAAACGAAATCTGAGTGATATTTGAAACTGAAGTGAACAACCATTTATCCCCAACAACACTAGTAGAGTTTGCACTCAGACTGACTTCGGTTGGTTGAGAATAGACTATTGGACGCGACTCCGTTTTATTCCAAGGTACGTATGTGTAATTTAGTTCAGCTTCTTCACGAGCTATGCCCGAATATTGACGCCAAGCATCATCTCGACCGTGATATCCTGTTTCAACACCCAAGATTGTCTGCGAGTCCCAATATATTTTGTTGAAATACCAATCGGAGGAAACTTTTGTTCCAGTCATTGCAGTACCATCAATAACAACATAATAGTAGGAACTTGCGTTCAGTATGGTATTGTCTGAAGAAACATCATGGCTCACTGTTGTTTCAGTGATAATCTGAGTGAATGGAGATATCCAACTCGAAATATTAGTCGAAGGATTCGAATAATCAGATCGAACAACAAGCCAAGCTTTCCCTAGAGATGTATCGTAGTATGGGGCCATGTAGCCAAGAGTATAATTCAGAAGCTTGCCATCATGAGTCCGGTAATAGAATGCCTGATACAATGCATCAGTTGTATATCCACTGTTGTTTTCTATCTTAATATGATCGTTTGGAACAACATTTAGAGTCTGCCTCTCGGCAGTGGCCGTAATATTGTCGATATTCATCTCCACTTTATACAAGGTCCATCCGGGGATGAGATAAGGGGTGAGGTCAAGGTTCCCGTTGTGCGTGGCAGGAGTAGCATATGTATTGAGAACAGACAATGTCTGACTTGGAATGTCTTGTGTAAAATATACAGTGGCACCAGATTGCTGCCCCTGACCCCCCGCATCTGCAATAAACAGATTTTCTTGAATAGTGGGTCCAAGTGTACCATTTGTGCTAGTGATAACTGGAGAGTCCTTAGTGATTGGCGTGACCGGAAACAGTAGCGTTAAGATCATTACAAAGAGCATTGCAATGGAGAGTAATCTAATTTTCATAGGAGCCATCTTCCTTCAGTGCATTCTAGTAGGGGGGATCATGGAACAGTATGTAGAGGGGTGACACGAACGTGAGGAAGTTCGGTCAAGGTTGTTGTGTGACCTCTGGAAAATCATGTCCAATGCAGGTCGCGATGAGTCACGAGAAATACAATTACCTGTAAAGATAATATATACTTCGTGATAAATATTATTTTTTGCCACAGCAGTTGTGAACGAAAGGAATACAGGTGAATGTATATAGCTTGACTTGTCCTGAACTGCCATAGAGGGGATCATTAGACTCATATTATGAATGTTGAAACATCTTAAAAATGTGAAGCATAATCATTCTCACATTGTTTCTACCTTTTTGTTGCGGCAGCATACACGATTAAAACAAAATAGAATTATATTACTGGTAGTCGTACAATCAACAGTCAGAAGTATCGGCTCTGTGAAAAGTCCACAGACGTAGTTCGTTCAAGTCAGAATAGGTTCTGAAGACTCTTGGATACAGACACAAAATGGAGTCACAGACGGTTCATGCGTTTCATGACCACTATTATATTGACTTTTCACACAAGCCAAAAGTATCAGAAAGCTTATTTACATTTGGTCTATTGATTGATTGATTGAGGAAGGAATTCTCATGGGTGAAATGGGGATAGTTAAACGTGCACTTGTTGCACGAACAGAGTTATGTCGGTCGGTCGTCATAGACGTAATCTTTTGAGAGTGAGAACTGCGCTGCTTGTGATTGCTGTGCTATCACCGTTGTGGGTCATGCCGCTCTCGGCACCTGTGGTCGCGGATGTGGTTGTTGTCATGCATCATGACCGTACAGTGAACACAGCGGTTCAGACAATCGTGGCAAATGACCCACATGTGCGAGTTGTGGAGTATGAATCCTTGGAGTATGCACTGACCATCCACCGGACAGTCGGAAGAGTTGTATGGGTATCTCATGGATCCGAACAAGGAATTCTTGCAGGTCATCACGCTATTTCATGGGACACGTTTAGTGACAGAGTTGAGCTTACACCGGGTTATGACATTATTTTAGCGTGTAATTCCAATTCTATCAAACAGTATATTTCAAGTTCTTCAAAAAGCCAAGTTTTTACTTTTGATGGTTTAATCGATGCCACTCTTGGTGGTTTTTTTGCGATCATCTTGTTGTCAGGAAGCCACAATGCTTTAACAAGTGCTTTTCAACGAGCTATCGATCTGGCTACTCACTCATGTACTCCTGACTATTTGCTTTGGTCAACGATGGAAAAAGCTTGGTTTGCTATTGATGCTGCAATCTTTATCGTAAGTGCCCTGTCCACTTCTTTTGCAGTATGGAAGGCAACATTGAACCCCGCTGCAACAATGGATGTTTTTGCAGTAGCTCTACAATTTTTATCAGTATTTTTGCAGTTGACCGTATTTCTATGTGGGGCATTAAGTGGAACCTTTCGTTGATTACTGTCGCCACGAAGATTTTATCAATAATGGGCATGGTCCTCTTTGCGATAATTAAAGGGGCACCATGGTGGGTTCAAGTCCTCTGTGGGTCAGAGGCTGTTCTCACTGGCCCGTGGCGGTTTGTTCCACTTGTTCTGATGATTATAGGATTGGCATCACTTATTATAAATCTCTATAATGATATGACTGATCCCGATCCTGTATATGGTCGAATCTGTGTAGGAATGTAACCTAAACGATAATGGATGGGATATGATGAGCTCAAGTGAGATAATGGACAATTCAGAGGCACAGGGCCGTTTCAAGAAGATTCTAGATAGACATCAAATCCCATCTGTTCAACCAACAGATGGACTCATTCTCTCCCACATTGGAACTCCACCTTTTACGGTTTTATCAAAAAAAGTACGACAAGATGCGGGACCGATACTTTTGATGATTCGAGTAATTCTATTCACTCTTTCTATGGTCCTGCTCTTTTTGGCACTTCAGCAAGAACCAACAGGAAATACTCTTTCAGGGGAACCGTGGGGACCTCTTGAACAAATGAATTGGCCATTAGTATCCATTGGGACTCTTCTCAGTGCTTATGTACTGATTCCAATTACATTTGTTATTGGTGTATTGATCTTAAGTGGACTTGATATGCAGGTCACTTGGCTGTTCAATAACAAGCGATATCGAGTGGGACAATGGATCATCTATAGCACAATACTCTGGTTTGGTCTCTCAATCGTCTTTGGAATTCTTATTGAAGCTACTATCACTTGGAGTGTACGTCTATTTCCAGAACTCTCTCAGCAGATCTATGTGGTATTACTTGGTGGAGCAGTTCTAACAAACATGGGCTTGGCAGTGCTGCTCTTGAGTGCCACTAGGGAGTTTATTCGACAGTTCCGACCTGATCTCATTCGCATTGAAGGGCGTATTGTTGCCGTGCGTGATTTTCTCACAGGCCGCAAATTCATGAGATGGCCTTTTACTGGGTTTTCAGGCTCCACCTCGTCTGAGTTGACTCACTTCTTTTTTGTTCGTGAATCAATAGTGAATTGGACACGAGCGGGAGTCCTGATAGCGAGCAGTATTGGCTTTGAGTACTTACTCTCTCTATTTGCACCTGCTCCCTTTTCGACACCTGAAACGACCATCCTTGCATTCCTTGTTGGAATAGTAATAGTAGGTCTGGGAACCAATCTCGTGCTTCATAGAATTCGGTCAGGAACACACTCCTATCAGTCGGCCTTTCTCGCAATCTCATCTATTGCCATTGCAGGTGGCGTTGCTCTTACGCTCATGTACGGTCTTATTTCAGCCGTATTTCTCAATCTATTTGCAGTGTTTTGCCTGAGTTTTGTTACTTACAAAATACGATCGTTCAGTAGAGGAAATTCTGCTGTCTTCAATCCGACATATTACAGGACACTGCTCGAGATATCAAGTCCGGCTGAGTCTCATAGGTTTGTTATACAGACTTTAGACGAATTGGAGTCAGTTCTCTCCTCATTATCCTAACTTATTTAGTTCATGATGGTTTCATCAGCGTTTCATACAAGAGATAATATGGGAGATACTTTATCAGTTATAGAGAGAATAGGGAGCGGTGGGAGTAGTGAATATTGCCCACATCAGTACTGTAGAACAATAGGCTCTTAAAAGTCAATAAACGAGTGAATATGAAGAGTATGACCACTATAGTATATCCGGCGCCAAGACTCTTCAGGATTCTTTCTACATTGATTGATCTATGACTATGCACCTTTCACATAGCACTCACGCACTCTGTAAACAAGTAGTGCCAGTATCAACAGCCATACAAAGACACACAATACAATTGTGATTAAATAGGGCAACCGCTCGTGAGCATGTGCAAATTGATTGATTTGATATTCAATATCATCTATACTTCGCTTCTTAGGCCTCATCAATATAGTAATGTTAATATCAAGTCACTCTAAAAGTAATAATGATACACTATGGGATCAAATGAATCAAGCATTCCTGCGTCTCAAATCGAGGCGCACCTTCGCAAAGTACTTCCAGATATCCTTAGAGAGATCACTATAGTGTATTCACCTGAAGAGCTTGTCACCAAGAAAGAGTTTCAAGAAGCACTCCAATTGATGCAAGAACGCTTTGAAGCAATGGACAAACGCTTTGAAGAGATCATTGATTTAATGGACAAGCGCTTTGAGGCCGTCGATAAACGCTTTGAAGAGATCATTGATTTAATGGACAAGCGCTTTGAGGCCGTCGATAAACGCTTTGAGGCCGTCGATAAACGCTTTGAAGAGATCATTGACCAGATGGCTAAACGTGCTGAGGCCGTCGATAAACGCTTTGAAGATATGAACAGACGCTTCGAAGAAATGAATCGCCACTTCGAAGCGATGGTAGCGGGACTGCAAAAGGGCTTCGACTCGCTCCGGAGAGATGTATCTACAATCTCCACTAGATTTGGGATTCGCCTTGAAGACATCTTTCGTGAAGTCTTTCGAGAGGCATTGCTGAGCGAGGATCTGGATCCCGAAAAAATACGCCGACTGGATGTCCTCGATGAGAAAGGAGTGGTCGTTCCACCAGGAGAAGTGACCGATATTGACATGATGGTTCACGACTCCCAATGCGTCTTTGTGGAGGTCAAGTCCCACATGGATATGCATGACATATGGAAGTTCATCAAGACTGTGGAACTGGCCGAGATGCAGGAGGGAGTCAAGGCGACGAAGCTGGTGGCTGTGACCTTGGACATATCCCCACGTGACAGGATAAAGGCCGAGAAGTTAGGTATCCGAGTCATCACCTCTGATGCAGGTCCACACTGATTCATTCGAGATCGGACTGACAAGAGAACAGACAATGAGCCGGTAGCATAATCATGGACTTTTGCGTCCTTTGGATGGAAATTTACGTCACTGTCAAATGTCGAGGCATTTTACAAGACAAGTGCACCTTGCAAATCTACAACAATGTACAAGGTGCATTGCATAGTCAAAATGCTCTAGACAGAATACCTGCTTCTATACGGAGCTGATCGATCATCTGTTGAAGTTCTCTGAATCGATCACGATCAAGATGATAGAGCGGCTGGCGCATATCTCGTAGGTTAGGTACCTTCCGGCAGAGATTGATTCGAATCAGTTTTTTTAGGGCAAATGACACGGTGCGTGGTGGCAATTTGGCCTGTGATGCGATTTGCTTAGGGCTCAGAGGCCCTTGGGATTTTAGGCTGTCAAGAACAATTAACGCGCTTCTGGGTAGATCGCTAGTCGTGAGCATTTTTGGTGTCACCTCTTTGAAGTTGTGAGTAGATCGGTTCTTGTTCACACCAAGGCATTGCACACCCGCAGACAATGGATTGATGACGACAAGACACAAATCCACTACTGGGAAAAATCGGCAAAGAATATATAATCTTTATGCCGTATCTGAATACACATAGATAATGAATATGTATCTATAGATTCCTTAAAATAACACTTGGAAAATCCACCAAAACACCGAGTTGGTGCCATGTCACGTAAGAAACCATTAGACGATCTTGATTTGCAGATATTATCAGCATTGGATCAACTGGGGGGAAAAGCGTCCGCGGAACTCTTGGCACAGATATTAAATCGTTCAGCAAGGACTATCAGATACCGCCTGAGCAAACTAAAAGAGGATGGGTATCTGGGTTTTCTCTATGCGCAGACCCATGATCGAAAATTAGGACTTGGTGATGCGTTAATCTGTCTTGATCTAGCACCTAGTGTTGCAAATATCGGTTCTCTCTTTCGTGACATCCCATTATTCTATATCTATGGTTCAACCTATGGGCAATATAATGGGCACCTTGCTCATCTGACATATCCAATAAATGAGGGCGATGTGCCTGAAAAAATCAGTAGGGCCTTACTCGAGCAAGGGTTGATCAAAGCGTACTCAATCGTCGAGATCATGGACATTTTTTTCACATCAGGCCAAGTGGAACGACTTGATGTTCATGGTGGCTGGAAATGGGACTGGCATGAATGGGCCGCCGAATGTGATAAAGTAGTAGAGGAGAAAACCTCCATTGATCTGAATTTCGAGTTCCATCCCACTCGTGCAAAATTTGATGCGAAAGATATTGCCATTCTCAGTTATCTAAAGGTTGATGCTGCCAAGACCCTAAAGGAGCTGGGAACCGAGATCGGTCTCTCACAGACCCAAGTGAATAAACGGATCAAACGAATGGTCAATGACGGGATCATTAAGGGATATAAATGGACGACTGAACCACAAGAGAATCCTCTCTCAATCTATTTATTTTTCGAGACAAATGGCCCTAGTGACCCCCTACTAACATGTCTGGTCAACTTGCCATTTCCGAAAGAGATGGTGGCAGAATCTCCAAAATCATATGTATTCAGGTTAATCTTATACGCCTCTGATCTCGCCAACTTCTTGCGGGGCCTCGATAAGATCCGAGGGGAGTTCAAATCATATAGTATTCAAATTGTACATCATTTTCATTCTATACAAATGGGTCGCTTCTTTTCGTACTACAATGTGGATAGCAATGACTGGGACGTGGACATCGACGAATACTTCAGAATAATTGAGGACTTTCGCGTTTAATTATTATTACCGTTTCAACCTCTAAAATACTTGCCAGTCGTTTACGATTGAATTGGTCATTCCATTGTAATCAAAGCATCGATAAATAATTCGTAGGTAGTATCTTCGTCCAAGTTATGGACAATGACCTTTTCCAATTCACCTTCTCCCTTTGCCTCGATAATCTCGCCCTCTGTAATCACCTTGACTGATGAACTGTCAAGTTCGTGTTTCAAAGTATCAGAGGCTGTGATCGTTTTCTGTGGAGTAATGAGTACAACACGATTTGTATACTCGGTCAACGTGATGGCGGTCCTGATAGCGTCATCACCAGTGTACAGGACGAGCACTCGAAAGTCGCGATAATCTTCGTAGTTGTCTGCACTCTTGAAGATCCCGTTTCCAATGAATGTCTCTTTACCCTTGATTGGTGTGACCACGATATCTGTGTCCAGTTCTTCTGCTACGGCAAGTCCATGTTCGATCATGTACTTCTTAATGGCCTCATGTAGAGCATCCGCTGCGAGGTTGGAACAATGCATCTTGATGGGCGGAAGACCATCCAGTTCTTCTGCAACATCCTTACGGGTCACCTTCATTGCATCTTCCAAGGTCATGCCTTTGACCATCTCAGTTGTCATACTGCTAGTGGCTATGGCGGACCCACAGCCAAATGTTTGAAATGTTGCATCCACAATCCGACCGTCTTTTACCTTGATGTAGACCTCCATGAGATCCCCACACACAGAGTTGCCAACACGTCCGGATGCAACATCGTCACCCTCGAGGGTGCCAGCATTTCGCGGATTTCTAAAATGGTCAAGAACCTTTTCTGAATATTTAGTAGATTTCATTCTCATCTTCCCCTTGGCCTGTATAATGGAGAGAGTTCTCGAAGTCTTGCCACTATCTCGGGTATCACTTCTAGAACTTGATCAACATCATCACTTGTTGTGAATCTTCCAGTCGTAAGCTGTAACGAACCATGGGCCTCTTCGTGGATGAGACCTGTTGCTATGAGCGTATGTGATGGCTCCAACGTCTTGGATGAACATGCAGAACCTGTTGACACTGCAATCCCTCTATCCTTGAAGGACAATAAAATCGACTCTCCCTCTATACCATCAAATCGGAAATGGGCATTGCTTGCCAATCGCTCGGTAGGATGTCCATTAAGATGACTATCAGGAATCGTCTCAAGAATCTCTCGAATCATCCGATCACGGTAACCCTGTAGTCTTTTGACCTCATCTGCCATCTCATGCTTTGCGATCTGTGCTGCTACGCTCATTCCAACAATTGCAGGAATATTCTCAGAACCGGATCTGAGACCGCGTTCCTGGCCGCCCCCAATGATGAGAGGGTTGACCCGGTATCTCTTTTGCATATAGAGAACGCCAAGACCTCTAGGACCATAGATATCATTAGAGCTGAGCGACATCAGATTAATGCCATCCCTCCGCACATCGATGTCAACAAGACCCTCGGCCGCTACAGCATCCGTATGAAACGCCACCCCTCTCGCGTCTGCAATCACGCCTATCTCTCGAATCTTCTGGATGGTACCAATCTCGTTGCTGGCATAACCAACAGAGATCAGGATCGTATCATCACGTATTCGTCTCTCAATTTTTGATGGGTTGACACGTCCATATTGATCCACTGGAACTTTGGAGACCTCGAACCCATTCGCGGTCAGATATTTTGCAATGTTATGAATCGATATATGTTCAATCTCCGAGATGATGATATGGTTGCCTTTTCGTTTATTTCTGAGAGCATAGCCTATCAACGCCATATTATTGGACTCGGTTGCACCTGAGGTAAAGATAATCTCATCAGGATCAGCATTGATGAACTTTGCAATCTCCTGACGACTCTTCTCAAGAGCCTCTGTGGCCACATCGCCCACACTATGTAAGGCAGAGGGATTTCCGTAGTGCTCTGAGAAGTAGGGAATCATCTCTTCTATAACACGCGGGTCAACAGGTTTTGCTGATTGATAGTCCAAGTATATGTTCTTCATGAAATTCAAACCTCTAAAACCACATTGTGGCATCGGCCTCAAGCACTAGGTCATTGAGCGTTGCAGCCCCAACGATCTTGAGACCTTCTCTCAGTGTGACAGCATCCCACCCCAACATTCGCTTAGATGCCTCACAGACGTAGATTTCAATACCCATTTCAAGAGTCTTTGTCAGCATCTCATCTAGGTTCGGAAATGTTCCAATCTTTACGGATCTGCTGGCCTCTGGGGTCAATACTTGTAACGCTTGGCCAAGATAGTATACCTTCGCATCGATATCCATCATCTTGGCGGATTGTGCAAGTACAAGTGGAGAGTACTGTCTCTCCGGATCATTACTTGTCTGCACATACAGAATGCTCTTCACTTTATACACCTTATTTCGTTCTGCGGATTAGGAATCTGTGAACGCCGTCCTCGAGAAGCTCGTACTTTACTATCTCATGCCCTGTTCGCTTTGCAAACCTCTTCAGGTCCTCTTCAGCGGCAGGATCATCAGCTAGCACTTCGAGTATCTCACCCACCTCTATCTCATCAATGGATTCTCTTGTCAAGAACAGAGGCTGTGGGCAGTACAGTCCAATACAATCGATCGTCTCAGCAGGCTCGTCCGTCATCCACATCTCCTAACAATGGTTAATTAAAGTTACAATCTGTTACTTATAACCATTGCGTTTAGCCTGATGAACATTATCATAGCCTCACGAGATCATGCAATTGATGAGAAACAAGTGCCCACACCACAACTCCATTTAAGACCTCATGAATAAGTCGGGGTGATGTTCAACTCTCAAAATTGTCGTGTGGGCTTCATGTGGAATGATGGATTTGAGCGATTTGATAATGGAGATCGCCATCCAGTCCGCCGTGGGCGATTTCGTGGTGTCCGAGACTATGTACGAGCAATGGGATTCTTTGAGAATGAACTTACACATGAATTGGTCTCAGAACAGCTTCCGGTCGCATTAATTGAGAGAATTCATGACTCACAGTATATAGCACAGGTCAAGGAGATATCACGCACGGGCATAGGAGAGATCGACATCGACACGCCAGGTTTTGTTGGCATCTATGATACTGCCAGATGGTTATGCGGCAGTACAATATCAGGAGTTGAAGCGATCCTCCGGGGAGAGATCGATCATTTTGTCACTCCGACTGGCGGCTTCCATCATGCCTTTCGAGACCATGGAGGCGGCTTTTGTGTGTTCAATGACGTTGTGGCCTCAGTCTATCTCTTGAGAGATAAGGGGATTCGACGTGTGCTTATTGTTGATCTTGATGTGCACCATGGAAATGGAATTCAAGACTACTTCTATGATGATCCCGATGTGATGTATATCTCATTACACGAGGATCCGGAATGGCTGTACCCACACTCGGGTAACGTGGATGAGATTGGAAGTGGAGCAGGACGGGGCTATACAGTAAACGTACCGATCCCCATGGACAGCGGTGACGAGGTCTATAGATATGCCTTTGATGAGATCGTCCCACCTCTTGCCACCTCGTTCAATCCTGAATTCATTCTCTACTTGCCAGGATTTGACTCGCACTATCTTGATCCGTTGGCACACACGGTAACAACCACCGCACTTGTGAAGTACACAACAGAATTCATGCACAGGTTCTCCCATAGATGCTGTGATGGCCGGCTTGGACTTATGGCAGGTGGAGGATATCATGATGATGCATTAAACTGGGGAGTTGCCACTGTGATGGCCGTACTGACCGGACATCCCTATCACACCCCTGAAGAGAATCCACCCATTGAAGATGACGAGGAGACATGGGGTGAGATCACCACTACAATTGAGCGTGTCAAAGAATTGGTATTTCCGGTTCATAATCTGTAATTTTTAGACAAAATGTAATACAAACAATTTACTGGTATGAGTCAGATACCTTTTTGTACATCGTTTTCATCAATCGAACGTAGGTTGGATTGACGTGGACCCCCCTTTGCTCCAAGCAATTACTGATGGCTCGAATGAGGCCATAGCAGTCATTGATGTTCGGCAGAGTGTGATCTATGTCAATGGTCGATTCTGTATTCTCTTTGGCATTCAACCTTCAGACATTATCGGAAGGCCACTGAACACCCTGAGTGATCTTGCACCAATTATAGAGAGAATCACAAACGACATGGACTCACAGAGAGAATTCCCTTCACGGTCCATCATCAACTTCTCGGCAAAAGACCTGAACAAACATGACTCATATCTGGTCCATCTAGACTATGTCAGTATTTCTGGTGCGATTTATTGTATTATTAGACTCAATGAGTCATTACCAGTTCAGTCATCACTCCTTCAACCAGACCTAGACTTTGCATGGCTCTTGGAGAGCCTTATGGATGGGGTTGTAATAGTCAACGAAAAAGGAGAATTTCGATACGTCAACTCAGCCTTTTGTGAGATGCTCGAACGAACCTCTGATGATCTGATCGGGAAGCGGTGGGTGGATTTCACATCCTATCCTGATGATGATATTATTTACGAGAAGGTTGCACTTCGTCGCGCCGGGGAAGCAGAACGCTATGAGATTGAATGGACTCTCCCAGATTCGACGTATCTATCCACATATGTATCTGCCGCACCGTATTATGACAAGAATGGATCATTCAAGGGCTCGATTGGTGTAGTGACAGAGATCACCGACCTCAAAGAACATGAGAACGCTCTGAAATTTTATATTAATCTTCTCACTCACGATATTCCCAATCAACTGCAAGTCGTTCTTACTGCAGCTGGTCTACTTGATGCGGAGCTTCCTTCATCGTACATTGATGAGGCGAGGGTCACCATCACTGAGGCCATTGAACGATGCAATCGCCTAATCGTGAAGGTCAAGCGTGCAGCCAAGATGCGCGACATTCCAATTCGTGAGATAGATCTCGCGCAGGTCCTTAAAGAAAAGATTCGCGTGGTCGAGAGAGTCTATCAGGCAAAGGTGCACCTCGATAATTTTAAGAGTTCAATCAATGTTCTGGCCAATACACTACTTGGAGAACTGATCTGGAATCTGCTAGAGAATGCCGCACGTCATAATCCGAAGACGGATCGCCACATCTGGATTCGTGGACAGGTCGTAAACGAGTACTTCTCAGTATCCATCGAAGACAATGGCCCCGGCATTAGTGATGCGAAAAAGGAGATTCTATTCGACACGACACGACGAACAGGAGGCGTAGGTCTCACTCTTGTGGATCGCATGGTTCGTGAATGCGGAGGATGGATTGAAGTCCATGACCGCGTAGAGGGTCGCCCCGATCAGGGGTCGAAATTTGTCATGTATCTCCCACTAGCTGAATGACTTGTACACCAAGAGCAAATGCATTCATCAAGAGCAGACTATCTCTGTCGGTCAAGCAAGTTTCTGATACGTTTGAAGAGGCCATCATAGAATTTTTTCTTTTCAATTTTATTTATCTTGAAAAAGTTCGTGTCAATCCTATACAAGCTTCTTCTAATTCTGTTGAAGTCCTCGACTCCACGTTTAATCAGGTAACGTTCGAGTACATCAGTGACCTCATCGGGAAAATCATCGATGTACTGGCATTTACTCACTTGAATGTGAAATAGCGTACTACGTAGAAGATCCTGTCTATCTATACTTTCAACTGTCATTGCATTGGTCCCAATATAAAAATGGAGCATTCTACAATTAAAATCTTCTAGTTAACTCACTCGCCTATAGATTAGTCAATCGTCTACATTAGAGATGAACATATATCCAATTATGATAGCGAGATTCTTCGTGCCTGAAAATGAGAGTAAGCTCGATTTTAGATATCAGTCTTGTTGACATTCCCGGTGTCCCTGCAACGGTGATCTTCACGGGCGGTTGTAACTTCAATTGCCCATACTGTCAGAACGCCTCATTGATACCCCTTGATGCAGGGGAAGAACGAACGATCTCCTCAATCATCCAAGAAACGCACGGATTTCTCTCTGAGGGTTATTGTATAACTGGTGGGGAGCCAACAATTCATTCATCGCTACCAGAGTTACTCAAGGCCCTTCGAGCAACAGGTACAAAACATATCAATCTGAACACCCAAGGTTCAGTACCCGCCGTCTTGGAAAAATGCATTCCGTATCTGGACTCTGTATGGTTCGATCTCAAGGCCGCTCCTGAGAGATACCAAGAAGTGACACGCGCAAGATCGAATCCTTGGCCGCACGTGAGAGAGAGCTTTGAGAAACTACTTGCATCGAAGGTGCAGTTGTGGCCGCGGACCACGTACGTTGGAGGTCTCAACAATCCCGCAGACATAGATGCCATCTTCAAGTTCCTCGTCGAGGTCGGCTTCAAGGGAGAGTATCTCATACAGAATTACATTCCATCAGAGGGGGTCCGTCCGGAAGAGGCCAAACAACTCTCTAAAGCGAATCGCGCAGAAATCGAAGAGGCAATCGCGGAACCACCCGCGGGGATCAGTGTACGACTCGACTGGCGCTAATTGACTCTTCCAAGCAGGTGGAACCGATTTCCCACAGACAAGCTTTTAAAAGCCATAACTATGACCTCTTTTTAGTAAAACCCAGCTGAGGACTGGGAGCTTCTGGAGCGTATTTGATCGATGTTTCGCACGCAGAGTATGGAATATGACAGAGCAATTACAGTATTCTCACCAGAGGGCCGACTCTATCAGGTAGAGTATGCGACCGAGGCTGTACGCCACGGGCCACTGGCTGTTGGCGTCAAGGCTGTCGATGGCGTTGTTCTTGCCGGTGAGAAGCGTGCGCCGCATCCGCTCGTTGATGTTACCACGTTAAAGAAGATCCTGCTCATTGATGACCATGTTGGAACAGCAATTGCGGGTCTTCATGCAGATGCCCGGAAGCTTATTGATAATGCGCGAGTACAGGCTCAGATCAACCGACTGAGTTATGATGAACCGATCTCGATTCGCTCACTGGTTGTAGACATCTGTGACATCAAGCAACAGTACACACAGTTCGGTGGTGTGCGACCTTTTGGGGTCTCGCTCCTTGTTGGTGGTGTCGATGATGGTGGCCCGCAACTCTTTACAACTGACCCATCAGGTTCATTCTGGGGTTGGAAGGCGACTGCCATTGGTAAAGAGTCAGATGCGGTCCGTGACTTTTTCAACGACGAGTACAAGAACGACCTCACAATAGATGGAGCTATGAAGCTCGCTTTGAGAGGGCTGCTCAAGACCGCTGGCGAGAAGGCAGATATCAATCCCGCCGAAAAGGCAAGACTTGTCGAGATTGGAAAGATCGATACTACCGACAAGGTATTTCGCATCCTCCCATACGACGAGACCAAGGCGCTCATTGAAGCTCTTCTTGCAGAGTAATAGAATGAGATCAAGCAGTAAATAGAGAGAGTCTATTTCTTGCTCTTCTCAATCAGTCTGTCAACGATCATACCAGCAATATCAAGACCTGTCACTCTGGACAGAGCACTCCATGATGGTGCAGCGTTCGCCTCTATGACACATGGCCCATCTTTTGATTCGATTATATCCACCCCTGTATAATCAAGGCCCATGACCTCGGCGGTCTTGATGGCGCACTCTTCATACTCCTCACTCAGTTGAGTATATTCTGCACGCCCACCGCCATGAACATTGGTTCTCCACTCGCCATCAGTCCCCTCAGGAAGATAGCGATACATGGAGCCCACCACCTGATCCCCAATTACAAATGCACGGACATCACGATTTGGTTTCTCGACCAATTCTTGAATATACAGGACCTGACCAAGCTGATGGATAAATTTCATTGCCCGATAAGTGAGCTCTTTGTGCTCTGCATGGATTGCACCAAGTCCTCTAGAGCCAATGAGCGGCTTGATGATGACATCACCAACCTCGTCCACAAAATTAATTGCGGCCTCTAGATTTTCGCCGATGTATGTTCGTGGCACGAGGATACCTGCCTTATGCAGAGCTGTCAGTGTTGCATACTTGTCTTTTGCCCGTCGAAATGAATAGGCGGGATTCATGACATAGATTCCCGACATCTCAAAATGTTCCAATAGACTGATCCTATACGTGATCTGGTCGCTGTTTCCAAAACCCACCGTTCGAACGATCATTCCTGCAATATCAGATATGTCCTCATCCTCCAAGTGCGTGAACTTGCTTGGAATCTCGGCCGCGACATCTGGAAGACGAATCGGTTTGACCTCGTGACCTTTTGCCTTCATTGCCTCGATGAGGCTCTTTGTCGCCCAGTTGTTTACATTCTCATGGTAGGATATACTTAGGAGCATCAGTTTCTTGCCTCTACAAATTCATAGCACTCGGAATCTTACCTTGGCTAACGTACTGGCTGGCTATAGGTTCATCATCTATACGAGCCGACCTCGTGAAACCTTTGCCATATATAAGATGCGCGAAGAGTAGTATTTGATGCGTTTTATCTCAGCAGCCATACTACGAAACAGTTCCAGAGAATGAGACGACCACATCCTCGTGGATTGGAAGATCAATGATAAACGAGTTGAGTTGAAATACTGGGACTACTGGCACGCCGTCATGAAACGTGACCTCCTCGATGAGCCATGTGACGATCACAGGATAGAGAGTATAGGTTCCGGGCGCAAGTGAGATCTTCTTTTGAAGAAGACTCAAGTCCGATGCGAGCTCGCGCGTTCGGCGTCTCTGTTCTTCAGCGGCGCGTTTCAGGGCGGCTGTCTTCCCTCCTCGAATATCCCACATCTTCGCATCCACTGAGATGATCCTTCGACCCTGAACACCGACCACATCGATCTCCATGCCATGGACCGTTGCATTTCCTCTACGGCGAAGACTCTCCACACAACGAAAGCCGTTCTCCATAAGAATCGTGGCCACAAAACTCTCAAAATCCTTCCAAGTCAGGACTTTGACTATCTCCTCCAGTTCTACTCTTTGCCGGGCCAATACTAGAGCGATCTCAATTCGCTTGTCCCTTGGTACGTGATAGACTCCGGGACCATTCTCAGGTATCTCAAGGTCATCAAGAACAGATCTCATCTCTTGAGTTGCATCAGTTATCGTCTGGGACTCCTTACTCTGATACAATATGTTGAGGAGCGTGTGCGTGTTAGCAGTCATTGACCTACGATAAACAGACCTTTAGTTTATAACCTGAACGACTCAACTATAGTACGGTTGCGATGTCCGAGACGGTAGATGGATGGAGGCGTGTTCTCAACGCCTTTGATAAATGGATTGAATATGAGGCAACAGAGTTTGGCCCATGGACCTCGTACTTTTCACTTGACAATCTACATGATCTGACGGATCAGGAACGACTGGGCTGGATGCACAAGATGGTCGAAGAGATTATTCCAGGGCGGATTGACAGGTGCAAGGAGGCTGGAGTTGCGCTGGAGGACTTTCTTCCCTACATGCCCGAGCCTGCAACGATTGAGACCGTTCGCTCGATGATCGATCTTGCCACTTTACTACAGGACAGTATGATGCAGATGAGCGACCTGATCGCGGAGATGATGGAGGCCTACCGCATTGGAGGACTTGATGAGATCATTCCCCTGCTCTCTGGAGTTGCAGAGGCTGAGGAAGACATCAGACACCACATGAGCCTCTTCAGCCAAGGATTTGGTAAATTGAAAAGCCTTGGTCTTCAAATGCCTGATGAGCTGTAGTTCCATTCTCATTGGTAACTCTTAAGTAGAAAAACACCTCTGTGAGCATGACCCAGTTACGTTAGTGAGATCGTTCCTGCGACTTGCAGATTCGCGTCTGACAACTACTCAGAAGACAGTCTTGTGCGCAAGTGCTGAAACTCTTCGCTTTCACCAATTGACCATGACAGGTCTTGCCGATCTCTTATCGCGTAGGACCGGAGTTCCTTATTCTACAGTGAAGTGGAACCTGAGATCCCTGATGGATTTAGGTCTCCTGACTGGAACGAATGGTCAGACACGTGGCGCAAAGGTCGTCCTCACAGAACCGGCATTGATGCTCGTACAGTACCTTCAGGAATTGAATGGCCAATAGAAAACAATGACTCACGGACAGTAATGGAGATGCCACCAAGAAGGGGTTGCTGCCCCTCCTCCATCGACCCTGCTCTGCTTTACGGGTCAACATCATGGGATCTTCTTGGTGAACATCTCCCAAGCCTTGACCAGTGCAGATGAGGTCTCATCTTTCGTGCGGCCTGCAGCAATCACAATATCAATGGTCCGTTGGTCGCCTGGTTGAAGGTCTCCAAGGTTCCATTGTTGCGCCGCTGCTATATCTGCTGGTCCAAGCTCGGATCTGTTCTTCAAGTCGCGTCTGAATTTACTCGGTCTCAGTCTTATTGGTCCTGCCACATCCCAAGCGTCTACTCGTGGTTGTGATGCGATCATCACACTGACAGGAGTATCGTCCCAGAGATTAATAATGCCAGACTTGGAATCGAAAACTCCAAAGTCGTCATCGTGACTGCTAGGGCCACCCAGATCAAAATCAAGTAGGTGATAGACCTTGAGGTCATCAATGAAGTCTTGACTGACATTCTGTACATTGTAACGTAACAATAAGAAGGGTTGATCTCTACTCCAGATCTTGATTGTGGTCTTAAGCGATGAGTCCTGCTCATCAGGAAGGTGCTCGTAGCTCACTGACAATACATGGTCCTCGTGATGAATCTGAGTGGGAGAATATTTCCCGGGCTCAGTAGAACGCCCTATTTTCGTGCGTGCACCCATCATATAGCTCATCCAGAAACCTGCCTGATAATATGAGGGATTTTTCAGCAAGAGGCACTCATCACCATTCGAATCGATAAGACTGAAACGTTTGAGATAAAATCCGGAGCGACCTGTTCCTCACGAGATGCACTCGACCGTATAGGTCAGGTCCATTCGTGGATGTCGTCTTCCAGTCTCAAGTATCTCTGACATCAGTGTCACCAGTCCGTAATGTAAACGATACCGCCACCTCAGAATATAAAGATAGTCAAGTGCTCGTTCATGTAAAACTGCCGAGGACTCAATAGCACAATTTTACATAGCTCGCAAAGTTGATATGGGTCTCAAAAGGCGTCAACTCAATTCAGGTGAAATTTGTATGACCACCCTAACAATCCCTCAGCTCGAAAAGTGGTACCGCAAACGCCTTCGAGCCAAGTCCAAAGATTTTATTAAAAAAGCCGAGCGAAGCTACAAGATTGTAGATCATGCTCTCAAAGATGTCCAGTCTGTTGCGCGGGCGCTCCGTGATTCCAGTTCCAATGAAGACTCGGAGATTGAAGGGATTGCATCACGTTTTGCTCTAAAGATTGACGAGATCGTCAATGATTTTGATATGAAAGCGGACATAACCTATTCCGGCACTGAGATCATGCAGAGCGAGATCCAACATTTTATTCAGGAACTGTGGGGTGCTGGTGCGCGATGGATCAAACGCATGGACAAGCGACACAAGGGAACAATCAAGCAACTTGACGCATACATGAAAGACTTGATCAATGCGATGAAGATGATCGGCAAACTCCTCTACGAGTACAGTTGGTTGAAGGACCTTGAACGGATTAGTAGTAGAATCGCGACACTTCGAGACCTCACCTATGGGAGAGAGATGTTCGAAGAGAGCATTCGCCAGACCCGTCTTAAGATCGACCAAGCGAAAAAGGAGTACGATATTGCCAAAAAGGAGCTTGATGAGTTTCGCTCCACATCCAATGTCAGCGAAATCCTCAATCTTGACGAAGAGGCAAGTCATCTTGCAGGGCTACTGCGAATGAAGCTCAACACCCTCAAGAAACCTGTCAAAAAATTCCTGCAACATGATACTGGTGTCCGCATGACCCCTGCTGGTTCAAAAGCACTGACCGATTATTTCGAAGATCCGTACGCTGCGATTGTCGAGGAACCTGATGGCTATCCCGGCTTAATTGAAGGACTTGAGGGTCTTAAGGAAGCAATCGACAAGGGCATGATTCCCATCAAGGATCGGCTAGGCCGAAGAGCCATAGAAGAGATCGCGCAGATTAAAAAGGGCTCACTGAAGGAGATTCAAGAGAAAGCAAAATCGATCGAGGCCAAGCGCCACGAATTCGCAGGCTCCGACATATACCGTAAAGCCGAGGAACTTGAACTGAAATTTGATGAGGCACGCAAGAACTTGGAATACCATCAGAACGATCTCTATCGTATACGTGATGAGATTCAGCGACAACTAGAAAAAATCAAGGAATTTCGGGAGCGCATCGAGTCGGAGATTGCTGAAGCCTTCGATGAAAAGATCATAATTGACATAGGGGAGACCCTTGAATCGCTCCTATCTAAATGTGAGATTGAATCGTTGGAGGCATGACCCATGCGCGTACTTGTGACTTCCACGCAAGATATTGCAAGCCAAACAATCAAGCAGTCACTAATTGAAGAACATGGCTTCAGGGAAACCGACAAGTCCTTTGAGGGGCATCCAATCTATGCACGAGATGACTCTACTATCCTTATCACCTCAGAACACGACCTGATCGATTGTGGTCATCTTGAGGGCACTTTTGACGCAGAGGTGTTTATCTTCTGCTCTCGCCACAAGGCAGCCTCGGGACGCCCTGCACTTCTAGTCCATAGTACAGGAAATCTGGGAGCGGAAGCAGAGTACGGCGGCTCACCACATAGCCTCTCGGTCTCCACAGCAAGCCTTGTCTCACGAGCATTACGATCACTCTTCCGTGAACGTGAAAAACGCGACTTGTCCGAATTTGATGTGACCATGGAAGTCACGCATCATGGACCTACCCGGATGAACACGCCTCTCGTCTTTGTTGAACTTGGAAGTAATGAGGAATATTGGAGGCATGAGGAAGGAGGACGTGCTGTTGCAGCAGCAATCATGGACTGCGTTCGAGAACCGTTTCAGGCAGATGCCATGATCGGATTTGGAGGGTCTCATTATGCAAGCAAGTTCAACAAGGTCGTCCTTGAAGAGAAATATCGACTGGGGCATATGGCTCCAAAGTATATGCTCAATGATATTCCGGTCAGCGTGATCGAACAGATGATCATGCGCTCTCGTGAAAAGGTCAAGGGAGCGCTTATTGACTGGAAAGGCACCAACGCAACACAACGACAAAACGTTCTGCCAGTGCTTGAGGAGCAAGGTATTGAGATTATTCGCATGGGATGATTGTAAAGATTCATCTCCAAAAGGCTAATTACGCTCTATTGTAACTCAGGTTCATTGTGCTTATACTCTACGAGGGGAAAAAATGTCATCTGACGAACAAATTAGGATTGACGGTCTTGAAAAGACTGTTGAAAAGCTCACCGCTGAAATGGAGGCCCTCAAGAAAGAGATGGCGGCTCTGACTGAGTTACCAAAAATAAGTGATGCGATCAAGACGCTACAGACCTCCCTCACAGAGGTCAAGGATTCTATATCGCCGATCACTAAAATGAATGATGTTGTATCATCATTGAAATCACTGGAGTCTGAAGTCTCAGCCATCACCAAAGACAAGAGCATCCAATCATTGGACAAGAAGGTCGATGGACTTGCAAGTAGTATGCAGTCTCTTGATGCGCGTCTTGAGAAGATCGAGATATCTAAAGAGATTGCCGCCGTGGACAAGAAAGTGGATGATGTTCTAAGTTCTGTGGCGGGTGTGGGCAAGGGTCTCCAACAAGTTCGTGATGAGATTAATGTTGACACACTAATGAAGAAAATAGATGATCTACAAGGGTACGTGGCAGGATTCTCGAACATCGAAGAAAAGATACAGGAACTCACCTCGACCTTTGATGAAACTCGTGAGATTGTAAGCATTATCGTTCGACAACTAGATGATATAGAACGCAAGTATAACAAGGCACTTGGTGACGTGTCAGAGGCATTGAAAATCGTACAAGAAACAATAGTAACTAGCGCAAAAGATCGTACATCAACTACACCCCAATCAGAAAAGCAGACCTCGCCAAAAGGAGAAAAGAAGAAACCGCCTCCGAAGACCGTCAGTGATGCCGCATTGCCATCAACCATTGATTCGATTATGGAACAGCTTCTGTCAATGGTCACACCCCATACTGAAGCAATCGCCATGGCCGAGGCCTTAGAGTCAACCCGTGATCAGCTCACTGACTTGATCAAAGAACACACACCGGTCATATTCCAATTTGGCAAGATCGCTCGTGAATTGAAGTCGTATCCTCCCACGGCTACATTGAACGAGAACGATATCGCCAGACTAAATAAAGAGATTAGAACGTGGACGGCCAAACTGAAAGAATTAGCCAGAGGGTAAGAGACCATCTCAATCAAATATAATCATACCTTCCGTTGGTAGAGAGGATCCATTCAAGCTTAGGAGCAAGGAGACCTATCTGAAGGCCCCAGATTTCGGATACCGTTCCATAGATTTATCTCAAATTATTTCATCTTCAATTGTGACTCCAGTCGCAGAGTGTAAATCCGAAGAGCGAATGGGCAGTTTTCCCAAATCACTTGATAGTAGGTTGAAATAGAGATGCAGCTCGTAGAAAATGCAGAACTGATTGCAAAACATGTGAAGTTACTTGACCGAGAAGCTGATGTGCAGTTAGTCAGAGAGATGATGGAACTGCATGAGGACAAATGCCGTCATTGCCAAGAAGATCGGCTTAGTTGCACGGTCCGCCCCTCTTGCAAGAACCGTAATTTCTTGAATATGCTTATTGAGGTGGGGGTGCCCCCATCCAGTCTGCCATCGTTCTGTTATGAGCAGTATCTTATCCAAATTCGGAGATATATCCTTGAACGGAAGGGCCGAAACATGATCAATCGGCGAGTCCCCACCAAGGACCTGCTCGCAAGCCTGCATATGAGTTCGATACGCCAATTCACTACGAACTTTACGAAACGGTGGAAGCGTCATGCATTAATCCGTGAGGCAAACTCGCTCATTGTCGCAGGTGATGACATCTTCTTTCATTTTGATTTCTCACAGGGGATTGTAGAGATCAACCCTTGGAATCTGGAGCTGCGCGAGTTTGATGTCTTTGGCCTGTATGTACGACTGCTCTCAAAATATTACAATGTAAAAGCGGACATCTTTGATGCCACCACAAATTGGTGGGTCCTGACTATCGATCCGGGGAACATTGATCTCGAGAAGGCAAACAAGATCGTAGAGTCCAGATTTGCTCGTGAGTTTGAGGCCCTGCATCTAGTTGCAAAAGATAATTCAACGGTCATTCAGGCAGAGATCGTTGTAGAATCAGGGGAGGATGCGATTCATGTCAATGCTCTTCGGAAACTTTTCTCTCGTGTCGTCGAGGCGAGAGGCAATTAGTTGTCACATGAGGTGAGGTGTAATGAGTGGAAGTGAAAGTGTACAAAAAGCAATACCTGTATTGTCAAAGAATCTTGGGTTGACCCCAACCGAATCGAAGGTCTTTCTTCCCATTCTTTTGGGCGGAAATATGACACAAGGCGCCATTGTATTAATGACCGGACTCTCCAACACAAAGGTCAGAAAGGCACTAAGTTCATTGATGGAAAAAGAACTGATCATTCGCATTGACGGTGTAGTTCCCATCTATCGCGCTCTGCCCCCAAGCCTGGCACTTGCAGATGTACTGGCGGGTGTGGCTGAAGAAATGATGATGTTGGGGGAGAAGACAGAGGGAGTTGTGGCAGAGGGCGTGAAGGCGACAGATGAAACTCTCCAAGTAATCACTGACGCAAGAAAGGAGCGCATGAAAAATCTTCGTCTGCACTTGGACTCATATGACTCTGCAACCCAGAGGATTGTAAAGACCCAAGTCGATACGATGGTCAAGGTGGCCTCGGAATCTATCGCGGGGTTCTTCTCGACAGCTGAACAGACACTCAAGACCCTTGAGGCCTCACTAGATGATAGACTGGGTTCTGTTCTGTCAGATCTGATGAAAGAGCTTGATGCCACTCAACAGACATTCAACGAAACGGTCACCATGATCAATAACGACTTTCACGACTTTCTTGCCTCAGAGGAGGCCACATCAAAAGAACTGCTCCACTCATTTCTCAACCGTGCGGAAAAGTTCATCGAAAACACACGTACAGTTGCAGACACCATTATGACCTCGTATCAGAAACGAATTGAAGAGGTCATTTCAGTAATTGCGGAGGATCTAAAGGCCAAGGCAACGACCGCAACCGAGCCTGCTCTGGAGATACTACGTTCGGCCGCTATGGAAATCGACAGCAATCTTGTACACATCAATTCACAGCTTGCACAGGTATACAATCAAGTCAGTGGGTTACTTCAGGAAATCCTCTCCAAGATGTCCCAGATAAATGAAGAGTATGCCGAATCGGTCACGACAAAGATGAATCAGGCACTTGAAGTGACAAAGGTCATGCACTCCGACATAGAGTCGTGGAAGAACGAGGCCGTATCCCTTGTAGAGAGTGCCTCTCAGACCGTGACCAATCATCTAAAACAGATTGCGTCGGTTGATGCATCCTATCTTGATGGTATGGAGAACACACTCTCACAATATCTAGAAACGACTTCCACTCTGCTCTCTGACGAGTATTCTCAGGTTCGTAATCTTGTCGCCTCAATTCGCAAAGACTTTGACACATTGATCACAGACTCGCGTTCTGCTGTTGTCAATATGCTTCAAGCGCAGAACCAGAGCGATCAGGAACGTCTCAAAGAGGCTCGCGAAACTCTGCTTGCATCACTTGATTCCGGAGTCAAACGTACCCAGAAACAGATTGGAAAACATATTTCGCAGGCGGCCACAGACGTCTCAACAGTACTTGACACAGAGGTCAATGAACTCACTGCACTGGTCGAGAATCTGGACAGTCGCCTTCGTTCCGCCTTTGGATCAATTGTAGCCTCTACCAAGACACGTAATTCGACCGTGCTCTCGGGCGCTCAAAAATTCGCTGATGATTTTGAGAGCTCGTTTGTTGACCAATTGGATGACATCCTCAATAGATTCTCAAACCAGATTTCCACTCAGGCCGAGAAGACAAAATCACTCTACGAGGGGATCAACACTCGGCTTGATGAGCGACTTGGCCAGAGCATTGCAACTATTCGCTCTCATGTCAGTCGGGTAGACACAGAGATCGAGACCGCGCTTGCAGATCAATTGGGCCGGCTTGACAGACATGCAGACGGGATACGACAGGAATTTCATGTCCAGATCGATGAACTCACTCAGCAGTTTATCTCATTGGTCCAAGGACTCGAGGTCTCGTTTAACGGCTTCCTCTCAAATCAGACACTGGAAGCACGCGATCTCATAAAGTCCACTCACACATCATTCAAAGAGGCGGTCAAACAAGAGATGTCAACACTACACGATGACTCTCTCAAGCTCCAACAAGAATATGCCTCAGAGATAGGCAGTAAGATAGATGAGGTGATTGAGTCCGCAGAGACCGCTCGAAAGGCGCTCGAAGATCTGACTGTCACTCATCGTGAACAGGTCACATCTGGTTTACACCAGACACTGATGCAGATCCAGAGTGTACTAGAGGGCATTGAAACAAGCCTCCGAGAGATCGAGTCGGGAACGGTTCGGCAAGTCGGTGAGAACCTTGTTCAGCTCACGCATGAGTTCGAGACATCTGTTCGCGGTGCGGGCGACAATATTGCTGAACGACTGGCTACAACACAAGAGAGCATAGTAGGTGTGCTCAAGAAGAGTGTCATGACGACCCGAACTGCAACGGATGCATTCCTCTCACAGGAGGCAGACCATAAACAGAATTTTGTCGCAGAGGTCAGTAAGAAGCTGGATGCTCTGTCCACAAAGATCGGCAAGTCTTCAGCAAGTAAGTTCGAAACATACGGTTCTGCTCTTGCGGAGCGCGAGACCGCCTTAGTCCAGTCACGTAATCAACTCAAGGACGCGGCGCTCTCAGGTATCAGACAACGGCGCGCAGAGGCAATAGAGTCCCTTGATGCTGCAGCAGTGTGGATCGATTCGACAATGACAAATGTGGCCTCATCTGTCAATACCATTGGCGACAAGATGGATAACGAGGTCACAGTGATTCAGCAGGGACTTGTACGGGCAGCTTCTGATGTGTCTAAGGCAATCTTAGAAAAGGGAACGGATAATGTGCAGCAAGTGGAGAAACTGTCACTAGGACTAATCAACAAAGTCGAGTCATTGGTCAGCGATCAATTAACTGATTTCACTGAGAGCAATTCATCACAGGTCGAACGCTCACAAGATGGAATCACTAATGTCCAGAGAAACATCGAGAACATATCAGTGGCTCTTGTTGAGCAGGCATCGGTTGCCCTTGACGATGTGATCGTGGAGGTGGACCGACAACTTGAGGGTAAAGCCTCTGAGGTCAAGTCCACACTTGATACTACCGTATCGACATTCGAAACCTCAGTGGACCGCACACGAGCAAAGATACTGGAAACCCGAGATAATCTCTTTGAGGCTGCACAGGAAGCGCTCAAAGGAATGAACCTGCGCGTGATGAAAAAGTTCGAGTCCTCGGGCATTGCTCTAAAGACACGATTGAGTAGTGACATCTACACACTGAGCGAGGCCATTCGCAACGAGATCTCCTCATCCAGTGAACGCCTGTCAGATACGGCAGCAGTTGTAAATACGGCCTTAAGCGAGGAAACATCCAAACTAAAATCCAAGCGTGATGAGGTAATCCAACACCTAGAGAGTGAGTTTGACAAGTCGCTCAAGGACTGGGCCACCGTCGTCAAGAATAATCTCGATGGCCTGAGGAATGCACTTGGGTCAACAATGACTCAGCTCACTATAGTCGCAGAGGAGTCCAAGACAACGGTCACAGCCATTCGTGAGGCCAGTGATGCTCTTACTGCTGGTGACAATATTAAGACATGGTATCTGACAGGGGAGGAAGAGATGTGCGCTCATATGTTTGACATGGCAACACGCGCCAAGTCATCGATTGTGATCTCAGTGTCTTCAACGAGCTGCCTGAAGCTGAAGAGGCTCGCAAAAGTGGAAGGCCCGACCCGAAAAGTGCTCATCATTCCTGAGAGCCTTGAGGACGAGCCCACCTTCAAGCCACCCGCGGGTTGGCGAGTCCTTGAGATGAAGAGTCCACCCAGTGTCGCTATCCGCGATGATGCAGAGATCGTCATCGGAGGACTTGAAGGAGAAGGAACCCCCTTTGCCATTGTCTCTACCGAACCTCGATACATAAGGCTCTATCACGACATCATTGGTCCTCGAATCATTCGCAAGAAAAAACGAGCCTAAAGATCGACTGTGTAAACGATCGCATCCTCATCACCATAGTACTTGGGGATGCGACCTATTTTTCTCATACGCAGAGACTCGTACAAATGTCGCGCAGCAGTATTACTCTCACGCACTTCCAGTTTGCACCGCGCCATTCCTGTGATCTTCATGTGCTGAAGCGCGTACTGCATCAGGGTGGTCCCGATCCCTCGACCACGCGCATCTGCTCTCACTGCAATATTAAAAATACGCCCCCACAGAGATCGCCTGTGGATACTCCAGATAATATATCCAGCAACCGCGTTGTCATCACGCAATACTCGTCCATAGGATATGTGGCCCGATTCAATCTCAAGACCATCGGGATATGAACTGTAGAGTGTGAATATCTTTTTCTCCCAAGGTCGAGCGAACGAACTACATTCAATGTCATAAATTGCATCAATGTCTTCAGGACTGAAAGGAGTAATTTGGAGCCCCGTACCACCACTCCCCGTATCCTTAACTAATAACTACGGTCTTCCGAGGGAGAGATTCGCTCCCCGCAATAGGGGCAGTACACAGCATCGATAGGCACAGGGCGTCCACATACCGGACAGATCGCACCCAGACGAGTCGGTTCAGAATATGAGCGCGCGGAGGCCATCTTAGTCAACGGCCAGACAAGGAATACTATGACCAGAGGTATCGAAACCATGATGACAAATGTGATTGCGATGGGCCACACAGGAAGATAATTTGAGATCGTCGCCCAGTCCAAGCCCATAAACAAGTGGATGACAAATCCGACGAAGAAGATGATAATACCAAACATAATCATCAGTTTTGCAGTGGCCGAGTGGGTACTATAATTGCGATCGAGTTCATACATAACATTCACAACATACTTCGTTCCTGAAGCTGAGCAATAATGTTTTGGTATTTTTCGTTGTCACTTATCATATCATTAACTGCCGCCTCCTGACTGTGCGAGCCAGGAAGGACTTTGACACGAACTGTAAACTCAGGCCAGACTTGCTCCAGTCTATGACGAATGAGCACTCCTATCAGTCCGCCCATTGGACAGTACGGCGCAGTTGGCTTGAACAGTACAGTAATGATCTTCTCTTCAGAATTGACCTTCACGTATTCGGGAACCACTATCTTAATTCGTGGATCAACAATGGATATAGGATATTCAGGGTCCTGTACAGGTCGGAGCGCCTCTACGACATCATCTGCACTTATCAATAAGATTCACCACTCTTTTGGCTTAGCGTATTCTTAAGAGTCTATAGCAATATCCCAATATCCCTATCTATGCAAAAAAATAATGCGATTTCGGAGGCTTGGACCGTTGGTTGTGACCTGACGATGTAAGCCACAGCGACATTCAACCCGAGGCTGATCAAGTTGCCACTGACAAGCGCTCGTCACCCACACAACAATTATCAATAGGTTCTTCAATATATTATCGGGGCTATGTGGCACTTTCAGATGCTGACGGAGACTCTTCCCATGGCGAATAATGATAAAAAGGCACGCTACCTCTTCAAAATCACAATAGTAGGACCCGATGATACTCTACTTCGCGAGGTCATGGACGCCATCAATGAGAATATTGTAGCCGTCGACGGTATCCAGATAGGATCGACCGATGTCGAGGCGGGAGCCTCAGAAGTGCATGCGGTCATGATGTCCCCAACACGAAAAGCAATGGACATCCTTCTGTCTCTTACATTTCGAGGCGCAACTGCGGCCATAATTGTCCTTCGAAAGCCAGATCCTGCAATTGAAAAGAAATATCGGACTGTGATTCGCAAGAATATCGGTACAGGTTATCCCACCCGTATGTTCTATGTTGGTAAATCCCTCACTGCAGCCAAACGTAAAGAACTTGCAAAATTGTTCAACAATCTAATCGAAGAGATGCTTGCAGCACGAGAGTGAGTACTGAAACGGTGTGCTGAAAGGCGCGCTAATCAGAGAACACAGGACTACACGGACACAAGCCTTTTCTCTATATACCGTGTAGATGCAAGTGGTGTTACAAGTGACCTCCGATGCTGATGAGAATTATTGGTTAGGAGTGCGTGATGCACTTCGCATGGTTGACAGTTTTATCGAGTGGGCGCGACTAAATCCGGATCGTGCAAAACCACTCGCCCAATTCATAAATGAGGCGTTGATAGCTGCTGCAAGACGATGCAAGTCATGCCTCACACATACCTTAGGAGTTACTTTCGCTGCATCACAAGAGGAAGAGAAACGGAGAATTTCGGCACGCCCAACAGTGGATTTCTTCGAGGACACACAGACAATGATCGAGTCCTCACCACTTGCAGACACCCTAAGTAATCCTGATGACCTTTATGGCACCCCGCACCGAGAAGAACCTCCGGCACCTCCCGTTCCTGAGGCGCGGGAACCAAGCCCCAGTGAAACACGCCTGACTGATACCACCCCATCTTTTGAGATGACCCCTCCGTCACCAACAGAAGAGAGCATGAAGACCGCACCAGAGATCGAATTCGTTTCGCATCATGAAGGCCCACGTATTGAAACGGAACAGCCAGCACAATTTCATGAGGTCACTCCACCCCACGCAGAACCCGAAGAGTCATCACCATTAGAGACCCTTGAGCGGACAGGTGAGATGAGTGAGGCCGATATCTCACCGGAGGGATTGCCACGTGATTTCAGTACTGATTTCCAGTTAGTTGAGCCTGAGCCTCTGTCTACAGAGGAGACAAAGCACGAGACTGCGCCTGAAGATGATGAGACAATCATAACGCCAGAGAGTTCCACAACCTATGAGGATGATATCTCCACAGAGGAGCCTGAACCAAGAAAAAGTGATGAAACGAAATTCATACCTGACGATGCATTCAAAGATGCAATAGCTGAAATCGACAGAGTGCTTGATGAGGCATTTGCAATACATTCAGAGGCTGAAGATCATACTCCAGAGACCGATGAACCTAGTGAATTTACTTGGCACGATTATGAAGACACTATGACACCACAGGAGAGCCCGCTGGAGCCATCATCAGAACCCAGCATCACTACAGACGAGGAAGAGATCGGAACCGAACCTGAGGCGGATTATGACCAACCACTGGTGACACCTCCACCTTCAACAGAAGCAACACAAATGAGTGAGACCCCTGTTTCTGAGGAACCACTGGTAACACCTCCTCCGCCCGAGACCATGATGCCACCAACAGAAGAAGAGCCATCCGACGCATCAGAGCGATACACCGAGGAAATGGATGAGTCCCCCTCCACAACCTCATATGAAGAACCTATTGAGGAACGGAAACCTTGGTCAGCGCCACCTGAGTCCCGTGACGCATGGAGCCCTTACGACGAGCCATCTATAGATCATGAGGCCAAGACCTCACCACTTGAAGAACCAGAGAAAGACATGGAAGAGATCACTAGTTCAGAAGACGAGCCAACAACCGTGACCACTCCGCCACCCCCACCGCCTCCACCACCTGAACCTGATGAGAGCGAGGAGGAGCGTCAGAAACGTACTCGGCGTCTGTTCTTTGGTGCATAGTATCTGATGAGAACAGTCGCATTGCACAACAGGGGGGAGCCAGTCAGGTGGACTATACGGCAGAAGTAGCAGTGGGTATTGCCCGTAACCAAAGAGAGGCATTATCAAATGCGCTCAAGAAATTGAGTTCCCCACCAGTTCTTACTTCCAAACAGAACCAGGTCGTTCTCAAACCCTCAATCTATGATACCAACCTCCCAGACAATACCTCCTTTGAGTTAATACGTGCGATTGTCCGCACATTTAGTCTAGTGGGCCAAGTTCATATCGTGGAGGACGATAACCCTCTGAGGACAGCAGATATTGCATTCTCTGAGAGCGGGTATGCACAACTCGCAGACAAAAACGTGATCCTTGTCAATCTCTCAAGAACCCAGTCCAAACACGTTCAAAAAACGGGGCTTATCAGAGGTGGCTATGACCTACCCAGATTGATCCTCCAAGATCGATTTTTCATTAATGTTCCCACTCTGAAGATCGACCCGCGAGTCACCATTGGAGCGGGAATCAAGAATCTGTTCGGTCTCATTCCTGAAAAGAATAAAGATGCCCTTCATGAACAGCTTGAGGACATTCTACTTGATCTGCTCTCGATAGTAGCCCCTGACCTCACCATCCTAGACCTCACAGATGTTGTAATAGGCTCACGCGAAGATGAGAAGACTGTTCATGTGGGAGGCGTCTTAGTCGGAACTGATCCTGTGGCCGTGGATGCACTGGCCGCATCATTACTTGGTCGTGACCCGCTGAACATCTCCTTACTGCGACGTGCTCACGATATGGGTCTTGGTGAGGCACTACCTGATCGAATTCGACTTGTTGGGACTGAGCATCAAAAGGAGATCCTGTATGATTCTATGGAGCGAATCCGTAACGCTTCGGACTGAATTCAAAGAGAAACCGACTTTAGGCGTTTAATCCATCCGAAATTGACAATATACGCAATAGATGCACTTATAGAGCTAATCAAAAGTATTATAATGCGCGTCGTTCGCGCCAGCTTGCTGGTGTCTGAAGTACCATGAAAACCAGCGTGCGGTGATAGTGCCATGGACTGGACCTCACTTCACATGCAGCGAATCCCTGCATCCGGAACTCTACGAATGTTCGACCTTGCCGCAAAACTTGAGGCAGAAGGTCGCAAAGTGTACCACTTTGAGGTCGGTCAGCCTGACTTTCCGACACCAAATAATATCATTGAGGCAGCTGTTGAGGCGCTTCGAAACGGTTTTACAAGATACGTTTCTTCAAGGGGTATTCCCCCACTGCTTGAAGCCATTGCTAAACGCTATCATGATCGAAACATTGAGATCGACCCGGCGGAGAACATCATTGTCACGCCAGGAGCAAAGATGGCACTCTTCATGGGATTTCTTGCAGTGATTGATATTGGGGACGATGTGGGCATCATTTCGCCGTCGTGGCCCAGTTACCGTATTATGATCCGCAATGCTGGGGCCTCACCTGTGGACATCCCCACAAGTCCAGACTACGGTTTCGATGAGGAGGCTGTCAAGGAGAGCCTGACACCTGACACTCGTTGTATTGTTATCAACAGTCCAAATAACCCCACTGGGGGGATCATGACCAAGTCCGACTTGAAGGCACTCTACGACTTGGCATGCGATCACGACTTTGTCATATTCAGTGACGAGATCTACGAGCATCTTGTCTATGACGGTTTCAAACAGACGAGCATGCTTGAGATAGATCCCACAATGGAACGAACACTCGTCATCAATGGATTCTCTAAGGCCTACGCGATGACTGGCTGGAGACTCGGTTATGCGATTGGAAATGCCGAGACCATCAGCAACATGGTCCGTATCCAGCAGAACACGACCTCCTGTGCTACTTCATTCGTCCAGGCCGCTGGAGTCGCTGCCCTTCGAGGGGATCAGTCACCAATTGAAACCATGCGCAAAGAGTACGAACGCCGCAGAACACTGATGAGAAACATGTTCTGCTCGATGGACTCTGTTACATGTGTTGCACCCAAGGGGGCATTCTACATGTTCCCAGATTTCGCAGCGTATGGGATGCGAAGTACTGAGATGGCCGAAAAGATATTGCGAGAGACGGGAATCGTATGTACACCTGGTGTAGTCTTCGGTTCCGCATATGATACGCATTTGAGATTCACATATGCTGCCTCGGCAGAGGTCATTGAGGAAGGACTTGCGATCCTAGGAGATTATCTCTCGAGCCTGAAAAGGAGTACTCCCACCCATGCCGGCAGATTACCTCAGACCCCAGTCACCTGAACTCACAGAGGTTAGGTTTGAATGCTTAAAATGCGGCGTGTGTTGTCGCCAACCGGACATCATCATAACAGTGACAGGACATGATGTCGCCCGCTTGGCACGAGGTCTCAATCTGTCGCCACCCGAAACTTTACGAGCCCTCGACTTCTATCTCTTAGACACAGTGGAAATAGTGCCCCTTGGTCTTCGTGAGATTCCGGCGGTAATGACAGAACACGGGCTTGCGTACATGGCACTCAAAAAGATCGATGATGGTTCCTGTGTGTTTCTCTCAGATGACCTGTGCCTCATCCATGCTATACGTCCAAGCGCATGTGTGTCCTTCCCGTTCACGTTTCGTGTAGTTGCAGGATCCATCATGTGGGGCCTGAGCGCAAAGAAAGAACTCTGTCCAGGAATTGGAAAAGGAGAACCTGTGTCGGAGTTGGAGTTGTATCAACTGGCCGCCCCAGTTATTGAAGAACTGTCACTCTACTCAGAGTTTGTCAGCCAGTGGAATGCCAGCGAGATTAAACACACTGCGGCGGGTTTTGTCAAGGCAATTCTTGAGAGCCCGCTCTTCGCATAAGGAATCTTTATCTTATCGGTAAAGCGTGTTCGTTTGAGCAGCTATGACAGAACGAGTGCTGGTCACTGGCGGAGCAGGATTCATTGGCAGTCACATTGTCGACAGATTGATCGAGTCCTATGACGTAGTGGTCCTTGACGATCTCTCAGCAGGTCTCTTGGAGAATATTCAACACCATATGTCACGCGATAATTTTGAGTTCATTAAAGGCTCAATTGGGTCTCAAGATGATGTCCGTCGTGCTCTTGAGGGGGTCTCGATGGTCTTCCATTTTGCAGCACAACCGGATGTCAGACTTAGTGCCGAACGACCATTATGGGATTTCAATATCAATGTGACAGGAAGCATGCTTCTATTAGATACGATGAGGGAGATGGAAGTCCCCAAGATGATCTTTGCATCGTCTGGTGGGACCGTGTACGGGGACGCTGAGGTCTTTCCCACACCTGAGTCTACAGCGTTTCGCCCGATCAGCAATTATGGCGCTGCAAAAGGTGCCTTTGAGATGTACCTCTCATCATATGCAGAGCTCTACGGTATTAACTCTGTGAGCCTTCGGCTTGCAAATATCATTGGGCCTCGTTCGACACATGGGGTCATTTATGACTTCTACATGAAAATAAAACAAGAACCCACACGTCTTGAAGTACTAGGTGATGGCACTCAGGACAAGGCATACATGTATGTGAGCGATATGGTCGAGGCTGCAGTCCTGCTGGCTAAACGTATGAAACCCGGATACCTACCGGTCAATGTTGGATCCGGCCAGCGCCTGAAAGTGGCACGTATTGCTGAACTGGTCCGTGAGGAACTTGGTGTTCCGGAGGCACAAATCGTCTATACTGGCACCAAACGTGGATGGGCAGGTGATGTAGTCATCACAGACATCGATATCTCGCTCCTCAAGTCATTTGGATGGACTCGCAAGATAGAACTGGAAGACGGTGTGCGACTGTATATCCAATGGCTTGTGGACACATTTGGGCCAGTCCAGTAACTCTCATACCTTGATGAGAATTTGGAAGATGTTACCAAAGTTATGTTCAACAATGCGACTTTTCTCTGCATACTCCGCAAGAGGCTCAAGCCGCTTGTCCACTTTGACCTTCTCTGCAAACCGAGTTGAGCGAATCTCATTGTGGATGTCTTTATTCACTAAGAGGATCTGATCTGCGGTCTTGAGGATAAATGATAACATGCGCAACAATATATTAAAATCTTGAACTTCACGCAGCTGTAGTGTCTGACTATAGAACTGGAATTCGTATCGCGCCAACAACTCTCGTTTTCTGACAAGTTCAATTAGCCAATCTTCAGTCCCTTCCTTCCTCAGGGAGTTTTCAAGATCCATCCAATATTGTTGCTGCTCCAACAATTGGACCAGATATCTTCTCAAGAAGGCAAAGTGATCAACCCCCTCCTCGATATCATCCTCATCCCCGATCGGATGCATGAGAGAATCCACTTGACTGTGCTTGACTGCGATCATCAATGAGAACTTGTCCACATATCTCTTGATCTCTGCTGCCTTTTCTGCCTTTGTCATTGTGTCCGCAAAGGTATCTGCTAAAGTAAGCAGGAATTTGTAAAGGCATTCGCTACAGATTTCTGCACTTGCAGTCATGTCTTTTGTTGACAAGAACTGCAATGCGTCCAAAAGGTCCTGTGCTGGAACATCGCGACCATGAATTCTGAGCTTCCAGCCCTGAGAGATACAATAGACCCTATTGTCTTCGAAGTTGACATAGATTGACGAGTAGCAGATATTGTCCTCTTCCGCACGTTCTTTTTCCATCTCGGCCCTACTACGGTTAAGAGAGAAAATTGACGGGTCTATCTCAATATGGTCTACTTCAAGAACTTCATCATTATTGACGCACAAGGTCTCCCCATCGAAGACCTTGAAGCAGGGACAGCCTCTCACAAGTTTAATTGAACTTGGGGAATCCTCATCATCATCAAAGACCATTATGAACCGCCTCGATTATGTTCTCTCTCTCCCTCGCGCAGTGATATCAAGATGGAACCGCGCTATTTGAAGATTTGCGACTGTCCATAGTCACGAGAAGTGCCCTGATTCCTTCCTCGATTCTCTCTCTGTTTAGCATGTGTGTTCGGATCATGGACTCGGTCTCTGGAGGGATTTCGGAGGATAACAAGCGATTGTTTATCTCTTGAATCTTTGAACATAATGAAACAAGACGCGCCGCGGTCTTTCTAATGAGCCTTGGCTGAGTAGTTGGGCCCCTCTCGTGTTCATATAAAGCGAGGAGCTGATAATGAAGAACCATCTCCATTCGCGAGGTGCGTCTGTACAGCTCTAAAAGCTCGTGAAGAGTCTTTGTACCCTCGGTTACTGACTGTCTACTGATGTACGAGGACCATACTCGTTTCTCCTCGATCAGTTCCCGAAGATGGGCTCTAAGCACGCTTCGGTATGTGACCCCGGTCATTCGCTCATCTGTATGCGAACGATCATGAGGAATGTGCTGTGAATGAACAATATATGCCTCAATCAGTTTATGTGCCTCATCCGAAGAGATTTCCTCCTCAAAGACACCACCCATGGTCACTAGATATTTGTAGATACACGACGAACACACTTGCTCGTTTTCGGTAATGATGCTAAATTGGATCGCATCTTCTATGTCACTTGAGCGAATCGGGACTCCATTGATACGTAATGGTTCTCCATGTAATGCACAATAGGCGACACCATCAGATCGCCCGACATCCACAATACCATAGCAAGGCCGTGGGTCTTTATGGTAACTGGCCTCATTACTCCTCTGGGAATCACGGATACTCTCGAGAGCCATCTCTTTTGAGACGTCGAGAAAATAAATTGGAGTGATCTCATCATTATTGATGCAGATCTGTTCTGTTCCAAACTCCATCAGGCAAGGGCATCCTTTGACGAGATATGAGGTGGGCTGTGTGTCATGATGATTCACACTATTCTCAGTCATCTCTGTCGCTTTCCCAAGGGCAACTTATCGTTACCTATTTTCGATAAATATGCCCTATTTACTGGTATTAATATTATGGTGTGTGTATTTGCCTATCCCCATAGTTCCCGCTTGAGCAGGTCACGGATCGCAATACGAATTGCCTCGGATCGGTTTGGATAGAGATTGTTCTCCACAAGCTTCTCCAGTCCGTCAATATAGGTTTCAGGAACATGCAATGTTACAAGTTTCATTTCTCTCTCACCTATCTTTCTTTACGAGGGCGACAATGTACAATCACAATGTCTATCTCGATATTCATCTAATCCTACTCTGGGTCATACTAGAATATGGCTGTGTGTAATACTCACTCGGCATTGAAGCTAACAGTGCCATGCGTCGGATTGGTAAAGGAAAACATGCATACGGCCTGACGTTCCATGAGTCAGTGAAAAGGAGGAGGAGCGAAGATCGCTCCCGCTCTAAAAAAGAGAGCGCGCACCAGTTGCCGGGAGAAGTTTCCGTGCGCGCCAAGTGATGTGAAATCAAGATTCCTTATGGCATCTTGTGTGTTGCAGCCAATATCTGGTTAATACACAGGCAATAGTCAGGTTATGCCTTCTCTCGCAATACATTTTAGGCAGTAATCCCCTTTGCCATACTATTCACATTGAGGTGAAAGACACAAATGTCAGGAGGCGCTACAGACAAACAATCTGGCTCTGCGGGCGCTGCAGAAAACACTCCTCAGACCACTGAGGAGTTGCAATCTTTGAAACTTATCAGAGAGAGAAGATCAATTCGAGAGTTCACTGGCGAGAAGATCCCCGACGAACATATCGAGATGATCCTTGATGCAGCAAGGCACGCACCGAGCCCTGAGAACATGCTAATGATACGCTTCGTTGTCATTCGTGATGATGAAGAAACCAAGAGATTCCTGGCCGATATTGCACAAGAGATGGCCCAGACAGCCTTCGGTGGTTCGCCCTTTGAACTTGCAAGTGGGCGAAATTGGTTCGTAACCGATCCATACCGGGCTGCTGTCTACGCGACTCTGCGTGATGGCGATTTGTTCAGGTATCCAGAAAAATCCGATGCTGTAATTATCGTCTGTGCAAGTGAAGCATGGCATGATGCGGGCTATCTATATCCCCTAGAGCTCTTTGGTTCAGTAGTGGCAGGGATGGCGGTTCAAAATATGTGGCTCGTTGCCACAGAACTGGGCTATGGTTGTGGATACGAGGCTCTAATAGCTGCAGATCCGCGACATGCTGAACTTGTCCGTGATCGACTTGGAATTCCACCACTCTGGACACCATTGACGGCATTTTGTATCGGAAAGCCATCTAGACCAAGATACCTTGGGCCAAGCAGGGTTCCGCTTGAAGGACTGATGTATAACGAACGATGGGGCAACCCGTACAAGCGTTTGGCCTTCAGAGAAAAGGAGGAATGAAGATGGAAGTCAATTTTGAAGGCGAGATCAAAGAGAAGATCGAGGAACTTGCCGCAGAGACCGGTGTCAAGCCAGAGGGCTTGATAGAGATTGTGATGCGCGAATTCGCACGGAACACCGGTGGACGCGTCTATGTGGGTCGCTGGTCAAAGGGTGAAGTCGATGGTGTAAAGGGAATGCGCTATGTGGTACAATGGCCATTCCGTCCAGGCTTCCTAGAGGCGACTGGAGATCTTGTCAAAAAGTGGAGGAATGAATAATGGCAAAGTTCAGAAAACATCCAACCGGAGAATGGCCGTTCTATCCGCGACTCAAAGAGAGCGACATCGATGCCGAGTATTGGTCAACTAAGAAGATGTACCTCAAGTCATTCATTGACGATCGCAAAGGGCGTATTGTCGTCCTTATGGATGGCGACGAGTACGACACATTTCTAGACAAAGTCAAGAAGCGAAAAGGCAACATCTGGGCCTCATCTGTTGATGCGGCTATGAAAGAGGCCATCGCAGACTGGATAGCTAAGGAGGACTGAGATCATGTCACAACTACAAGAGTTCTTCCAGTTTCTAATCGCAAAGGTGCGTGAGAAAGACGATCTGAAGAAGGAGCTTGCCAAGTGGGTGGGTCCCTACGACGGAAAGATCCTTCAGGTCTATACCGAGGATGGCCCACAATACATTGTCGTGACCAAAGATAAGATGAGCCTTCACAATGGCACATACCCAAGTCCGGATGTCATCTATAAGGCATCGGCTGCGACCCTGCTTGCCATTTTTACAGGAGAGGTGCCTTTCAAGAAGACACAGAAAGATGGTAGCCTGGTCGTCATAGGAAATGCCCATGAGAGCGTTCCGCTTGCCAATCTGATCCTTCAAGTGATGATGTCTGCTATGTAGAGGGTGATGTCATGGAAGTCAAGAGGATAGCCGTCATTGGTTCTGGCCTCATGGGTTCTGGCATCGCCTATGTCTCTGCATGGAATGGCTTTGATGTCGTCATGGTCGATATCAAGCAGGAGGCCATTGATGCTGGTATGGAACGCATCCGAAACGATGTGATGACCGGCATTGAAAAGGGCAAGATGTCGTTAGCCGACGCTGAGGCCCTTATGAGCCATCTGCGGGCCACAACAGATACAGCGGATGCTGTGAAGGATGCGGATTTGATTATTGAGGCGATCTTTGAGAACATGGAGGTCAAAAAGAAAGTCTTTGCTGATGTTGATGCAAAGGCTCCGCCTCATGCGATTCTTGCATCCAATACTTCCTCTCTCAGTATTGATGAGATCGCAAGTGCCACAAAACGCCCCGACAAGGTGGTAGGGATGCACTACTTCTCCCCAGTTGCAGCGATGCGATTGGTCGAGGTAGTAATTGGTGAGAAGACCAGTGAGGAAACTGTTGCAACCGCCATTGGAGTGGCTGAAAAGCAGGGCAAGATCCCTGTAAAGGCCAAGAACAGTCCAGGGTTTATTGTCAATCGTATACTCATGCCTGTGCTCCGAGAGGCGATCCTTCTCTATGAGCAAGGGGTTGCCACAAAGGAGGAGATTGACAGTGCCATGACCGTCCATGGCAAGTTCCCAGCAGGACCATTTGTGTTGGGCGACTTCGTGGGGCTGGACATAGCTCTCCATACAATGGAGACGCTCTATCAAGAGATCGGAGAGTGCTTCAAACCTCCCGAGTCCTTGAAGAAGCTCGTGGAGAGCGGTGCCATCGGTACGAAGTCCAAGAAAGGCTTCTATCAATATGGTGGTGCGGCTGCGGAACCTGAGGCACCCAAGGGTGTTGATCCACAATGGCTAGTAACACGAATCACGGTACCTGTTGTCCGCGAGGCGATGCTGCTCATTGATGAGGGTATTGCTACAAAGGATGACATCGACAAGGCCATGAAGCTGGGTGCCAACTTCCCCAAGGGACCATTTGAGATGGCCGAGGCACTTGGTATGGACAAAATCAAGGCCGAGTTGGAGAAGTTGTATCAGGAGCATGGCGAGTGTTATAGTCTGCCAAAGATGCTCGAGTGACCAAAAGTGGTAGGACGGGCGAATTAGCCTGTCCTCCCGACTCTTTTTTATAATGGCGGAGGTTTATTAGTCGCCTTGCAATTTGTTTACAATAGAGTCTCTGAGAGGTATAAGAATGCCAGAGTTCGAGACAATGCTATACGAAAAGGCGGGGTCATTTCTGTCGCCCGTCAAGAACGTAGCCCTGATCAAGTTCAACCGCATCGATGCGCTGAATGCGATCAATGATCAATTCATCAAGGATCTCATTGCGGCTCTAGACGAGGCGGAAAAGGATCCAGATGTTCGTTCTGTAGTCCTAGCCACAGCCCATGAGAAGGTCTACTGTACAGGTGCTGACCTGAAGATGGCACAGGGCCTCTTGGGTAAACCTGATGCCGTTCGTGAGCTGGTCTCACTTGGTCAGAAGGCCATTGACAAGATTGCAACCTTGAGCAAACCAGTCATTGCCGCGATCCATGGTCTGTGCCTTGGTGGGGGTACCGAGATCGCACTGGCCTGTGACATACGAATTGCCGATGAGGAGGCAAAGATTGGCGCTCCCGAAGTGAGTCTTGGTCTCATCCCCGCATGGGGTGGTTGTGTCCGGCTGCCACGAATTGTTGGGCTTGGCAAGGCCATGGAGCTGATTCTGACAGGTGGTCAGATCTCGGCTCAAGAAGCACTTGATATAGGTCTCATCAACAAGGTGACCAAACCCGAGGAACTCATCAGTCAAGCAATGTGGTATGGTGCCAAGTTCGGAGGAAATGCGCCAATTGCAATGAAGTATGCAAAGAAAGCGACTCACATGGCCTTCGAGGCATCTTACGAGAAGAACTTAGAGTTCGAGGTTGACGCTGCCGCTGAGTGCTTCGGGACCAAGGATCTTGCAGAAGGCATCTCCGCAGTCTTCGAAAAGCGACGAGGCAAGTTCAAGGGCGAGTAAGATTTGGATAGACCCCGGTCAACGGGGTCCTTATTTTTTCTTTTTTCTTGTTTTTGCTGGATTTTCTCTTTGCTATAAAAAAGCGTCAAGCTTAAGACCAAGTTTGGGAAACAATGACAAATCTATACAATACCTTTGGGACCTGCGCCAACTAATGCAGGAGAATCCCAGGAGGAAGAAAAACATTGACAAGAAGGGTAGCAGTAGTGGCTGGTGGCCACGCAAAGTTCGGGAAGCGATATGATGCGACCATGCGAGAACTCTGTGCTGAGGCCTACAAGCCCATCTACGACGAAGGAATCACTCAAGATAAGATCGATGCGAGCGTACTATCATACGCGGCATCACAGTTCACGGGACAGGGTGCTGGTTCTGCACTAATAGCTGATTATCTTGGCTTGGCAGACAAACCACATCTCCGTGTTGAGTCAGCGTGCACAACCGGAACCGCCTCTTTGCGAGCAGCATGGGGGATGGTCGCCGCAGGTCTCTATGATGTGATGCTTGTAGTAGGTGTAGAACAGATGAACCGTGTCAGCTCTGCACGAGCGACCGAACTGATGGCCCAAGCTGGTGATATGCGATGGGAATACCCATACGGGGTCTCATTTCCGGCATTCTATGCGTTGATGGCCTCCAGATACATGCACGAATACAATTTGCCTCATGAAGTCCTGTCTATGATCTCGGTCAAGTCACATCATTATGGCGCCCAGAATCCAAAAGCGCATCTCCCACGTGAGGTCACACTGGAAGAGGCCAATAATGCAGTCCCGATCTGTAGACCGTTGAATCTCTATGACTGTAGTCTCATCACCGATGGTGCAGCAGCAGTGGTCATTGCCGCCGAAGACAGAGTCAAAGAGTTCACCGACGAACCAATGTGGATCAAAGGCATTGGCGCCGGAGCCTCCGAGATGATGATTCAAGATCGACCCTCACTGACCTCCATCCCCGGCGCAAAGCGCGCAGCGAAGGCGGCCTATAAGATGGCGGGAATCGGCCCCAAGGACATAGACATGGCCGATGTGCACGACTGCTTTTCGATTGCCGAACTCATAGCCTACGAGGACCTAGGCTTCGCCGAACCGGGCAAGGGCCGCGAGATCGTTGAGAACAAAGAGAACTATCATGACGGTAGAATCCCGGTGAATGTCGATGGGGGCCTTAAGAGTAAGGGACATCCATTAGGTGCGACAGGAGTCTCGATGACTTACGAGATCCTCACTCAGATGCGTGGCGAGGCGCAGAACCCATCACGTCAAGTCGATGATGTACAATACGGCCTTGTCCATAATGTCGGCCAGAGTGGGCAATTCACTAACATCTTCATCTTCGAGAGGGGTTGGTAATCGTGTCAGAAAAAGAACTATACTTAGGCTATGCGACCGACAAGGTCGTCACACCATTCTTTAGAAAATTCTTAGAGGCACTCGAACAAGAGAAACTAATGAAGAGCGTATGCCCCAATTGTGGTGCTGAATTCTTGCCTCCGCGGCAGCATTGTCAGAAATGTTTGAGCGAGACCGAGCTGAAAGAGTTCACAGAACGAGAGGCGAAATTGTACTCCTATGTGATCGTTGACTTCCCACCAGAGAGCCTTGCCTCGCGGGCGCCGTATGTGGTCGCTATCGGCGAGTTCCCATCGGGCCTTCGCTTGACCGCACATATCACAAATCTGACGAGCATGCCTGAAGTAGGTATGCCACTCAAATTGGCATTCGACCGTGTCGATGAGAAAAAGATCACGTACAAGTGGCTTGTGTAGTGGGCCTACGCCCCTACACCTTATTTTTATTGCTTAATTTTTAGAGATTACGTCTCAGCATCGGTGAATGACGTATGTAGGCTCCAGTGGCATCTTTGCCTGAGACTCATTAGACATCTCCAAAATGCTTGCCACCTTTGTAAAGAGCGCCACCTGCTTCATTGTGCTATTAAAAATCATTGCTGCCTCTCGGTTGTCGCAATGATCCAGACGACTCAACGCATCATCGATGACTTCAAGGATGTCATGAATTCTCCGGCGTCCCTCATTTCTCCTGTAGTCTGAAAAGACAACGTAGTCAGGTGCATCAGGACACCATGATTTGAGGAAGCGTTCCTGTTCGGACACAATCGTCCTGAATTCATAGGTTCCAAGCAGAGACTTCTTCATTGCTTGAAGGGAATTATGCCAAATTGTTTTCCTGTCTATCGAGGCCACAACAAACACCCGTCGTTCTCCCGGAAACGACAGCTTCGTTTTAACTCAAACATACAAATAAATCTAGGGTAAAATGGTCTTGTTCCATGTACGAACGGTTTTTGTAGCATAGTAGATGCTAGGACTACACCTTGACCGACTTTGATTATCCAATCCACATCGAAATTATGCCTCATGTACACCTTATCCGCGGAGAGAATCGTTCTCGATTCCCAAACTCCAATAGTATTCTCATCGATGATGAGATTCTCACTCTCGTCGACGCGGGAACCACTCTTGGTCTCATCGAAAAGACTCTACACGATCTTGGTCACGAACTCAAAGATATTGATAGAATAGTTCTAACACATTTTCATTTTGACCACAAAGGAAATGCGAATCGCATCTGGAATACTGCACAATGTGAGGTACTTTGCCATCCGTTGGGCGAGTCAGGCATTAAATCATTCAATGGTTTTATTGAAAATTATGGGATGCAGAATCATCGATTCTGGCCTGAGTGGGAAACCTTCTTTAGAAGTCAAATGCCACATGTACTGGAGAATTATGAGGTCACGGGTCATTTCCAAGATGGAAAGGCGATCTCCTGCGGCGAAGTTGAACTAATCCCTATCCACGCCCCAGGTCATTCCAAGGACCACACCTGCTTCGGTATCAACGGTTTCGACACCATTTTGCTTGTGGACATAGATCTCACAAAATTTGGACCGTGGTATGGTAATGCTGTTGGAAACATTGAGGACTTCAGGCGCTCGATTCAGAAGATCATCGACTTGGAGCCACAAGTTGGGATCAGTAGTCATCAACTCGAGCCCATTCGTGAGGATCTTATTCCGCGGCTTGAGAAGTATCTTGCAGTTTTTGATTGGCGTGAACAACAGATCATAGAGCGGGTAGAGAAAGGTCTCGATACAGTTGAGAAACTGGCCCTCTCCAATGTAATCTATCCGCGATTCCCACACAAACTCTACATCATGTTCGAGGAGATAATGCTCAAGATGCATATTGACCTGCTCGTCAGTAAAGGCAACCTGATATGGAATGATGGGAAACTTGAGGTGGTTCATAAATAGAAAGAGCGACCGGGGAAGCCCCGGTCTGATTGAATGAACTTAATCATTTGTGCTTGAATTGGGCCTCTCTCTTATTGAGAAACGCATCAACACCTTCTTTCATGTCCTCGGTGTCAAAGACTTTACAGAAGACATTGACCTCGAATTCAAGGGACTCTTTCAAGGGGAGAGCCCATGCATTGTTCAGAGATTGCTTGGCCACATCCACCGCAACACCAGGCTTGGTCGCAAGTTTCTTCGCAAGCGACATCACACCATCACGCAGGGCCTCAACAGACTCGAAGACCTTATTGACAAGGCCTATTGTCTGTGCCTCCCCAGCGGCGATCTGATCCCCTGTGAGTACGAGCTCTTTTGCCATTCCAAGACCCACAAGTCGTGGGAGCCGAACGGTGCCGCCAAAACCGGGAATAATCCCAAGGTTGATCTCGGGTTGCCCAAATCGAGCGTTGGCTGATGCATAACGTATGTCACAAGCCATAGCGACCTCACAACCGCCCCCTAGTGCAAACCCGTTGACTGCCGCAATAACAGGCTTACTCATGGATTCAATGTATGTACATAGCGCCTGTCCATTCTCGGCCAAGGGTCTCACAGTCTGAGAATCCTTTCCTTCAAACTCTGAGATGTCGGCTCCTGCGGCGAAGGCCTTTTCGCCAGCCCCTGTGAGAATGACGACTCTGACCGAATCATCCTTTTCCGCACGCTCAAAGAGCTCCCTGAGCCTCTTGACTACGGCGATGTTAAGGGCATTGTATTTCTTTGGTCTATTGATAGTGATCGTGGCCACTCCATCACTGGCCGTATACAGAACATCTTCTTCGGACATCGATACTCCTCTCCGATGTTTATATCCGGACATGGCGATTCCGTGTAATAAGGCCTTCTAACAGTTGCAGTAGCATTATTATCTCACGAAGACTAGTATAGTACCTATCGGTGAGAGGAATGAGCCAACGAATATTTGCGGTCTTTGACATTGGAACAACTGGTGCTCGCGCATGCCTTGTTGATGAGGAGGGTCGTGAGATCACACGAGAATATGAGGAATATCCCAAGACACCTCATAGTCTCTCGACACACGAACAACTGGCGGATACGTTCTGGCGTACTGCCTGCAATACGATGCAGCGAGCACTCGCGGATCTCCCCAGAGGCGCGAGCTCTGTGGTCGCCTGTGTAGTTGCGACAACACGCGATTGCATCACACCGGTTGACAAAGCGGGGACACCTCTTGCGCCCACTGTGACATGGGTGGACAATCGTTCCACAGACAGGGCGAGAGAGATGGCTGAGGACATCGGACCGCGAAAGAGCATTCACAAGATGATGTGGTTTGCAGAGAACCGCCCAGATCTCTTTCAGAAGACCTACAAGTTCGTGACTCTTGATGCTCTCATCAACTATCGACTCTGTGGGGCAATGGTGACAGAACCCGCCAATGCCCGGTATGGCCCATTTAATCACGAGTCACTCACTTGGTCCGAAGACCTCTGCGAACTGACGGGCATTCCTCTTGACAAACTTGCAGACATAGTGAAACCAGGACAGATGATTGGAGAGGTCTCACCCGATGCGGCAAGGCAGACGGGACTTCTCAAGGGGACACCAGTGATCATGGGAAGCGGTGATCAGCAATGTTCGGCTTTGGGTACTGGAACAATTCGCCCTGGAATCGTCAAGGCCACAACAGGGACAGGCACCTTTGTGATTACCCACACCGACGAATATTTTGATGAACCTTACGTGATGTTCAGCAACCCCTCTGCAATTCCGGGCAAGTGGATCTTGGAAGGGGTCATTCCGGGAACAGGTCTTGCCTACAAGTGGTTCCGTGATCAGTACTGCGATAGAGAGAGAGCCATTGCCGCCGAGACCAATCGTGATGTCTATGAGATCATCGAGGGCTCTGCGAGCTCTGTTCCTGCAGGCAGTGATGGTCTTGTCATCTTCCCATTCATGGCCTACAACAAGGGCATCTTCTATAATCTGGGATTCGGCCACACAAAGGCGCACATTGCACGTGCCATTATGGAAGCAAATGGGTATGGCATTCAGATGTACGTCCAGATGATGGAGGGCATGCTTGATGTCGAGTTCCCAGAGATCATCATTGATGGTGGCGGTTCCAACTCACCACTCTGGCGACAGATAATTGCCGACTGCACGAACAAACCCGTTGCCCTACCAAGGACCCGTGATGCCACCGTGATCGGAGCCGCAATCTTGGCCGCAATCGGCATGGGAGTATATGGCACGTTTGAAGAGGCCGTCGACAACATGGTGCACATGGAAGAGCGAAGACAACCAATCCCAGAGAATGTTACCATTTACGAACAACAGTATGGGGTCTTCAATAAACTCATGATTGCAGAGATGTCGGACCTGATTTCACTGACATCATAAAATGAGAGTAACTGATTAGGCCGAATAGTGAAACGGAGAGGTCGTTTTAACAACCTCTCTTTAATCAGAAACAAGTTCGAGACCTATGAGTCTTGTTGCTTGCTCTCTTCCCAGAATCGGCCAAGAAGCACCATTGCGAGAACGAGTTCCGAACCATTTAATCGCTGGGCAATGAATTCTATTGATTCACTAACCGTGTCGCCATAGCCCCATGCTTCCTTTGCTGTACTTAACAGATCATCAAAGCGATGCTCAGGGATTCCAAGTGCATCAGTTATCTTTTCGGCATCGTGCCCTACAACTGTCATTATACCAAGATTGTATGTTGGCATCATTCTTCACCATTATCTGGCATCGGTGTCGCCATTAGTTTCTTTTCGCAAAGTATCTCCTTTTAATGTTCCTACGACAGTTCTCACTCTGATGACCATTTTTCGGAGGAGTAGTAACGTTTCTATTGAAGTTCTGGTTCAATAAACGAGTCCCTGCACAGACAAGGGAGGCACAATGAATGGCTGAATACGATGTCATTGTAATCGGCGGAGGAAGCACCGGAACTGCGATGGTCCGCGACTGCGCCTTACGTGGTCTAAAGACTCTGCTCTTGGAGCGTGATGATCTTGCATCTGGAACAGTAGGAACCTGTGCAGGAATGATCTCATCAGGTCTCAAATACATGAATGAGCCGGAGATTGTGGATCTATGTTCCACAGAGGTCGTTCATCTTCTACACATTGCGCGCCATATCATCATGAAGGACCCTATTCTCACACCTATGCTTGAGATGAGCGATCTCTCGAGTGGGGGGAACTTTGCAGAAGAGTATTCCAAGCGTGCTGCCGAACGTGATGTCCCTCCAGTCATGTTTCTCACACCAGAAGACTCCCTGAAGATCGAACCCATGCTCAATCCGGATCTTATTGCATCACTCTATTTTGAAGAGTTTTTCATCGATCCTTTTCGATTCTGCCTCCTTCAAGCACTCGACGCCAAACGACATGGAGCAGATGTTCGTACATACTGCGAAGTGACAGACATCATAGTAGAGAACGGAAAAGTCCAAGGCATCCAGTTCTTTGACCGGACATCTGGAAGATTGGAATCGGTCAAGACCAAGTTTGTTGTGAATGCCACCGGACCGTGGGCACCAAAGATCGTAGAGATGGCAGGAGCCCATCTGGATATCCGCATGAACAAGGGAGCACATATCATCTTTGACAGACGTGTGGTCAATGTGGGAGTGATCACAAAAGCAGTTGATGGCCGTATGATCTATCTCTTCCCCCATGAGAACACGACACTATTGGGGACTACAGCACTTGACACATGGGATGATCCTGATACCCTCTCAGCATCTCATGATGAAATCGAATACCTACTCAAAAGTATTGAATGGGTCGTCCCTTCGATTCGCGAGGCGCGTATCATTCGAACGATGGAGGGCGTACGACCATTGGTGGCTGAGTGGAAGATTCCAGAGGGGGATGTCACACGAGGGTACAAGGTCATTGACCATGAAGCGGATGGCGTATCAGGACTGATCAGTTTTGCTGGAGGGAAGCTGGTCATGTGCAGACAGATGGCCGAAGATGCTACAGATCTGGTCTGCAAAAAACTTGGTATCAGCACGCCATGTTCGACTCATGAAACACCATTACCGGGAAATGAAGACGATATTGATGTTCTTGCCATTGCTACAGAATACGGCGTGTCAAGCCATCTTGTTGAACGTATGCGGACTCGTCGTGGAACCGAAGTGACAAAGATTCTAGAATTGACTCGTGAACAGCCAAGCTGGAAAACGACCATATGCACCTGTGAACCGGTGACTGAGGCAGAGATCCGCTATACGATTCGAAATGAATTCCCTCAGACGATGAACGACCTGAGGCGCCGGCTCAGGATAGGAACAGGGCCCTGTCAGGGGACATTTTGCACCTTCAAGGCTGCTGCGATCCTCGCCGAAGAGTTAGGACTTGAGGGGAAACAATACCACGAGGAGATCATCCAGTTCCTTGCAGAACGCTGGAAGGGAAAGCGGCCTCCCATGCGTGGAGAACAGCTTGCTCAGGAAGAGCTTGCTCAGGGCATCTATGCATGTGTGGCCAATCTTGATCATGCAGGACTTCAGACCGAACGTCAACCTTGGGAGGAGGCGAACTAGATGGACTTGTCAGCAGATGTGCTCATCATTGGGAGCGGCATGGCAGGTCTGGTCGCTGGGTCGGTCACGGCCGAGGCGGGTCTAAAGACAATCATCGTCACCAGAGGCCACGGTGCCACAGCAGACTCTTCGGGGGCAATTGACATAGTTGGATATCTTCCTCAGGCGGGTACTGCTGTATCATCTCCATTAGAAGGGCTATACGGTATCTCCGCACTCTATCCATTACATCCCTATTCCCTCTTAGGGGTCAAGAACGGAGAACCAGTGATCAATGAGGAGAGAGTGGTGGAACGGGTTCGCGCATCAGTGGACTGGTTCCTTCAAAAAATGAGCAGGTCATCAATACCATACATTGGAAACCTCAAAGAAACCCTTTGGCCCCTAACTATGCTTGGGACTACCAAACCAACAGCCCTTCTTCAGGAGTCCATGGATCCTCGCGGAATCACGAGAGAGCCCGATAATGTTCTACTATTTGTGGGGATTCGAGGATTTCCCGACTTTCATTCGGCGCTTGCAGCAAAGGCGTATCTGGAAGAACGCCAGACCGAAGGAACTGGCCCGCGTCGTGTCGCCAATTGCACGGTCGATCTGGGTCACTTGGGAGGCCCTCAGAATCTCTCAGCCATAGAGGTGGCAAGATTTCTGGACAGTTACCAAGGAATAGATCGTCTCATGACTCAATTGAGTCCACACATTGAGATGAGCGGCGCCACTCACCTTGCGATACCACCTGTTCTTGGACTCGATCAGCCTCTGGAAACAAAGGCACTCTTAGAAAAAGAACTTAGAGCTGATATCATCGAGCTTTTGGGATTCCCCCCATCGGTTCCGGGAACACGCTTACAGAATGCACTTGAACGGATATTTGTCGAACAGGGAGGAACTCTTCTGAAAGGTCATCAGGTCGTCTCGGCCACGAACACTAATAGCTCGGTACAGGAAGTCATTGCAAGAGCTCCAAAACGTTCGATCAAGATCAAGGCACAAGCATTTATCCTATCATCAGGAAAGTTCATCGGCGGGGGTATTGCTGGCTCGGAGAGAGGGCTTCATGAGACAATATTCGACCTGCCCGTCTTTGATGCTCGACGAATTCCAACAGAGGATGTACGACCACAGCGCCTCACTCGGCTCATGTCGATCACTGAGCAAGGACACCCACTCTTCGGCTGCGGAGTGGGAAGTGATGAGACCCTAAGACCGATCACAATTAGTGGTGAGCGCTATGCATCGAACCTCTTCTGTGCGGGAGCTGTACTTGCAGGGCACAATTGGCCGGTAGAGAAGAGTGGTCTCGGTGTGGCGCTGGCAACAGGGTATGCAGCGGGCACATCGGTCATAGAGGAGGTGTCAGCATGAGCGAGGAAGAGGCATATGAATTTGTCAAGAACACATTGAAACAGGAACGGATCGTACCATACACCAAGGCAGAGCTCGATGTCATCCGCTCAGTTGAACAGTGTATCAACTGTGGCCTATGCATCAATCACTGCCCTGTGGTCCGTGCAGTTGGCCTAGATCGCTTCAGTGGCCCCCGAAGTATTGCTGTTGAGCTGAGCCGTTCACCACCAGAGTTTTGGTCCACCGTTGACAAGATCTATCTCTGCACTGGCTGTGGGACCTGTCGAGAGGTCTGTCCAAAGAATGTCAACATTCCAGAGGTCGTGAACATAGTACGAGCAAGGCTGTTCAATACACGACCCGATCTTGTTCCAAAAAGTCTGTTGAAGACCAGCAAGATCATCGCAACCCATAATCTTGCCTTTGAGCCGTGGGAAGACCCTGAGGACAAGGCCGACAGTCGTGACATGAGATTGGAGATGCTGGGACTCCCCCTGATTGAAGATCGTATTGTCAAGGGCGCCGAAGTCCTCTTTTACCCCGGTTGCCAAGCCGAGGAACGTGCTCAGGAAGTGCGTGAGGCGGGGAAAATAATTCTTGATCACTTTGGAGTGGACTATACGCTTCTTGAAGAGATGAGTTGCTGCGGTCTTCCAGCACGATTAATTGGGGACACGGCCACTGCTGAACACCTCGCAGATATTTTGACAGAGAAGGTAAAGGCAATGGGTGTCAAGAGCGTAGTGACAACCTGTGCGGGGTGTACCTCAAGTCTGAGCCAGATGGCAGAGGAGAGAGAGTGGAACATCCCTGTCTATCATATGATGGAGTACCTTGTGGAGGTCATTGGCATCGATCGCGTCAGAAAAGCAATTGATGCGACCTCTACTGAGACCGCGCCTCAAAAGGTCACACTCCATAATCCCTGCCATCTCATTCGCCATACTTCTCGCCAGATGGAGGACTACGAACGTGAGATACTCACACTTCTTCCAACCGAATATGTCTCATCCTCTGTGGCAGACTCGTGCTGTGGTGGCGGAGGGATGGTGGGCTATCATTCCCCGGATGTGGCAAATGCAGTCACGCAGGTGAATGTGAGTGGAATCAAGCAGAGTGGTGCCACACATCTTGTTGCCCCATGTCCCTTATGCACAGCCCAAATTGAAAATGCGCTCTTTCGTGCGGACAGTGAAGTAGAAGTGAGTGATTTCACAGTATATCTTGCACAGCATCTTCGGTTGAAGAGGTGATCTCGTGGTTCTTGATAAGGATACAATCACAAAGGCCGCATCTATGATCCAAGACATTGTGGGTCCCGATTATGTGACCCTGACAACTACTGATCGTGTATTGAACGCACATGATGCATGGCCCCTCAGTGAGGCCAAGATCCGAGCAGGTGAAATCCTACCTCTTGCGGATATCATCGCATTTCCTGCAACAACGGAAGAGGTCGCAGAGATTCTGAAGATCGCAAACAATCTGCGAATCCCCGTGGTCCCGGTGGGAGGCGGTGCTGGTACCTGTGGAGGCACACTACCAATCTACGGTGGCATCCAGCTCGACCTGAAGCGAATGGACAAGATTTTGGAGATCGATGATGTATCGATGACTGTCAGAGTGCAGGCTGGAGTCGTCGGAATCGACCTTGAAGAGGCGGTGAATCGTCGCGGGTACACAACAGGACATACTCCCACGTCCTTACGTGCATCAAATGTGGGAGGATTCATCGCTACTCGGTCTGGTGGCTCAATGTCATCGCTCTACGGCAAAATTGAGGACATGACACTGGGTCTCCAAGTGGTCCTTCCCAATGGTTCAATTGTGGAGTGCAAGGCGGTCCCCCGTCATTCTGTGGGGCCGGATCTCAAACAGTTATTCATCGGTTCTGAGGGAACCTTGTGCGTGATCACTGAGGCCACACTCAAGCTCTTTCCTCTGCCCGAAACACGCAAGTTTCGCAGCTTTGCGTTCAAGGACGTTCATACAGGTCTCACAGCGATACAGCACATCTTCCGAGCGGGGGTAACACCGTCCGTTGTCAGACTCTATGATCCCGAAGACACTGCAATGAGCGTGAGTACTCATTTTGAGGTGGATGATGGTGACTGTATGCTGATGCTAGCCTTTGACGGCAGCCCTGAGCGGGTTGAGTTGGACGAACGTGTAGCAGCGGAGATCTGTCTTGGACATGGAGGAAAGGACTTTGGTGAGGGCCCCTCTAAAAGATGGTGGGAACATCGATATGATATGTACTATCCGTCCAAGTTCACTACGGCGGGCTATGCCATTGGAGATACTATTGATGTCGTCGCCACCTACGATAAACTTGAGCAGGTCTATCACTCGATGAAGCAGGTAATGGAGGAAAATGATGCAATAATTTTGGCTCATTTCTCCCATATGTACCCACATGGCGGAAGTATCTACATGATCTTCTTTCTTGCAAGGGAGGAGGCAGATTCGTCTTGGGCAGCCTACAAGAAAATCTGGGATGATGGGGTCAAGGCGTGTCTCGCGGCGGGTGGGACCATGAGCCACCAACATGGAGTAGGCCTTAGTCGAAGTACCTATACAGAAGATGAACTCGGTTCGGGAATGGAAGTCCTCAGAAAGATCAAGGCTGTTCTCGACCCGAACGGAATCATGAATCCCGGCAAACTTGGTCTGGAGGTGCGTGACCGATGAAACCTGAGAATATAGCAGAACAGGTGCGGATGTGCGCATCCTGCCCAAAGATGTGTCGGCATGTCTGCCCCACATTCTTCGCATGGAGATCTGACAGCCCGACGCCTCACGGACGGGCACTCCTTATCCATCAGGACCTCACAGGAGTACGGCCACTTGACGAAAGAGGTATCGAAGTGCTCTATCAGTGCCTAGAGTGCAGTGCCTGCCTGACGTGGTGCGTACCGGGTATTGATATCGCGTCAATTGTTGAGATCGTTCGTGCGCGAATCGTTGAAGAGGGCCGAGCCCCAGAACGCCTGACTGAGATTGCCACATCCATTCATGAGCATCACAATCCCTATGGGGAGGATCACAACAATCGCAATTCGTGGCTTAAGACCACCAGAACAGGAGAGAAACGTGTCATCTACTTTACTGGTTGCACTACAGCTTATAGAGAAAAGGAGATTGCAGAGAGCACCATCCAGTTGCTTGAGCGACTTGGGTATAGCGTCACGATCACTCCTGATGAGTGGTGTTGCGGTTCACCGCTCTTACGAACAGGCTTTGTGGAAGAGGCGCGTGAAACCGCAAACCATAATGTCGAAGTGCTAAATGCATTGGATGCGGAAACAATCATGGTGACCTGTCCGGGTTGTTATCGCACACTGACAGAAGACTATCCCGAGCTTGGACTGACTCTGAACAAACCCGTTGTCCATATCACTCAATTTCTTGATTCTCAACTGAAGGACCTTCCCACTGGGGTCAAGGGAACTGTGACATACCACGACCCTTGCCATCTGGGGCGCCACAGTGGCATCTATGATGAACCTCGACGAGTCATCGATCGGGTCGCTGAAACGCCATTAGTAGAGATGGAGCGATCACGTGAGAATGCGATGTGTTGTGGTAATGGAGCAGGTCTCAGGACTCTGTTTCCCGAACAGTCTCGAAAGATTGGCCGTGAACGTATTGAGCAGTCACTTCGTACTGGCGCGGACTATCTTGTGACAGCGTGCCCATTTTGCAAGAACATGCTAAAGTCACAGGCACAGGACCAGATCAAGGTCCTTGATCTTCCCGAATACCTGATGCTTGCAGATGGCCACAAAAGGAGCATAGATTAAGCCAAAATGTGACAGGGGACCGAGCATCATGAACACTGAAGAATTACTTCGGCTGAAAATTCGGCTTCTCACTCAGGGTGCGACCGTGATCAAAAAGGAACTCAAAGGTCGTCGAGGCGGCGCTGGTCCAGTGGGTGCTCGATATTTCATCATTCCAAATGGGCGTCCCGTTGGAGTACCACTCAGGAGCGGAAAACAAGCAGAGGTATTTCATTCTGCAACATTGGAACCGACAGAGGATCCCCTAGTATGGATATACGACGGGGCTGTCGAGCTTCGTGCAGTGCCGACACCCAAGTTTTTGGGTATGAAGACGGCGGATGGGATAGAGTATCGTAAGATAGCTCTCTTGCATGGTAGTGAGACCCTTGCAACGACAGCGTATCAGGCCTGTCGCTATTGGGCCCACGGAAGCCAGTGTAAATTCTGCACAATCCCAGTCTCGTTAAACGCGGGTGACACAATCTTAGACAAGCAACCAGAACAAGTGGCGGAAGTGGTCATGGCTGCTGAGCGGGAAGGGGTCATCAAGAACATCCTGATCACGACTGGTACTCCAGACGCCCCCGATGTCGGGACAAATAGACTCGTCAGAATAATTAAAAAAATCCGTGAGGTCTCGGACCTTCCAATTGGGGTGCAGTTCGAACCTCCAACCGAAATGAGATACATAGAGAATGTTGCTACTGCAGGTGCAAATGCAGTAGGGATCCACATTGAGAGCGCCGATGATGAGGTCCGTAAACGAGTATGCCCCGGAAAACACGAGTACGGTCCATTGAACCTCTATCGCCAAGCTTGGGATACAGCCCTTGATTACTTTGACCGAGGCAATGTGAGCACCTTTCTTCTCTATGGCCTAGGAGAAGATCAAGCAACCACATTATCATTTATCCAAGAGCTATCAGAATTGGGAATAATGACTGTCGTCACTCCGTTTAGGCCAGCATATGGAAGCCAACTCGCAAACTACATACCTCCCTATGTGTCCGACTTGGAGGGCGCCATAGCATTTTACAAAAATGTAGGACGAATTCTCTACGACAATGATCTGAATCCTGATAAGACAGTGGCTGGTTGCCACAAATGTGGTGGCTGTACGCCCATTCAAGAGGCCTTTGACTGGGCCAAAACACACCAATAGCCCTGAGAGCGGCGTTTATTTGTTCGTGCAAATCAAACATAAACCACACAAAACTGATGGGATGATCTATGGCTGAGCTTGCACCTGAAGAGATTAAGATCATAGAGTTCACAGAAGAGGATGCTGAGGAGATCTCACAACTGTTCAAGGAGGTCTGGCCGCTTCAGAAGGAATACCCCACATCATGGAGAAAAAAGCGAATGTACACTCCGGAACAGATTATAGAGGAGATGCATTCGGGATATCACTATTTTGGAGCCCGTCTCGAGGGTAAGATCGTTGGGGTCTACAAGGCCATAATCACAGACAAGGGTCTCTATGGAGAACATCAGACAGTTAGTCGCTCCTGTCGAGCCTCAGGTCTCGCTTCTGCAATGTATCTACAGTTTGCAGAATATGCACGTGCCCATGGATTACGGCGTAATTATTGCAATATCTTGGTCGGAAGCAAAATAGGTGAACGCTTGATGGCCAAGTTCGGATTCAGACCTTGGGGCGAGCCGTACGAACAAGATGAAGGTATGTTTGTCCAGATGTATGAACGCATCTTGGACGACGAATAACCAACTAAAAAAGAAAAGAGCGAGCCCTATCAGAGGGCTCGTCAACAATCACCAATAAGTTTCCTCAAACACATTGGCTCTGGCAACTAAATCGCGATACAAGACCGTCTGAAAGATCATATCGATTGCAGAGAACAAGGCAACCCCAACAAGTCCTCCAATCGATGATGCCAATGTGAAATTAGGCACAAACAGAGACACTATTGCCATAATGACCAAGTTCAGTAATGCAACTCCTAGCCACACAAGAATCATACCTCCCAAGATATGCCAGAAGTTTCGTCCGCTGAGTCGATATGCGCGTTTAACAGAATCCACAACCCCTAGATCCTCAATCGTACCGACTGCCATGGCAGGAGTAAGACGGATTATCACATAGACACCAATAAATAGTATTATTATACTCAGTAAGAGGAGCGAAACATACTGCTGAACTTGGACCATCCACACATAGGGATCGGTCATGGGAATTGCCGCGATAGCGAACATAACAAACACAAGAGGAACAAAGAACGCACCCGTAATGAGGGCACGGAGCAAACCGATTCCAATCAGCTTGAACATTCTGCTCGTAGCAAATGAAAGACTCTCTCTAACAGTACCATTACCGGGAGTACCATAATCGGAATATGCAAATTTAATGGTTGCACCTGTGACAAAAGCAGAAACAAACAAACCGCCTATTGAGAAGAAAGCCACAGTTGCCGAATAGGCGGACACTGAAGACACTAGAGTGAGCAAATGATTCACTATATCCAAGACATTTCCATTAAATGATATGAAGTTGGGCAGAGACCCCGTAACAACCATTATCACAATCAGAGAGATCGTTTGGTACAAGAGCAAGATTGCCCCCGCCACTATGATATATTCCAAAATCCTACGCAACCAGAGTGTGAGTGTACGACTTGCAATATCATAAGCACTGATTGCAAAACGTTCCTCACCAGTTGTGATTCCGTCAGGCTCGTTTTCAAGCGCCATAGTGCATCGACCTCGTACTATCAGATTATCCTTATTTGTTCTTTGGCTTAAGCCATAAACTTGTAATCTGTCATGCAGGTTTTGGACGTACATCTGCAATCTCCATGAACTTCATACCACCCGCCTTCTCGAGAAGTTCTTCAAAGGACATCATAAAGACTCGTGGAGTAATCTCTGTCGAGTCTTTTGTCAGACGCTGTATCTCAGTGACGAGTGTGTTATGTGGGGGTCTCACTGATGAATGCGTTGCAACATACAAGTTGAGAACATCCATACTGTACGGATCGCTCATGTCCTCCTTGGCAATCTCTATCTGTATCTCCTCAATCTCAGGGAAACGAAGGAGATCCGTTCTCAGAGCGGTCAGATTGACGGTGGCACCTTTGATCTTTTTCTCTGAGAGTCCCATGATTTCAATTTGAGCCTCAGCATCATTTTGACGGCCAATGTCCCAAAAGTGAGGACCATCAATCCCACAGATCGGGCACTTTCCGTTCTCATGACGGGAGGTAACATCACCCAAGAGAAAACCTTCGAAGACCGTACCTGTCGCATCCAGATGGAACAGAGTAACATGCCCCGGCTCGTTCTCGTCAACAAACTCCCAGCTTCCATCCTTATTGAGCCGGGTGAACTCGAAAGAGAGGACAAGAGGACTCACATTATGATAAGGTCCGTTATAATCACACTGCACGGCAAACGAGACCTTGCTCTCAGATGATGCATATCCCCCAATAACACGGACTTCCTTTGCACCTTTGGACTTGAGGGTTGAGATCATATCATCTACTACTGGAGGGTAGATCTTCTCTCCGGCCAAGAGAACCACGACTTTCTCAGGAGCCTCATAGTCTGCTTCCTTCATCGCACGGATGAACCTGTTACGGAGATAGCTGGGCATGCCTGCAAAGCCATTTGCTTTGAAGAGATTTGCAATCTCTACAAGTTTTGGCGTGGGAATTGCCCCACCAGCACTTGTGGCCACATAGAATTTTGACATCTGTTTGAGACCCAAGTTAACTGCATGCCATCCTAGATGTGGTGCATAGGGGAAGAGATTCATGCTCACCAGTTCCCATCCCTCAGCAGCCCAGGGATCAACAGCCATCTGGCCGACCTTGACACAATTCTTGTACAAGAGATCATTATCATATCGCGTGAGAAATACAGGTGCTGGCATCCCAGAGGCGCGACCTGAACTCAACCAGAACTGAAGCGGGGCATACATGTAGGTCAAACGTTCTCTAATTCTGTCCATTGCCGCAGATGCACCCAGATGTAATTTTACGCGGGCCCCATTATTTCTTAGAAATTTATACAGCTCGGCCTTGCCTGCGGCACGAGCATAGTTCAGTAGGTTCTTGACAATCTCTGCGGGGTCCCTCTCTTTGCCATCCACTTCTGAGGGATTCAGTACAAACTCCTTGAGATGGTCTTTGTAGTCGATCTTTCGAACCAATGGGATTTGGTACTTCTCCCAGTCCTCTATCTTTGTGATATTGAACGGATCAATGTTATTTTCCTTGAAGAGCCGTCTATAGTAAGGATGGTTCGGATAGACCTGATATCGGATGAACGCCTTAAACTTGCGTTCCTGAAGTTCCCGTAGCTCTCTATAAGAGATCCTCTTGAGTTCCTCAAACGTGAATGTAGTCTTAACCAATTGTATACCTCCAGTGTCAAGTCGCAGATATAATCTGAAGCGAATGGCAGGAAATAAACATTATCTCTCACAGAAAATTAAGTAGAGGACCGTCCCTGAAACAAGTCTATACAGATCCACGTCATTCCGATGTACATAGAGAGAGGTTTCGCTTTAGATTCCCGGCTGATTAGCATCAACAATGTTCAAAAACATAATACACATACTTAGGAACATTGATACGAGCAGAAAGTCATAATAGTATCTTGAACACTCAACAGAGCATCAGACAATAAACTGAGAGGATACAGCGATGTCCGAAACCGATGAAAAGCTTCAGAAAGGAATAATCGAACTGGATAAGGGAAATGTGAAGAAGGCATTTGGCCTCTTCAAGGATGTCTTTGAAACCAGACAGGACAGACTGATCAAGAAGGTACAGGATAATCCCAAGTCACCAACACTGATGTTGGACTCGCTGTATATGATTCATGCCCTGGTTTGGATGAGAGTCGCAGAATCAGGAATGAAACCAAAAGAGGCTCTTGAGCTTTTAGGGAAGGCTGTGGGAACCGTAGAGGCTGCACGGACTGCACTTGGCCCTCTTGTGACAGGTCTTGCTCAGTGGGCCAAAGAGAAGAACATTACAGTAGTCCGAAATAAGGCACTAGGCCTCCTTGCTGCAACAAAGGATCTTGAGGACATGGCCAAAAAGGCACTTGATGCCCAACGACGACTGCAATAGAATCACTGCACGGCCATCCGTCCAGTCGTTTCGCGGTGGGGCATAGTTCACTTCTTTAGACGCTTCGCCCACTCATCCTCAGGAAATCGCCGCCCCATAATCTCCAGTTCTTCTTGAATACAGGTTTCGAGATCGATGCCAAAGTGATTGGCCAACTGCACAAATAATGAGAAGACCTGAGCGAATTCTCGGCCCAGTGATTCTTTTTTCGGTGCCTCATGACCAATTCCTACTATTTTGTAGCCTTCCTCGATGGTGATAAAACGGGAAATCTCACCAAGTTCCTCGATCAGATGAGTGAAGACCTGTGACGCAGGAAATGAATTCCAGCCTCGTGCCTCATCGAACTCATTCAATCGCTTCTGAAGTTCTTTTAGCTCTACCACTTTTACGCAAGCCTCTTGATCAAGGAGAGCACCTGCCCACGTGCCTGTGCAAGTGATCGTTCAGGAATATCATCCATAAGACCGAGAGATGTTTCATCCGGCAACGACTCACCCCCTAAGAACATGGCCTCGCTAATCACGCCCATGAATTCTGTCGGGGGAAGCACAGCAGCAGCTAATTTCGTCTCCTTTTTGACACCTTGAATATTGGTCACAATAGTCCAGATTCGTGAACCGTCGGTGCATCGGCATTCGGTGAGTTTGTCGCTGCCTTTCACCGCACTCGTCTGACTGATCTCGACAGCTAGTAGATCCACGGCGTACCCGGCATCATCAGGGAATTTTTGGAGCCTTCGTGGGAACCCAGTGATGGCACGAATTGCATAGCGGAACTCTGCAATTGCTAATCTCTCACCCTCGGTCTTAGGTTTGTGACCAGTTGACGTAAGGGTGGTCTCAAAGCCTTCGCCCATAGCAACAACTGCCTGAACGATCTTTTTTGTAGCCGGAAGTTCAGCCAGTTGTGGTGCCTCTACATAGGAGTACTTGATCTCGTAAAAGATCCCCTCAAGAGTCTTTAACACCTCATTGAACTTTCCATAGTTCAGATGCATCTTCAGTCGCCGATTGCGAATGAGAGCCGTGAGGCGAGCAAGTGCATCCTCTACGATTAGAACCCGGGCATCCTTTGCTGTGTCCACCGTGTTCACCGTAGAATGCTCCAGTAGTATCGGTAAAAAGCCCTCCGGAATGTTAATTTTGCCAACAAAACCAAAAACAAATCAATAAGGCCACAGCACGAATACTGATATAAACACATGATTCATAGTGAATTCGTAAGTATTGAATGGAGCGATCTCGATTTGATTCAGGCCATCTACATCCTCATTGCTGACAGTGGGTTGTGTGTTCTCGACAGAAAATATGGCGAGGCCGACATGGATCCGAACCTCATCAGCGGGTTTTTGACCGCCCTGATTCAATTCGGGCGAGAGCTGAGTTCCGGGAATCGTGTTCACGTAATAGACTTTGGAGCTTTTGACATCTGCCTCTCACTCAGAAAAAATGTCATTGTTGCAGCGATCGTGGATAAAGTGGACGACACCAATGCAGCCATGGCCGTTCTTGCGGATGTGAATAATGCCTTTGTAAAAGAGTACGAAGATGTCCTTGTGGACTGGGATGGCAATCTGGAGCCATTTGAGAAATTTGGCAAGATCCTTGACGACATTACCAAGAACGGGAAGGCCTCAGAAAAGAAAATCATAGTCCCGCTTCTAAAAGGCAAGGTCTCACCAATGCTTGTTCGACTTGGACAGATGGACCAAGACACGTACGATGTTGCAAAGATGTGTAAGGGGAGCCTCACCACACGAGCAATTGCAGATCAGCTCGGAAAGCATCTCAAAGATGTACAAAAAGCACTCCATACTCTTGAAGATCTAAAAATGCTTGAATGGAAAGAGATCGGCTAAAAGAGATTGAATGGTAGAGATCAAATCACCTCTACCACATGTATGTAATTATTTCTGACCCCATTCATTTCCTATAGCAATAAGAATCAGTCCTATCACAATCAGGCCCGGTGCGAGAATGCCGGGAATCGTGTAGCTCCCGAAGACAAAAGTTGCCAGTACTTCTCTACCGGAGTGAACCGCTCTACCCGCAAAGAGAACAAAGAAGCCAAGTCCAAGAATGAAGTTTGACCTTCGGAGAAGCCCGCCTGACTGATATGCCAGATACCAGAACAATAAGGGGATGAATAATGCATAGATTGCTCCTGCACTACCGGTAATATTCGCACGCATACCTGAGTCCAGAGGAAAGACTGCCAGTACGACTGCAATTATCGCAGCGGGGGTTGCAAAGAGAATCTCGCCCCATCTTCGTCCGATAATCATGAAGCCTGCTGTTGCCGAAAGAATTGCAAGGGCCATCCATTGAAAGAATGCACCAGCACTAAGCCATGGAGTGAGATCAGGTAGTAATGTAGTGACGCCAAGAGAGGGGAGTCCACCATATAGTGAGCGTGAATCCGCATAGAAATCACCGACAAAGTAGAAACATCTTCCAATGGCCAGTAGCAAAAAGAACAGAGCCATTGCTAGCTGGAATGGATTCTTGGTGTTTCGCCAACGGAAGAACAAGAGAAACAGGAACAGAAAGAAGTAATAGCCCACAACAAGGAACCAAAGTCCAATGTGAACTTCGCGGATAGCCATATCGATTGTTTGTAACATTCGACTCACTCCATCGTATAATCGGCAGAGAATTGTTATGCTCACCAACAAATAAAGGTATTCCGCGCAAGAATACGAGCAGATAATCTCTATATAATCCGGCTTCAAAGTATAAAGTATAGGTGGTAGTACTTGAGTACACATACATGGAAGCTGAAAAATGCCGATGGGACCATTGAAGAATTTAGTGATATCCGTCGGAAGGTCGGCAACCAAGTCATTCGTGCGTATCTTCTTGATGAACTCCTTCAAAAAGGCAGAACTATACATATTCAGGCAAGCCTCAGGGGGCCAAAGAACGAATTCAAAGATTTTGCAAAACACTTTATCCTTCAGGCACAGCATAACAACAGTGAGTTTAAGATTCTGGCAGAGTTTGGAGTCTACGAGAATCTACGAATTATTGGTACAAACTCTTCAACAATATACGACATGGATGCAGCAGATATCATTAACTTATTTACGGAAGCCTTACAAAGCCCCGAACAATACCGTGCCACTCTACTAGTGAGCGAAGATACAAAATTAGTTACAAAATGATCAGAGAATTTTATAATCTGATAAAGGTGGAATAGATGTTTAAAAGATACGCAAAATGCCCAGTCTGTGGCAAAAAGACCGTACTAAATGTACCGCCCAATGTGCTAATCAGTGCCAAGCGATTTCCCTTTACAGTAAAGGTCAAACATAATGATCATTATTTCTATATTAATCTGGACAGCCAAGCATTGATAACTGATATTCTTCGCCCCGAACTTGTTGAATAACAATATCATCCGATATAACGGTCAGGTCGAGTCTCCTCGTCCTGCATTTGCTTACCCTGCTGTTCCATCTCGTCCTTGGCCCATCCAAGAAATTCAACTACTTGTTCAGCCTGTTCATCAAGTGCATCAAGAGGTGTCTTGAGGCCCACCAGATCCCCAAAGACGGCGATGGCCATTCTGGCTGCGCGATAATCCATCTTGAGAATACCGATGGTCTCGCCTAGAAGACAGGCACCCTTCATATCATACATTGTGGCGGCCCAGGTCGGAATGATTCCATTAGCGCCATTGATGACGCCCTGCTTCATACTCACAACCCCTGAGATGAGCGATAATGCGTCAAGGAGCTGTTGATCACTTGCTGAGACAAAGACACGTGGCTCGGCCGGGAATTGGTCGAAGTAAGCCGCATAGTCTTGCTCGTAGGCTGCAAGTGCAATGACCTCTTCCACACCATAAGTGGCAAATTCTCGAACGATAAAGTCGGCATACTCGAAGACACCACGACTATTTCCCGGTTGATAGTCTGCTGTGAGAAAGAACACATCATGCGGCTCATCTGGGGCTGATCGATAGAGATAGAGTGATGATTTTGGCATCTTCGTGATTCCGTCATGGACCATCACCTGCGGTGGGAAATCGCTACAGAAAAACTGCATGACCGGTTCTGCATTTAGTACCTCTATAAGCGTTTCAACTGAGATGCGCCCTACATTTGCAATTCCGGGTAGCCCCACAACAGCAACAGGATGCTTGAGTTCTGCTGTTATGTCTATGAATTTCCGAGTATACACACCTTTTCACAGTCCACTATAGTATTTAGTCTTCTTTGTATATGGCCATGTCGGTCAGGCATTGAACAAGTTTTCAGAGGCGATAGAATTCACGCGCATTGGAGGTCGTAGTCGTCCCGACAACTTCGGGATCAACCTCTTTAATCTCCGCAAGGGTTTCACAGCCATATCTAACATTTGCAGGCTCGTTTCGTTGATCCGTAGGAGATAGATAGGGACCATCGGTTTCAAGTAAGATCTGTTCAAGGGGCATGATCTCGGCGGCGCGCCTCCGGTTTCTATAGCGTCCAAAATTGGCTGGAAGTGTAATGAACCAGCCATTGTCGGCCACACGCTGAGCGACACGCGGAGGACCATCAAAACAATGCATAAGCACAGGACCATTGAATTCCCGTTCAAGTATGTCAGTGGCCTCAGCCTCAGCCTTACGTGAATGGATGACAATTGGCAGATTCAGCTCTTCTGCCAACCTAATAAAATCAATAAAGAGCGGCTCCTGCGCCTTACGACCAGCAGGATCTTTTATCCAGTAATAGTCAAGTCCCACCTCACCAACTGCAACTATTTGGTCAGCATACTTGCGAGAGAGTGCAATGATCTCATCAGCCTCTTTTCTGGTCAATTGTGACACGGAGGTTCCAGCAGTATGAAAGACGAGGCCCTTGTATTTTTCCACAATCCCTAGTGTTCGTCTAAAGGAACCGGGGCCAATAGAGCAGGTCACCATGCCCTCCACACCAGCATCCTGTGCCCGTTTGATCACCTTGTCCAAGTCATGCTGGTAATGTTTCATGTCAAGATGAGTATGGGCATCGAATAAGCGCATAACAGAAACACTTCCCTTTGAGGCAATACACATTTCCTTTTTATCCGTCACCGTCTGACAAAGAATGGGAATTGATATGTCCGACGATATTAACACACGGCTAAGAGAAAAGACCATGCAAATTGCAGCTCTCAATCAACGCTTAGAGACCATGCAAGCCCAACTTAGCGGTAGTGTCCGACGGGCATCTCAGCTGAATCAGCAACTACAGACCCTTGAGCAGAGTGTGAAAGAGAAGGACTCTGAGATTCAGCAATTAAAGACTGAACTCCAGAAGGCTCAGGGTGCGCTTCGTGCAATGGGGCAAGAGGTCCGCGATATGCGATCCGACCAACCAACCACAGGAGCCCCCGTGGTATCAGGTCTACCCCAGTCAGGAGAAACCCAGCACCAACTGGATCTTGCTCAAGCCCAAGTCCGCCAGCTCAAAGAGGACCTGGCCAAACTCTCTGCTGCATCGATGGATGCAATCACGGGAAAAGAACAGGCCATCGAAGGGTTGAGAAAAGCCCTGTTGGCTCATGGTGATACGCGATACCGAATCCTTGGCATTGTCTTACAAAAGCGCAAGGTGACCATTGAAGATCTTGCAGCTATGTTGGCTACAAGCGTAGCGGAGATTAAATCAATAATAGATAAACTGCAAGTCGAAGACGAAGTGGAGCTCGGTCCGAATAATGTGGTCATCCCAGCCAAAAAGTATCGTGAGGCTCAGATTCCTATCGAGCAGTGGCAACGCGCTTCACCGGACACCATATTTGATGATCTGGATCAGATAGTGGAACGTACCGAGGGCCATGAGAATATTGCCAAGGCTCTTGAGACCGCTGTGGACATATTGGAACAGAAACTGGCACGAGGCGGTGCACTCATCTTTGAGATGCGCCGGACGGCCAATGCATGGAATTCAAAGCCGGGCGACATCCAAGATCTGCAATACAAGATCCGCCAATGGAAATCTCGAGCTCAAGCCATGAAATGAGCGAGATCGGTCTAATCATTCATTCATCTTTCTTATGAATGGCCTCGCGGACATAGTCACTAAAATCGGAGGTCTCACCATCACGCTGAATCTTAATGCGTGGACCTTCACCCTTTACTTGGCGCTCGACGTACCGAACATCCAATTGACTGAACATCTGACGAATACCGCGATAGACTATGAGATAAAGGATCACATCCTCAACACGCTTCGCAATGACAGGCTCATTTTTTCTGAGAGCGTCCAAGTAACTTGCAGCATCAGGAGCCAAAAACCGCTTCAGGAGGCCCAATCGTTCAGTAGTGGTCTTTTGCTGACGCTCTTGCTGTTCGCGCAGCCGCTTCTCACGAGCGATCAGTTGCTCCATCTTCTTCTTACGGATTCGTTCCAGTTCGTCATCACCGTCTATCACGAGGCATACCTCCTCAAGGCCCAAGTTACATATCCAGTTAAGAGTTATGATACGCCGTGAATGGATTTTTTAACGCTCAAGATAAAGACCTACCGAGAGGTGCAAAGGCACAGTGGAATCATCAGAATATTGCTCTTGGCTTCGTAGTGATAAGGGTCGCTACACCTGTGGCCTACGAAATCAGGTCATTTCCAAGGGCGAGGTGGCCATGAAATGTTCGGACTTTGACAGATCGGTAATGTGCATAGACGCATACACCTCCCTTGCCAAGGGCCAAGAGATGATGTCTCAACAGAGTTCGGATGCAGTCCTATGGCTTATTGAGGCCGCAACCCAGTTCGAAAATCTTGGCGAGACCGATAATGCCATTCTCACTGCGATCTCTGGCCTCAACTTTCTGGTCGATCTCGGACTCATTAATCGTGCCTATGAGATCTATCGATATTGTCGCGCCGTCTATGAGAGCGGAATAGCCAATTCGGATCCCACCTTACAGAATTCATCTGTCCGCGAGTCGCTCCTCAAGGCAGGACGGAATATGATCACGACTGCAAACAAATTGGTCATGAAAGATAATATGCGAAGCATGCAGGCGGAACTCAAGGCGACCCTTCTGAGTGGCGGAGGGCTGAAAAAGGTCGAGCATGAGGAACAACTGCGGGATATCACGATAGTTGATGGTCGTCAACTCTATGCAAAGAAATCGAAGGAATACAAGGAGGGCGCCGAGACCTATATCAAATCAGGATTGGCAAAGAATGCGATTGTCTTTGCATGTATGGGTGCACTTGCAGATCTGATGCTGGGAAGACCAAAGGACGGAATCAAATATCTGACTCAGGTTGCGGAGTCCTCCGGATTCTCTGACAAGTTCAATCAAGACCCATGTTTCAAGTGGACCAAACTATTGTTTCGAGCATATGTGAGCCGAGATATAGAGACCATCGAAAAGGCACGCAAGGAGTATTATTCGATTCCGTTCGCCTTCAAAGATGATCAGGAATTTGCGCGTAGGGTAATGGACTCGATCTATCGACGAGTATCCGGTGGACGGTGAGGTCACACAATACGAAACTTCGCAATAAAAAAGCCACTTGTATTGTGAATATGTGGGAACAATCGTCGGACCTTATCTGTACACGTATATTCGGGGTAACCGTGGCTCGCATTGGGAATTGGAATCTCAAGAAACTCCACATCATACCGGCTCAGCATGGAATCGATTTGGTCCTCGCCCTCATGAGGCAAGAGAGAGCATGTTGCATAGACAATTTCAGTGCTGGGTCTATTCACATAGACAGACATAATCCCCTCCAGAATCTTATGCTGTATTGACATGATACTCATGAGATACCTCTTGTTTAGTTTCCACTTGAAGGAGGGACGACTTCGTAGAATTCCTGTTGAAGTACATGGTGCATCGATGAGGATCTTGTCAGCATTACGTACAGGAACAGTTGAAGCATCTGCAAGTATCCATGAGACCTCACTACAGCCGAGTGCTCCGATTCGATCGGCCGCCATTTTTAATCTGCCAAGATGAATATCGGAGGCGGCCAAGTGGCCCTGTTTGTGCATGGACTCCCAGAGGAGTTGGGTCTTCATTCCGGGGGCTGCACAGGCATCCCATACTGTATCGCCCGGCCGTGCATCTAACGATCTGACTGTCAACACACTGGCCTTGTCCTGTACAAGCACATTGCCCTTACGAAATAATGAGGACCTGATGATGCGGTCTGCTCCCTCAATCACCTTATAGATACCAGTCACTTCAGGGTCTGATTCAACCTTGATATTGGCCTCATGTAGTGCCTCCACCATTTCAGACTCGTTACATTTCAGTAGATTTGGACGAATGTAATATGGACGCGGTTGAAGATTGACTTGCATAAGCTGGATGGCATCATCTCTCCCAAGCTTGTCAATGAATGTCTTGACAAGAAAGGATGGATGGGAAAACTCAATCCCCAAACGCTCGGGATCTTCTAGTGAGGAAACTGCTCTTGCAAGATCCATCCCAATTGCGCGTCTAAGTGCTCTGCGGAGGTGATCATATTTTGCAAGATACTGGTCTTCAAGTATAGCAATTGGTGTTCTTAGCCATCGCCCCTCATAGACCGCCAGTCGTAAGGCATTCTTTTCGGGGTCGGGCAGACTCTTGAAATGCGCCTGTAATTTGCTCCGCGATATGAGAAAGTCGATGGTGTTAAGAAACCTGATAGTGCTCATGGTGAGAGCCTGCACCATCATGAATAGGTCAACTGTAGGCTTCTCCTCAGCAAGGTATTGCCTCAAGATAGCATGCATGGATGTGGGTCGCGTGGCAAACTCACAGAGCAACTCGACTGATTTCTTACGTGCTTCAGATTTTATTATTTTGAGCAGTGTAGTCCGATCTGGTTCCGCCCCGCTGTCGTTCATTTTCAGAACTCCACACTAGGCCCCACATGAACATACTTCATTCTGGTCAACATCTCAGGGAAGTACTTTGCGCCTATTACTCCAGAGTCCTTATAGCCTCCAAGATGTGGCATATACGGATCGAAATAGAGATGGTCTGTGCCGATTATGACTCCCCCGGCCTCTATCTCTTTCACCCATGTGCGCCTAGCATTGACATCATCTGTGAAGATTGATGATCTCAGGCCATAGCGAGATCGATTAGCGATTGAGATCGCCTCTTCAACACTATCGACCGCCATCACTGGTAAGGCTGGTGCAAAGACCTCTTCGGTCATGATTCGCATATCTGGAGTCACTTCAGTCAGAACAGTTGGCTTGTAGAAGAGTCCTGCCGGATCGGGGTCTCCTTGGAAATCACAACGATACCCACCAATCTTGACATGTGCCCCTTTTGCCAGTGCGTCGTCCATCTGATCCACAAGAAGATATAGAGCAGTGATCCCTAATGGTGGAAGATCGGTTGCTGGGTCTGAGGGCCGACCAACCTGAAGCCTGTTAGCCTCTTCTACTAGTAGGGCGACTAGATCATCATGTAATTCCTTCTGCACGAGCAGTCGCTTAACGGCAAGACAGGCCTGCCCACTGCCAAGGTATCGCCCCTTCACAATCATTTTTGCTGCAAACTCAAGATCCACATCTCGACCCCATACAAGACACGCATCACTGCCTGCGAGTTCCGGTGCCATCTGTATTCGGTGCATCACTGATTGAGACCAGAGATGTACACCAGTATTGCTGTCACCATACCAGACTAGAGCGCGGACAAGTGGATCATTCATAAATCGGCTCATCATCTGTTTCCCGCCTCCAGTGAGTACTTGGAGCATACCCAAAGGCAGACCGTTGCCAACAAATGACTCCACAAAGATACGGCCTAAGAGGATGGTGGAGAGAGGTACTTTGCTAGGTGGTTTCAGAATAGTCGCATTGCCAGCAAGTATTGAAGAGGTGATACTGAGGATTCCAAGCGCCAAGGGAGAGTTATAGGGCGTGAACAGACAGGTCACACCGTAGGGTTCTCTGAAACGATAATTCTTACCCCCATCCCTTCCCGGGGTCTCAACAACATCTAGAGCCTTGCCCCATAGTTCGAAGGTCTCACGTTCAAGATATTCGGTAAACATGGACCAGGTCCACTCAAAGGTCTTGATGGGAACACCCTCGCGTATCGAGATTTCTTGAACTTCCTTGAATCGGTCCTTGACCGCCAGCCCTGCATGATAGAGCGCATCGACACGATCGTCAAGACTCACACCCATGTCTTTTACTCTAAAGGGGTTGAAGAGCTTCTGATGATCCCGCGCACCAGAGTGAATTGCCCGACGGATGTCCTCTTCACGAGCAAGTGCTACTCGGGCGTAAGATATCTCATCTAGCTCGTCGCGTGAATATTTAGGAACTCCGTGGGCCTTACGATAGTCCTTGAGGTATCTCATCTCAGGCGTGCTTTGAGGAATAAGACCTGGTGCTCTTGAAAAGATGGCTTTCTGACTGAAAGATGCTCCTCTAAGTTGAAGAGATATGGCTAGTCCTGGTTCCACTATCACCTTATCCATATCTGGAAATATGATGTATTTGCCAGTATCCACTTCATCTCCATCTACCAATATAGGAAATAGTTCCATGTTCAATCACGTGTCCGATGCGAGGCATGATGATGACAGCAATTGGTGAGTCGTCACTTATAGGCTTTCTTGGAAATATTCAACCAAGAGTTCATCTAAGACATACAACGATCAAGTCAATTATTATCATCATCATAATCGGAGGCATACGGAAAGATCATGAACCGAATCAAAAAAGGCTCAGTGGTCACTATTCGCATGCCCAAGTAACCACTTGCTCATAGGGATATAATTAATTATTGCGCCATCATGTTCGACTTTATCCTCGACATCCCATGTGATAACAAGCAATCTCTTGCAATCAAAGGCACGTGATGCCTTGAGAAGAGATCGTTCTTCACGCATTCGTGTCTTCTCGTCTTCTATATTGTAACATACCTGTATCATCTGTTCAATTCCCCTTCGGCCACGAATCACAAAATCGACTTCATACCCCTCATGGGACTGCCAATAGAATAACTCTGTTCCGTGACGTAGGGATTCTTTGTGGAGTTCGATTGCAGCAACGGCCTCAAATCTACGAGTAATTGATTCGGAGAATGAAAAGTATGGTTGAAAGAGTCCCACATCTACAGGATAGACCTTCTTTGGCATCTGCGTGACTCCTCGTGAAGACCGCGAGAACCGTGGGACAGAGAAAATCAAAAAGGCATCCTCAAAATAGTCGAGCAACTCGCTAAGAGTCTTTTTACTCTTAGAAATACCAATACTCTTGAGAAACTTTGTAGTCTTTGATATCGAAAACGGTTGTGCAAGGTTACGCATCAACTGGTCTCTGAAAATACGTGCACTCTGAATGTCACGAACATTAAAACGCTCTACTACATCCCTAAAGAAAATCGTGTCATTATAGGCACTGAGAAGCTCGGATTTATCAGTGGAGAGATAGACACGCGGGAAACCACCCCACTCAAGATATCTATTCAAAAGTGCATTGGCCTTTCGTCCTGATAGATCCTCATATTTGAAGATCTCTCTAAAACTGAACGGAAAGACAATCCGAGATATACTCCTCCCGCGTAGTGAAGTCACAATCTCACGATCTAACAGCTTTGAACTGGAGCCACTCACAAATATATGATATTTTCGCCAGTTATGAAACCCTCTCAACCACGATGCCCAGTCTTCTATAGACTGAATCTCATCAAGTAAGAGAACATCTCGATCGGGAATCAACTCGTCAAGTACACGTATGAAGTCGGAATAAGAAACACGGACCAACGGATCCTCAAAGTCCACATAGACCATGTTCTCTTTACCGAATTCGGCTTCAAGTGATTCTGTAATCTGATACATGAAAAAAGTCTTACCTGACCTACGGGGACCAATCATCGTAGTAATCTCTTCGGTAACACTAACCGGAATACTTCGCTCTAATATCTTGAATTCGGCCTCTCACCATGCTAGAACATGATTTCTTAGATTCTGTTTCCCCATGACCAGTTAGGAAACAGTTGTGCCATAAAATCGTTTCCAATTTTCAAAATCAAGGTGGTTTGAATAGGCATCAAATCGGCAATCGGTCTGATAACGGTATACTGTCGCCAAACATTGCAAAAAAAGACAAGAAACGAGGCGGAAATGCCTCGTTCAATAAATAGTAGCAGATCACAAAAGACCATGTTTCTCAGCGAACTCGCGGATGACATCCTCAAGGTCGGGCTTCCCAATCTCTTGAAGGTCATAACGAACTCTTGTGGCGGGCTTGTTGATCTTGATGATCCGGCCCAGATCAATGGGAGTCCCAATGACAACTGCGTCCACATCGGCCTTGTTGATGGTCTTTTCGAGTTCCTTCATCTGTTCTGCACCGTAACCCATTGCTGGGAGAACATCATGGAGGTGCGTGTATTTTGCGAAGGTCTTCTCGATGCTGCCTACAGCGTAGGGGCGGGGATCAACAATAGTTGCACCTGCCTTACGAGCAGCAATGTAACCTGCACCATAAGGCATCTCACCGTGGGTCACAGTTGGACCGTCTTCGACAACAAGAACACGCTTGCCCTTGATGATGTCCATGTCTTCAACTCGCACTGGAGATGCTGCATCGATCACTATTGCGTGAGGATTAACTTTCTGAATGTTCTTACGGACCTCTTCGATATTCTCGTAATCTGCGGTCTCGACCTTGTTGATGACAACTACATCTGCCATCCGCAGGTTGGTTTCACCTGGGTAGTACGAGACCTCATGACCGGGCCTGTGAGGATCAACGATGGTGATGAGCAGGTCGGGCTTGTAGAATGGGAAGTCGTTGTTTCCGCCATCCCACGTAATGACATCTGCCTCTTGCTCGGCCTGTTCCAAGATCTTTCCGTAATCGACACCGGCGTACAAGATCACACCCATATTGATCATGGGCTCGTATTCTTCGCGCTCTTCAATCGTACATCTATACTTGTCCATATCTTCTAGGGTCTCATAGCGCTGAGCTATCTGTGTGGTCAGATCAGGATCGTAAGGCATCGGGTGTCTGATGTTGACAGGCTTGAGACCAAGATCAATGAGAATCTTATTGACTCTACGGGAGGTCTGGCTCTTTCCACAACCTGTCCGAATAGCACAGACTGCAAGAACGGGCTTTTTACTCTTAATCATGGTTGTTTCTGGGCCCATGAGTCGCATATCCGGCCCCAGTGAATTCACCCATGCTATCTTGTGGCCTACTGTCGAATAGGGGAGGTCGGAATATGCAAGAACACATTGTTCGGGTTTGAATTTCTCGACCAGTTCAGGCAACTTCTCCTCGGGGTAGATCTTGATCCCATCGGGATACAGTCTGCCCGAGAGTTCGGGAGGATATATTCGATCTTCAATTCCCGGAATCTGCTCTGCCGTGAAGGCCACAACCTCATAGTCCTCGTTATCTCTGAAGAAGACATTGAAGTTATGAAAATCGCGGCCAGCAGCACCCATGATAATTACTTTTTTACGTGACATGTTTGTCGCCGCCGTTCCTCAAAATTGGTACGTGCTGACGGCGTTTAGTGGCGTGTTAAGAAATTATTGGTATCTTCATTTTATCGTGTCAGATAAGTATCGAAAAATCGAAATTACGAAAAATCGACGACATAATACAAAGACTTATCTTCTACTCGACCTCAAAGTGTATTACCTACAGAATACTATGCATCGCTATCTACCGGGGTGCAATTGTGACGTCTAAACGGAAACTCGTCGAACTCGCCAGAGATACAGTGGAATTGCTCAAAGAGTGTGGCGAAGAGGGAATCCGTAGTGATGAAATAGCTACAAGACTTGAAACCCCAAAGAGGAGAGTCTATGATGTCATTGCTGTACTAAAAGCAATGGGTTTCATAAAGACAACTCGTAGATTTGATGGCACCACAGTGACATGGATTGACAAGATGGCGGACTTTGTTCCAAAGAAGGAATATGAGTCTATGAAGGCGACACTTGATGATGTGATCGATACTCGTAACAAGCTCCAAGTTCAGGTAGCTGAACTCAAAGAGCAATTACGCATTGCAAAGACAAAGACCCGATCCGAGACACAACTCATCGAAGCCGCCTCAAAGACAGAATTCAATACAACAATGCTAACTATACGTGCACTCTCTACAAAGGGCATCAAGAGTGTGACAGACTCAGGGCTTGAGGTAATAATTGAGACCTATGAGCCGGGAATGACCGCGGATCCCACTGAGGTAAAAAAGGATGAGACCAAACTACTCCTAAAGAGCTTTCAACGGCTATAGAGCCGAGTTCATGTGGAGAGCCTGATCTGAACCTTACTGCCTCGTCTAACTTGTTTGAGCTGAGATAATCGCTCTTCATCAGTGGTGATTTTACCTATGACATTCACGGGACTAAATGTGTGCATATCCTTGAGATAGATACAGAGAGAATCCCCAAGCGGCATATATGCAATATCACCACGTTTCACATCACGTACTGGCTTCTGGTTCCCACGCGAGATGTCCAGAGTGATCTTCATCTCATCCCGCAACAATGCAGTCCGTCCTTCCAGTGGCAGCATTGTCTTGATGTCGTCCACAATAAGTGGCGCATGGACACGATCTATAACACCTTTTAGTACAAGCCCATCATCAAACTCGAATTCAATGGCGATCTCGCTCTCACGCATAGCACACACAGTCCAGTATTCATACAAAGAGCGTGCTCATGACTAAAAATGTTCGCTAGTATAGATGTACGCAAGGCATAATACTACCAATGACGAGTGTCTTTCTGACACAATTGCGGAGTGAGCGGAGTGAGTTCCATCTCAAAGATTGACGTGGCCTTCGTCGTTGACACAACTGGCTCGATGCGTGACGATATCCGTGCAGTCAAGGATAGTCTATTCGATATTGTAAAGCGAATAACTAAACGGACGACGGACATCAGCATCAGATTCGCTGTTGTATCATACCGGGACCACCCACCACAAGATTATACATACGTGACAAAGATCTTCGATTTTACGGACAACATAAAGAAAGTCCACAAGGCCATCTCGTCACTCAGGCCCTCTGAGGGCGGAGATGCCCCCGAGGCTGTTGCTGACGGTCTCCATGACGCACGAACAAAACTCTCATGGTCGGCTGACGCTTACAAAGTACTGCTTCTTGTTGGGGATGCGCCTCCACACGGAACGGACTACAACCATCTTGACGATGACTACTGGCCACAAGGCTGCCCTGCAGGGTATGACCCAAAACAAGAGGTCCTCGAACTGAGAAAGCAATTTGGATCAACAGTCTTTGTTTTCGTTGTAGGATGCAATGAGATTGTGGAGCGCTCCTTCAAGATGATCGCAGAGGCAGTCGAAGGAGGACAATATTTCCCGCTCGAAGACCGAAACAAGCTACCAGAGGCGATCCTACAGATACTTGAGGGCGTGAGCGATCTCATAGAAGCGGACCGCAAGGTGCTGTCATACTATGCGACTCATGATGGCGTCTTTGATCTGGGAGAGGCCTCTTCTGAACTGGGACTTGAAGTAAGACAGCTACGGACTTCTTTGTCACGCCTTCTTGAACTAGAACGTATTCCTCGCTGGCCACGGGGCCGGCCACTCTCAGCATCTCAAATGGGTATTGAAGTACAACTCGGCAAGATCCCAGATGCGATTATTGGTGGCAAACCCATTAAATATAACATTCACGTCAGGAATCCCAGTCCGTCGGTGATCTGTGTTCGGGTCGTGGCCTCCTTGATCTCCGAGGACGGAATATCTGAGATCATCAATGAGCCACATGACATCGGTCCGCGGTCTGATCAGGAGATTGAACTCACACTCGTGCCTATGGCATTTGAGACAGGTAAGGCAAGCATTCGTGTAGAGGTCTTTTATGGTTCCCAATCTCTGACCAGTAAAGTGTACAAGACTAGGCTGTACTAATGATTCGAGGTGAGGCTTGAAATGACAGAGGCTCTTGTCAAGGAACTCACAGCACTTCACAATAGTGGGGCTATTTCCGGATTCATCATCTCCCGATTTGTTCCGGGCGAACTCAAATCTGGATGGATCGAACAGGGTATCACCCACAAGATGGTCTCACCAAATCTGACTGACAAAGAGCTACATAATCATTACTTGATTCCCGGGGACAGAGCTGCGCGATTAGCAGTGGATCTTAATGCAATAGCAATGCGGAAAGGGTTCCTAGTAATCCTCGGTCCTCCAGGAATTGCAACAGAAAAGTTCGTCGCGCTAGTAGACATCACTGATCCTGAAAACGCACTTGATATTATATGGTGGTCTCGCACTCAGACACTGGCGGACATCGTTCGCCTCGCGTCACAACATTTCGGTGAACGTGAGTTCACTCTTCCTGGGGAGGAGCCAAGTCTGGATTATATAGAGCAGATGCGTTCCGACGCGATTGATGGCAGGCTAGAGTGTGCTGTGGCAGTCAAAATACCAAAGAAACCCTCCGAAACAGGAACTGTAGTAGCAAAGGCGGAGGGACAGACCGAAGACGACACTGTGCCTCTTGCCAAAGGGGATCTCTCATCACTAGTACCATTTTCACGCATATTCTCTCGTTGGATCGCACAGTTAAAATTATTTAAGAAAATACAAGAGGGACTGGGGACCTGTGTCGCAATAGGCACCGACACTGCCCAGATCGCACTATGGGATGCCCCACGATCATTAGCCAGCTTTGCGGTCCAGAGACCACCGTCCCTGTCTCAACTTGTGCACAAGTATCTAAGTCCACTCTGGACTGATATCAAAAGTCAAGCACCGCCCTCCAAAGAGCCAAGAGCGTCTCAGCCAGCTGATGACAGTAACAAGATACTGACAGTCCTCACTAAATTAGAGGAGAAACTAGAACAGGCAGATGTGAAAGGGCTACAGAAGAGTCTACTCGATTTTGAAAAGAGGATAAGCAGACTGGAGGAACAAGCAGCCAAGGGTACAAAACCCTCGGCAATCGGAGCACCAGCAGATAAAGAGACAACCCAGAAGATACGCAGTCTAGTCACACGGTTGGAAGAGATTGCGGAACGACTTGACAGACTGGAGGAGAGTATGAAAGCAATCATTGATCAAAGAGAGTGAGGGGGAGCCATGTCGGAAGAGCGTCATATCGAACGAATCAAAACACTTCACTATATCATAGGCCAGATACAACTATTGACCGAAAAATCAGATGAGCTCAAGTTGCGATTAGAACAGCTTGAACAACAACTCTCAGCAGCTTCTGCAAGTGATTCATCAGATCAATCGTCTTCAGACAGTTCGCCAGTCTCAAAGACCCTTGAGATGATAGTTGATCTAGAACAAGCAATAACAGAACTTGAGCGCCGAGTCGCAGCACTTCGCAAGTATTAGATGAAAGACATCAGCACAGATCGTGGATCGCATCTAGCAGTTTCGAGTCTATATCATAGGCTCTAAATGATTCGATCCGTGTGACCTTGCCTTTTATCGGTCTAAACAGTCGCTCTGCAAGGGCTTCATCGAACTCGGTCCCAAGAGCAAGGAATTCTAATCTGTATCTGGAATGCGATGCAATAGATGTGAGGAAGGGATCGGAATCCTCATCGGGATCACTGACAGAGTCGCCAATCATGATAACAAGTGTGGGAAGGTCGTCTCCAAAGTCCTCCAACAGCTCGGCGACAGCTCGATATGCATCACTCATCTCAGTCCTTGTCGATGATGCTCTCATCGAGTCCAGAATCGAATAGACAATCGCCTCGACCACCTGAGGCGATAAGAGATCCTCCGAGAATTCTGCATAGTACTGCGGAGTGTCCCCTTTCTGAATCGAGAACTTCTCGGCAAAGTCCGTCACAGTGACCACTCCCAGTTTGCCCTCGCCTCTATTCAGAAGAATCTCGTTTATGATCAGCAGTCCGATCAATGCGGCCGCTTCGGAACGAGTGATCTTTGTATCAATAGTAGAGAGGAACGCTTCAACATCGGGAACAATTTTCGTCAGTGGTTCAAGGCGCCGTCGTATAGTGTACAGAGTCTTGATGCTCACATCGGTCGTGTCCATTCCTGCATCAAGGGATATACAGATGACCAGATTCATGTCGTGGAGCATCATCTTTGGAACGTACTTGACCTCTGTCCCATTTATCTGACCAAGTTGTCCCTCCATAAGAGGCGGATCGGACTCAACCAGTGTCAGAGAGACCTGATCATCGGGTAACTCCATGAACACCGAAGTGCCAAGTCCAAGAAGCCTATTCTTAAGCTGGTCACGGGCCTCCGAACCATGCAGATACAGATATTGATTATCCTCGGCAGTCACACTCTCGCAAAATGTCTGATATGAGAACACGGCCTCATCGATCTCTTGAATGAACGAGTCATATCGCACAACGTCCACAGACTCATTCTCATGGATACCAAAGAGAACAGCATCCTGCTCGGAGATCTTGACCGTATGCTCAGCACTATCCTTCTGCTCCTCAACTACAGCACCCCACCACCTACGGCTCTCTGCATGTAGCACGATCACATAGTCCTTCTCTCCGACATCCAGTGTCTTCATGTCTCGTGGAGAGAGCTGAACGGTTCCATCTTCCGCTGCACCAATCGTGACTCTGTAGTGCAGTGCGGAGAGTATGTCCTTTCCATCGCGGAGCTTGAGGCATTTAATGAGAAAGTTACCAAATTGGTCGAAATGCCGGGGTGAGTCCAAGACAATATCCCCAGAACTTGCAGCATTCTGCATAAGCGTTGTAAAGAGCTCACTGTTCCGTATCTGTAAGGGATCCGCCAGTTTAGAATGCCATCCCGAAACGGTCAGAGTACCATCACGCTTCATCCAGAGCGCCAAGCAACGGGCTGGGCCTTCCGGGCCATCGAGAAGAGTGATCACCATACTATTGGTGTCAACTTCTCCATTTGTGGTGACCAAATAATCCGCCGAGATGACCTCTATGTCGGTTCGCTTCATCAGAACCTCAAGAAATCGTGCTAACCCCTTAACACTACTATGCCCAAGGGAACCCTCAGCAGTGATCACTAGTTTGGACTGAATGAATTTGATAAACTTGGGATACGGTGGTAACAGACCTAATAGGTTTCCACCAAGAATTCTATGTAGATCGGTCGGAGTTGCGCTTACGGTTCGGCTCAACAGAAAACTCAAGATCTCAACAAGGCTATCCCCGATCTGGGTCTCAGGATATGAACTTGCAAATACAAGCTTCCGGGACCACTCATCCCCAAATTTTTCGCGCAACGTCTTGATAAGAGTCGAGAGATGAACAACAGTGGCTCCGGAGGTCATTATCATTGTTCGGGGGATCTCAAGTAACTTGGCAATATCATCACCCCACTCATTGTAGGATCGGACCACAAAGATCAAGCGGGGCGAGGTCAACTTGAGTTTCTTCACAAAGACCAGCCAATCAAGAAGGGTCTCAAGATCATCCTTTTGTTCCATCTCAATTATAATTGGCACTTGATACTTGATATGCTCTAACACATCATTTCTGTTAGGCCCTCTAAATACGCTTGGAAGATCCTTCGCCCGTAGTACGCAAAGCCACCCGTTCATGTCGGATTTTTCATCTCTCAGGTCCTGAGTGAAATAGAGCCGGGGCGCATAGAATGATTCGAGTGCCCACTTCCTCGTCAGCCGAGTGTTTGCGATCTGTTGGACCTTGGGCAGAACAACATGCCCCACTTGGATCAGAGGCTTGGTAATGAAAAAGTCAACCAACCATCGGGGTTCCGTTGAGGAACTGCGATATACTTCTCCTATGACCGGTGGTGGTTTCAGATACTCATAGGTCTTTCTTGGAAGATACCGGTATGACTCGGGATACTTTCCTGCAAGATCCATCAGATGCTGTTCCACTGTTCCAAAAAAGGACAAGACCCTCTCCGGATCAAAACGTTTTACTTGCGTGCCAACCTTGACCTCTCCAAGTCGTACGGATGCATCCACAACGACGAAGCGCAGAATCTCATTGCTCTCCGTGTCTTCAACAACCAACATCCGTGTTATCCTCCACTATACTTGGAGAAATATTCAAACAGATATATGCCTACTGCTGGTCTATGCCAGCATCAGACAATTGTTTATTATGGGAGTACCATTGTTAAGGTGAGGGTATAGTCCTATGTTAGTTGTCCGAGCCACGGAAGATATTCCTGAACAGGGATTGCAAAAGGGGGATCTCTTACAGTTCTACATTGTGGATGGCCATCACCATATGGGCAAGGAAAAGACCCATCGTAATATGCCGTCTTCCGCTTACGAGTTCTATTCCATGTTATGGGTAGAACTCCAAAAAATGGCTCAGTCCATGCGTGAGCGTGATGAACTTCTCTTCGAACCAATTGAGGTGGTACCAACCGATGCTGCAAGGCTTGTCTTCGAGAGCAGAGATCAATGGAAACGCAATAGCATAGGGTGGCTCGTTGACAGAACAATCGCATTTCCATATACGGATGATTACTGCAAGTCGGGATTCCCCAAGAATGCTAGCTTCCGTATCTCAAATGATCGCATCGCAAGCTGGACCACTCAGGCCCCACACTCAGCACGGGTCATTGGTTTCGCGCGGATTGACCCAATGGATGCGGTCAATGCGGCCTCGGATCTTGCAGTCAAAGAACTCCGGCGAGCAATATTGCAGTTAGGTCTCAGAGGATTAAAACTCCACCCGCTTGCCCAGCTCTTTATTGACCGAATGGACAGTCCTCCAGTGATCGAAGTGGTGTCGACCGCGGGAAGTCTAGACATTCCAGTTCTCTTTGATGCACGAAATGCGAAGACCATTGAACGCATCACCGATCTTGTAGAACATATCCGTGATGATGGTGAGAGACCACCACGAGTGATAGTCGGCCACTGCGGCATGAGCCCAGCCTCAGGAACTCTATATCAGACCATATCGGACCCACTAGTGTTTGGTGAGACCTCATCGCTCCATGACAGAGACATTCCACTTCTGTTCAAAAAGGCGCCGAATCTCATTCATGATCCGACCACATCGTGGTCAAGCAAACTTCTCTTCGGTACAGATTATTCGTTTCTCTCAGTTCAGGCTGCAGAATTCATACTCTTTCTACTATCTCGTGACTTTCCCGGAACGACCTCAGACATTCAGAAAATACTCGCAGGCAACGCACTCTCACTTGTGCGACGACCCTATCATGCGGAGGGTGGCAAGTCACAACAGATGAAGCACTTCATAACCTCCAATCCTCAGAGCAAACTCTTGTGCTGTATAGTTCAAAAGGTCATCAAGCGTGCCAGTGAGGAGAATTGGTCATTAACCTCTCTCGACTACATGATTCCACCAGTCGGAACATGGCCATCTGTCAAGACTGTGGCACAGGGAGGGCGTAATGGCATTGAAACCGATTCCTGCATTTTCTCGCTCAAATCACGGGAGGGAAATCAAATTCATGTCTGGATACAGCCGCAGCCGGGAAACCTCTATAGCTGTGCAGTGATACCCTTCTCGGGAAATGAGGGAATCAGGACACTGGAATCAAATCATCTTGGCGCCAATCGGCATTTGATGACAGAACTGAACCGAAAGAGCCAGATGTTTGAGACTGATGAATTACTGTGCAATGCGCTTGAGCACGCGTTATCATCATAATACCATGTGATTGTTTATATCCCATTACGGAGAATGAACTACATAGTAAGACAGGGAGGCACTGGTCATCACAAAGAAGATCACTCTTGAAATTATAGACGGCGGAGACCTCAGAGGATTTGCCCATCTGCACCCGAAGACCGCCGAGTCTCTCAATGCGGATCTTGGCTCGATTGTTCTCTTCGAACATCCGGAGAGCGCTTTTTGGGGCGCCGCAGAGATACGCAAGAGCAAGGATGTCACAAAGAATCAGATCATGATTGACTCGCTGGTCTTGGATGCATCACTGCTGATGGAGGGTGATATTGTAGAGGTCTCATTGTATGACGAACCAATGATTGCCCTCGAATTTGTTGAATTTGGTCTTCGCCCGCTCAGTGAAGATGCAAATACTGACGATCTCGTGGCGCGAGCAGTGGCCAATGTGGACTCCCTTGAAAAGATGATTGATGGTCGCTTGGTCTATCCGGGAATGTCCTTCAATTGGCCCGAACTTGGTGTTAAGGTCGAAATCATGAACACGCGACCTCCCCTCTCGGAGAAGAGTTTTGCAAAGGTCGCTTTTGAGGCACTAAGAGAACGCACTGGCTATCAATTCAAGACGATAGGAATTCCCTCCCCGTTTAATGCGATCCTTCTCATTGATACCTCAGGTTCTATGAAGACCAGCGATGTACCTGTCCGTGATATTGCACATGCACGTGAAGGCCTCAAGGATCTCGCGGGCGATAATCCCGAGGTGCATTCCTTCCTTAACCGGTTCAAAGAGGGGTCAAATGTCAGCAGGGCAGAAGCGGCTGCAATGGCAGTCCTTCTCTATCTAGCTGAAAAAGTCGGGCGTGGCTATGGTGAGAAAGTAGCAGTGATCACTTTCGAGAAGGAGGTTAACGAGATGACCTTCATCAATTCCGAAACCGGTGAGGTCCGTCCCTTCGTTGAATGTACAGGCGCGGACAAGGCACTTGGCATCCAGATGATCAGTACTCACGTCGTCGATAAAGTAGAAGAGGGCGGAACACTGACAGACATGGGTACCGCTCTAGAACGGGCGAGCCAAGTGCTTGAGGCATTTGGGGATCATTCTAAGCCAACAATGATCATCATGTTGACCGATGGAATTCCCACAGCCGGCCCGCCACCGCTTAAGATACTCAAGGAACGCTTCACTGATAGGAATCGCCTTGTCATTTATTGCATCGGTCTTGGCAACCGTGCAGAGATCGATGAGGAACTGATGGTGGCAATAGCTCAGTATGGCAATGGCACCTATCGCCATGTGGACAATATGCGTGATCTTCTCGAATGGTATGGTCGTCTCGCCGGAGAGTTTGCTGTGATCGTACGAGGCCGACAATCATAGAGAGGGCAAGTGGATCAGTGCGATTCTAACGCACGTGTGAGATCCTTAAGCGTATCAATATCCATCTCATCGATCTGCTCTGGGGGTATCCCCTCTAGCATATCGGGAGGAAGAATGGACAGAAGTTCGGCCTTTGCCTTACCGTACTTTTGCTCAAGCATCTTCTTACGTTCCGTCTCATCTTCGGGAATCTTCTCAACTTCCGTGGTCGCTGTAGTCTTACGTGATTCCTTCTTCTTCGCTTTAGAGGACGCCTTACGCCGGGTCCTTTTCGTTTCAGGTTCGACTACAACTTCCTCCTCAGTCTCAACGGAGGTGGACAGCAGTGCTTCAAGTTCTTCAACACTCAACATAGCAAGTGTATCCTCCGAGACAGAAGCCTTCACCTCAGGAGGCAACTTGGCTAGCAGTTCGTCTTTAGATGGTTCTTTCTTTACTCTACGCACACGTTTGACTTTTCGTACCTTGACCTTTTTCTTCGGTTTTTCTGATGGCGTCGGGCCAATGAGCGAGTCCACCAGCTCGCGCGCGGTCTCGGGGGTCAGGCGTTTCAAATCTTCAGGGGGAAGCTTTTCTCGCATATCACGTGGTAATTCAGAAAGAATAGTCTCAACTTCTGGTGAGAGTGCTAGCCCACTATGTGTTGAGAGAACTGCGGTCTCTGCTTCTGCTCCCTCGCCCATCAGAATAATCGGACCGCTCTCCATCTCTGCAACAACAGAGAAATCAATCTCCACATCAAAGTCCTTCTTCCGCCATTGCAAATATTGCTGGATTGCATCAGGATGAATTCCCAAATCGGTCATGAACAATGTAATCTCATCATTGGTCATATCTGGAAATGATGCAATGAACTTGTTAATCACATCCTCTTTAAGACGGGCCCAGATTGGCCCATTCATGAGCTTGGAGAGCCCCACAGCACAATGAGAACGAACCCATGTATTAGAGTCCTTAAGACCTGCTAATAGAGCAGGAACCGTTCTAGGCTGGTGATACCATGCTAGAGCCTGTGCTGCGGCAATTCTCACATCGACTTCATTATCCGATAGTGCCTTAGCGATGTCATCAACTATAGTCGGGTCGTTCAAATCGATTGACGCGATAAGAGCGCGTTCCCTAACGATCTCCGATGCATCTGAGAATGCACGAATAAGCTCCTCTCTCACTCTCTTGTCTTTTTTCGCAAGACTACTGAGAAGCTCAGTTTCGAACTCCAGTAGTAGGCGTCTTGTTTCCGACACGGACCGTCTCTCTCCAACTAAATTGGGCTGTCTGAAACTCATCTCCAGACGTGCTGATTATAGCAGATACAGTATAATACTTAAATCAGTTGGCTTTATGTATCGCCCAGGAAATATTTTGATACGTATCTCTTGCGATTAGGTACAGATTTAGGTAGCTTCGCGCTCCAACTTTTTTGAGAATTATGACCGCTGCCATATGGGAAGACAGACTACGTATCATTCTCTTTATGACACTGATGCTCATCTATCTCGAGTTCTCCGATCTCTTACCAAGAGCAGCCCCAATGGAACTCTACGGGCTCGTTGCTACAGTTTCGTTCTTTGCAACCATATTTCTAATGTACGTCACAGTTGTTGCGTTTCTTGAATGGGATGGCGGCAAGTCGATCTCCACGCTTGGTCTCAAGACTGACTCTAAGACGATCAATCAATTACTCATCGGAGGACTTCTAGGCACAGCAGGGGCCATTGTAGTGATCCTATTTGCATTGGTCTTTGGCGGCCAATTACGACCGCCCTCGGAGATCACGGGAGACCTAATCACAAATGAGATAATCATCACATCGCTTGTTGCATTTGTCGAGGAACTCACGTATCGAGGATATCTGCTGACCCGTATGGAGCGAATCTGGGGGAGAAATCACGCAATCCTCGGTAGCTCTCTGATATTCTCGCTTCTACACTTTGGCTGGTGGACCCCTCTAGGAGTGATTCCACTTCATCTGGTCATTCTCTTCACGCTCAACATATTTCTGGGAGGCGTTGTACTCTCGTTCTCGTACTATGTCTCCGGAAGACGACTATGGGTCCCACTTGGATTCCACTTTATGTGGAATATTCTTGCATATGTGATCTTCCCCGTCTATCCACGAGATAGTGTGTTCTTGCCAGAGATATTTCAGATCGAATGGGGTGTGACAACGGTCGTTGGCTTTCTATTTGCTCTGTCGCTGGTCTATGTGGTAGTACCTCTTGTGGCCAGTAGAAGTGAAAAAAGAAAGAGAGAGCGGATCAAATAACATGATCCGCAGAGGCTGAACGTAGTATCAGCTTGGTGTGGTTGTGCCTACTGTGCCTCCTCACGGAGAGAGGAAACACCGATCTTCTCGTCGCGGGTCACAATCATAGTGATACCACTTAGTGCAACAAGTCGAACTTTCTCCCCCTCACGGATTGGAGGACCAACTGTCCGTGCCCACCAGATCTCAGCACCCGCTTTCACCTTTCCACGAGGGTTGATATCAGTAAGTGCTATGAGATTCCGGGCCTTGTTATATTCATATTCAGGCCACTCATCATAGTTGCGGAGAAAGACCATGTAGACGGCCATCAGACCCAAAACGGTTCCCGCCATGATATAGACCGTCGTTCTGTGGGTGGGATCCAAAATCGCTGACACAATGATTGCGAGGCCATAGATCGGAAACAGCTTGATAGCCATCTTGGCATCAATAAAACCTCCATGCATGACTCCGCCACCACCTGTGAACATGGCCAGCATCAAGAACAGCATGGCCGCAGTAGCGAGGAGCATCCATCCATTGAACTGTAGGCCATTCATGTATACCTGAAACATGAATAGTACAATTATTAGGGGAATGACCACTTGAGCCATGGCCTTCCCGGTTGCTGGTTCGACTGTTAATACTAACAATGTCAATACCACAGCGAGTAGAATAAGACCCACAAATGGATCGAATATCACTATTCCAATCACCCAGCTGAGCATTGACAGCATCAGTAGCACAACGCATATCTTAATCCATGCATCCATTCCCTATTCCACTCCCGCCCATGATTCTGTTATGATGTGTTAGATCCTCGATTGCTTGTGGTCTTGGAGCCACTGATTCCTGCACTCAGGGCTGCCGCCGTACCCACTGTCGTTCCAACCTGAGGAATATTTGTAGGTACCATAATGATCAGGCTTGCATTCTTGGAGATCTCTTGCATGATGTTCCAAGTTCGCAGAGTGAGACCAATTGATGACTCCTCATAGCTTCGGGCGGCCTGCAGCATTGCCTGTGAGGCCTCGAGCTCGGCCTGTGCAAGGGTAATGCGTGCACGACGTTCACGTTCGGCCTGTGCCTCCCTGCTCATTGCATCCTGAAGTTGAGTTGGAATGACAACATCACGAATCTCAACTGCTGAAACCTTCACACCCCAGTGCTCGGTCTTCTCATCAATGAGTTCTTGCAGATGCATCGCAATTTTATCACGTTCAGAAAGGAGTTCATCGAGGGTGACTTTTCCTGTTGTTTCTCTGAGCGTGGTCTGAGCTGCAAGCTCAACTGCGACTGTGTATCTCTCAACACTCAGAATAGCCTTCTCAACATCTATGACCTTGAAATACATCACAGCATCGACTACAACAGGCACGTTGTCCTTTGTGAGCGATCTCTCAGTCTTGAAGGCGTATGTCTGCAGTCGAAGCGAAACCTTCATTGCGACTTTATCCAAGAGGGGCATGATCCAGATGATACCTGGTCCCTTGATGGTTCTGAATTTCCCAAGCCGTAGTATGGCTACGCGCTCCCATTCTCGCAAGACTTTGATTCCACTTGCAATGATCATCAGCAAGAACACTGCCACCATTGCGATTAGGAACGATAATAGTACTGGTTCTAAACCTGTTTGCAATTCCACTTTACTCCTCTTAACGTTAAATCAATGATTCAACGTAAGAACGGTTTTCCGTTCTACTTATTATTATGTCGCAAAGGTATATTAACTTTAGGCATAAACTCTCAAACCGATTTTGGTGGAGAAAATTAAGTGGAACGGCCATTTTAGGATAAGACTTGGAGATCTTCCAGCTCGATCGATGAGACCGTGATACCAACCTGTTCGGTCTTCAGATTCATTAAGTCTTGTAGACGTTTTGTAATGTCATCGCCATCAGAACGAAGCTCATCAAGCGTAAACGTCCCTATTGCCTCTCTGAGCGTAGTCTGAGCTGTGACCTCTATGATGGCCGGACATTCGGTGTTGCTCTTGAACATCGTTTCAACATCAGTGATCATGTAGTCCACCCGAGCAGCGAGAACAATTGAAACATTATCTCGTGTTAGAAGATCGTCCATTTTGAGCGTGTATGTCTGTTGTTGAAGTGAAACCTTCATGGCGACCTTGTCCAAGAGGGGCATGATCCAGATGACACCCGGTCCCTTGATTCCCAAGAATTTTCCGAAACGCAATATAACAGCGCGCTCCCGCAGACCTAACACTCTGATACTACTTGCCAGAAACAGCAAGAACAGTATTGCCAAGATTAAGAAAAGTAATAATATAAGAACATCTTCACCTATCAGCATCGTTCCACTACCTCTTTTGATCTAAATACCAACACTGGTATAACACGCGAAATCTATCATGTTTCATTTCAACATTACTTGTCTATCAGGCTAATCTTAAAAATACGAGTGGTTGAGAACTTTGACCATCAATACGGTATTTGAAAATACCAGCCTAGATGCGATGATTCCCTCCAGCCTTACCACGAATCTACTTACCAAAGATGAAGACTTGCTATGATTCACGATTCTAATTCATGAACACCAGTTCGATCCAACGATACGAATTGCTGAATGGCCTTTAAGACTCCAATAACAACAAATGTCAGAATCACTGTAGCAATAATTCGCTCAATTGGATATACTAATGCAACTCCTATGAATATAGATGCAAGTACGTTAGGTGCCATGTTGTACACAATATTAAAATAAAAGGCAGCTATAGTAGAACCCACAATATGATCCGTCATCACTGCAAAGAAACAGGTGAAAGCTACAGCAATGACCAACCTATACGAGTCCTCAGCCTTGTCAAAGGTTGTCTTAAAGAAATCTGTAACTGTTGGTGATACTAGAAGAATCAAGAGATACAGGGTCACAATGTGGAGCCAGAGATAAGAATACGCAAGCGAACCGATTGGGCTAAACAGAAACCCAATTACTCCTGCAAAGTATATCAGAGGAACGTACAGGCCCTTTCCACTTCGTATAGCCCCAGCAACGAATGCGCCAGATATAGTCGCTAACGGGGTGAAAATGCCCATGATGCCTGAGAGAGGAGAAACCCAGATACCAAGGAGCGAACCGATTCCGACTGCAATAGTTCCAGCATATGGCCCAAGCAAAATTCCGATCAGAGGTGCAGTAATGAGGCCTATGGAGATAGTGCCTTCAGCTCCGATAGCCACGGAATATGGCATGATCGTAGCGACGACTTGAATTGCTGCGAATATTCCGATGAAAGACCATTTCTCAGTTGCAGATCGCATTTGTAAAGACACTGTAACTCACTCGGATGGTTTGCCTCTTATCCAGCACTACAATATTTTAAGCTCCCGGATATGGTTCAAGGTCGAGCACTTGAAATTGTGTGTTCTCCGTACTGGTCTGTTCGGTGATCTTGAACAGATTTCCCGATTGAACTGCCTTCAACACAGAAGTCGTGACCAGTGTGATGAGTATAGTGGCCACTGCCCGTTCTATCGGATAAACAAAGGCGATTATCAAAAAGATACCAGCCATCGGGCCCGCGGGGGACCCACCAATGTATACAAAGTAAAATGCTGCAATTGAGGATCCAATAATATGATTCGTCATTGTAGCCATAAATGCCACAAGTCCTATGGCCCCTACTTGCTGGAGAAAACTATCCGGCGTCTCGATTGCGGTACGGGCCTTTGTTGAAATACTTGGTACAGAATAGATGACAAGTAGCGCAAGTGTTATGACATGCAACCAGAGAAAGCCAAGAGATGCCAACCCAATAGGACTGGCAATGTACATGAGCATGCCGACTATGAATACGGGAAGCACAAACTTTTCTCTGCCAGTCGAAAGCGCTCCTGCTGCGAAGGCACCCATTGAGGTGGCAATGGGAGTCAAGGGGCCCATCACTGCAACAGTAGGATTCAAGGTGATTCCGAGGAATGCTCCAATCAAGACTGCAACGGTTCCTAAATACGGACCAAGAAGAAATCCTATAATCGGGGCAGATACGATACCCATAGAGATACTGGCTTGAGTTCCAAGCGCCACTGAGAAGGGCATGACGGTAACTACAACATGAAACGCCGCAAATAGTCCAACCAAAGCGGTCCGATATGCCACAGAATTCATTCTTAGAGCCATTATTGCACGCTCGCGTTGGTGGCGTGGCATCTTATTTTCTTTTTAAATCTTGTTGACTATGCCATGAAACCATTACATATCGCTCTGCATACGTGCCACATCCAACGTGACCCTCTACATCAAAATTGACCAAGATCATCTCATCTGCGTGTGGCAACACTAGTTACTAGAAGAAGCAAGCACCCAGACAAAGAGCGCACCAAGAATCCACACAAAGAGCCCTGCACCAAGAACTACTCCGAGGGTGGCACCGATACCTGACGATCCAAAGTTGACATGTGCGTTCGTAAACCTCTTGAACCCGCCCACGTACTTGGTCTCATAATCGCAATGATATTCCTTGTCCGTGATGGCACCACAGATCTCGCAGATGTATCTATTCTGTGCAACTGCTCCGAGAAGACTATCCATATTGCAACCAATAAATCCCGTAAGAATTGCGAGCGGCATGATAAGTAAGATCTGCTCGTTTGAGGTCACAGGAACAAGTGCAGGAGCAAATAGTGCAAACAAGAGGACGATTATTCCAATAGCCACACCAGCAAAGATCGCCACGCCCTCACCCAAGAGAGAGACCGCACCAATCGTACCAGCAGGAACTTTTCTACGTAGATTTGTTATCAAGCGTGGCTTTCGTTTACTGAAGACGCCGATCTCACTGGCGAGAGTATCAGCACTTGTTGTCGCAACGGATCCAATGAAACCACCAAACATCCAGAATGATAATGAGGCATCAACAATACCAATAGATGCCAGCTTCTCAGTAGCAAAAATTCCAATTGAGAAGAACATAGGGATGATACCGCTACCAAACACATTTTTCCAAGAGCGCTTCCCCTTGGCCTCCTGAGCGACATTCTTCTTGAGCTTTGCTTTGTATTTGTATTTCGTTGCCAGCCCTGAGCTGAGAAAGAAGAACAGTAAGACCGTAAATGCAGCAATTCCCCCAGTGTACCAGACCGTAAAACCGACTACAAATGCGCTGATCAGTCCTGAAATGTCCACAAAATGAAGTCGGTAGCTTAATGAGCCAAGAAGGCCCATTACGATTAGTCCGGAGACCACGGAGTTTGTCAGGAATTCCCACATAGTATGTATCACGTCCTTGCTGTCGCTTTCCTCAGGGCGGATTGCCCAAGGAAGTATTCTATGAGCATATATCATTTGATAGTAGTTCTCTCAAATTATCTAGTCAGACCCGTGCCGCTCCATTTATACCTTTGCCAGTGGATTCAGCAATTGCCGATGATGACTTCGACTTGTCAAAATCGGTCAAATAAGCCGTTAGTAGACGGTAATCTGTCGTCGCGAGCTCTCTATGGCTCTTGGAGGGATAGGACGCCCGTTATGAGAGAGTGCTGTCTCCAGATAGAAGCCCGTGACCATCTCGACAGCAGGTGTTGTCCATTGAGCCCGTACAACCTGATGAGGCGCAGTTGAGAAATCGATGGGGATCTCAAACTTTTCAATAATCTGTTTCTTCTTCATGATCTGAAGGTGTAAGGTGATATTCTCAATCCCTGCTCTGTAGCTCTGCACATCAGCCAGTATCTCAAGACGTGACGCACGAGGAACAAGTCCGGGAATCTCACGCCCAAGCTCGTCGCGTATAGACACGATCACTGAAAATAACGGTTGAGCAATTGCCTTGATCTTAATCTTCTTCCGTTCTACGATTCGGCCCGTTGGAGAATCTATACTGACCGAGAGAAATGCGGTACTCATCTCGCTAGTCAGAGGGATTCGAAATTGTGCAGGGAGTAATCGTGATCGACCCCTCTCCAATGAGAGACCTCTTGAGAGAATCACCTCGTTCCCAACTACGGATTCGAATTGGATTGTGACATTCGCTTGCAGTGGAACTTCAGATTCATTGGCTATTTCGACCGCACCCTCAATGAAATCATCAGGCATGACGAAGGGGGGGACACCCGTTATGCTAATTGCAACCGGAAGCCTCCTCTTCGATTCTGCAAAGGTAATTGTGTGTGTCTTGGAGTCTACAACGGCGCCGTCGTAGATCAGCTCGGCCGTGATCAGTCCACTCGTGGGAGCGTCGCGGCCTGAGGGGAAGGGAATCTCCAGAGGACCAATCTCAACGGTGATGTTGCGTAAGGGTTTGACCCGTTGCACCAGCAAAGTGTATGCTCCGCCCTCAGGATACTCTATCCGCAATCGCAGAGTCGCATCTTTACCTTCTTCCGTGTTCCTACGAATTCTCAACCAACCCTTGAGTTTTGCGCCAATATCAAGGCTCTCTGGAAGTCGCATCGAGCCAATGACGACAGTGACTCCGGTCTCATATACTTCAAAGGGTTCGGACTCGATCTCGGCTCTAACTTCATCGTCCTCAATCAATGCCACATGGATTCGTCCAACTAGCCCTCTCGACCCGACTGACAGTAATGCGGGGACGCGCCACCTGAATCGTACAGAGTGTGATAGGAGATCATGCTCATCGAATTCTCCAATTTTGGTGGAATCACCTGTGTCCCCCTTAAAAGATACAACCAGTCGGGGATTCTGAATCTTCATGCCACCCCTGATGTCTAGTGCCACTTCTCCATGGATTACATCCCCAGGATGATGCGATTTTTTGGCATCCGTCCGCAATCGGAGGACAGGGCGTCTTGCCATAAAGCCCACATAGAACGGTTTGGAGACCGTACGTGTATGTTCACGCCCCTCTGGATCCACGAGAACAAGTCGTAAGACACATCGTTCAACACGGTCTGAGGCATCAGCGGAAATGACAAGCGGAGTGAGGTCGGTGTGAGAGAGGATCAATGGTTCAGAGCGATCAATTGAAACTTGAGTAGAGGTCTCGGCCAAGATCGCCTCCTTTCGTGGGGCAATAACAGCTATCTGACAGGTAAAACTCTGAGGTGAGGGGTAGTTGGTCTCGATCTCACTGGTGAACAGGACAGGGGTCTTCCCATCTGCAAATTGCGTCGTTGCTTCTGAATGAATTGTCGCTCTTGTCCAGTACGTATTCAAGGTACTTGTGAGATTGATCTCTCTACCCGCAATTCCAATCTGTACTATAATATTATACGCGGACACACCTTTTGATGTCTGGAATGTGATGCGTTCCTCACGTACCTCGCCTGCTGCAACTTTTGTTATCGGGGTGATATTATGCTCAATGATCGCTCTATCAGAGCTCTCTATGGTGTAGGTCAGAGTGAGATTCATCATGTCCTGTCTTGTAGTATTGCGAAGCAGAATCGTAAATGAGGCGTCATCACCAGCAATCGTATAGTCAGAACTTGGGATGATCTCAGGTTCTAATCCCTTCCACCAACATAACCAAGTAGGCAAGTTCGGGGTGCCCTCTAACGGGTCATATAACCAATTCGTACAACACGAACGTGTAATCTCAGCAAGATTACGAAGCAACACGACCATATTCAGGTCGGACTTTGCATATACCTCCAATTGGAATTCGGCCCCAGTGGTCCGTGGCTTCACGAACTCGCTTCCAAATATGGACACAAAGAGAGCCTGCATGAACGGATTCTCGATAAGCCCGAGATCTTCAAGCTCTTCGCGGATCAAGTATAGCATGGACACAACTGCGTCGCTCATGAAGCGATTCTTCTTTTTGGTGTCTATGGTCCCATCATCTCTGACTCGATAATTATAGGCCTGCGTAAAGGTCGGGTTTTCGGAACCGACCCCTGGTCTGAACGGTGCCCATAGACCAGCAGAGACCGCAGACTCCCTATTGGCTGCCAGAGCCTTTGCTCCCATATCGGGGATGTTCTCCCCCTTGGAGACCATCTTTTTTGCCTTCAAGGCCAATGCCTGTAAGAGAAGCGCAATGCCTACTCTCCGCGGGACCGAGAGCTGTGTATCAAATATCCGTAATTCAATCGTCTTGTAATCCGTAAAGGGATAGAGGTCAACCATTCGGGCGTAAGATCGGTTCACCTGTCTGGCAAAATATTCCTCATCTGCGGATCGTAGATAGGGTATGAACTCAAACTCGCTAGTCGGCCCGAGCTGCGTCGTATTTTTCGACAGGCGAATAGACCTCTTACATCGGGGTGCTCGAAGTCGGCCGTGTTCGTCAACAGAAACCTCACTTGTAGGCATCTTGTTCTCAAATGGGGAATTTACTGAGAGAGCAATGAGATGCGGAATAAAATTACGGATCATGTTGTAGACGCCAAGTTTGGTTGCCTCGTCCACATCTGGTCCCAAGATATGATGATGCTCTCCAAAAGAGAGATTCTTGAGATATTCCTGCGTCGGATTGAGACCTGTAGAAATAAGAATGGTCTTCGAGTCCTTTGGGATCGACTCGTATGAGATGGCAATGAGCGTCTGAATCCACCATGCGAGTTCCTCAGCGGTAGTGCATGGCGGGGTTGCAACCTCTAGTATCCATGTGAGCGAAGTGACATTTGGGTCATGACCAAGTAGAGTGTATTCATGAGCCACCCCTGAAGGGTCTTCGTAGCTTGCCACAATCCGCGAACCACGTTCGCCCTCCTCGGTACGAGTAGAGTATTTGTATTTGCGCCGCACAGAGGCAATATCCGAGGACCGGATTCTTCGCTCCAAGTTATCCTTTGCACTTGACACGATCTTCTCAAACAGTTCAAGGACTTCCTCACCACGAATCCATGACCCATCGCGCTTCAATATCTGTAGCTCGATCTCTACACCGTGTGGAAAGGGCAGATGGAGTTCGTCAGAAGAGGGTTCTCGTTCCATGAGATATCATCTCAATCATAGAGCGCTTCTATCAATGATGCAACTTTCTTCTTATCCTTAGCAAAACTCTCAGACACGGTAATCTCACAAACAGCCACATCACTCTGTTCAAGTTCATGGCATAAATTATAGGTGATACTACTACCACCATATTGATGTTCGTCGGTCTCAATCATGATACCCTTCTTTGAGAGCCTCGCCACTAGTGTTGATACGATGCTTGTGGGATCATAAAAATAACGTCGCCCAAGAATAACAGCCCGGGCCTTTTCGAGAGGGGGAATAAGAACGTCCCAGGTCAGTACAATAACAAATGAACCGGTCTTCTCTGTCTTCAGGCGGGCAGTGATAACGTGGACAGCTCTTCTTGCAAGTGATGAGTCCTCAATAGTGGCATTTCCAAAGAGGATGGATGGAGTCTTGTTTCTTTTAACAATGAACTTTACAGTTATTCCAAGAGGATCATCTGCCCCTTCGCCACTGGGAAGATAAATGATCCCGCTTAGAGATCCCTCTCGTACCGAACCTACAATATCGAACTGGTCGCTCTCTTTTTGAGAAGCAAGTTCATCGATGTGCTGAATACATGAGTTTACCGTATTCATCAGGCGAACTACAATAGCATTTACGCTCTGCAGTTCTTTGGCAAAGTCCTCCATTAACACGTTACACTCCGGAGATTAACATCTATACAGAGATGCTATCGTTTTAATTACCTTTGCTGGGCGGATGTGCTAATCATTCTTTGGCAACCATATCAAAGATATCTTTCGCTTTTTCGCTCAGCTCTTTGAGCCGGTACCATACTGATTCGCGCCCTCTTCGTTGCGCCAGCATATCAAACAGTAATTGATAGTCGAACTCTGTGAGATCTTGAAGCAAGACCATCGCATCCTTGGATGCAAAATGGGACTCATTCACGCGCCCGTCTCTGACACGTTTCGTGAGCGGCCGGAGTGCCTTTTCGGCCTTGTCAAGAGTGACAACCGCCTTTCGATAATTGCTTGTGGGATCGCTCATCCCATAACCACCGATAAGGGGTGCCATTCCGGCCCCTACCGAACCTCTCCCAATCTCATCTAGAAGGTCCATGGTTTCTTGGAAATGCGTATAGGCATCCGAGAGACATTTTTTGATTGCTCGAAGAATTCGCGGCCTCTCGCTCATTTTGAACACCTTAGAAGAATAAAAAAGAGCCCAACGGACGGTTGTACAAACCGCCCGATGTAGTAAATATTGTTTATAGCTCGCTTTCGAACTCGCCTGCAAAGTGACAGGCGACAAAGTGGCCATTACCCATATCTCTCTCCTCAGGAATCTCTTTTGCACAGATATCCTGAGCGTACGGGCATCGCGGATGGAATCTGCATCCGGACGGTACGTTAATTGGACTGGGTGGCTCACCTTTCAGCGACTCCACACGCCTCTTGATCGTTGGGTCACCAGATGGGACCGCAGAGATGAGAGCTCGTGTGTATGGGTGCTGAGGATTGAAAGCAACGTCGTGAGCTGGACCGATCTCCATAATCTTACCAAGATACATGATACCGATTCTGTCGGCAATGTATGTTGCAACTGCAAGGTCGTGAGTAATGAAGAGATATGTGAGTCCGAGGTCCTCTCGGAGCTTCAGAAGCAGGTTGAGGATCTCTGCGCGGATTGACACATCCAACATTGACACTGGTTCATCTGCAACCATGAACTCGGGGTGCAAGATCAATGCACGTGCAATGGAGATACGCTGTCGCTGACCACCAGAGAGTTCGTGTGGGTACCTGTCAATGTAGTCCTCAGCAGGGGTCAGTGATACACTCTCAAGAGCCTCCAATACACGTTCCCTGCGTTCACTCGGGGTGAGTGGGAGCTTGTGTACCGTGAGCGGCTCCGAAACAATACTGAATATGCTCTGTTTTGGATTGAGCGACTCGTATGGGTCTTGGAAGGTGATCTGCATCCGCTTGCGCAGTTCCTTCATCTCATTTCTGTCAAGCTCGCCAAGGTTAATTCCTGCATAGAGGACTTCACCATCAGATGGAGGCTCCAAGTACAGAACACATCGTCCGGTCGTGGTCTTTCCACAACCACTCTCACCTGCAAGGACGAGAATCTCGCCCTTCTTGATGTCAAACGTGACACCATCGACTGCCTTGACGTACAATTCCTGCTTATACAGGAGTGAGGACAGGAACCCAGTATTCACAGGGAACCATTTTCGAAGATTCCGTACTGAAATCAGGGTCTCGCCTTCTTGAACTTCCTTGGCATATGAAAGATATCTACTCTCTTGAATTGCCATTCTTCATCACTCCAAGTCTACCTTAAGCTGTCCCTTGAGCTTGTGTGCAAAGTGACATGCCACAAATCTACCGGGCTCAATCTCCTCAGCCAGAGGTTCTTCTCTCGAACAAATCTCTTCAGCGTATGGGCACCGCGGATGGAATCTGCATCCTGTTGGTGGATCGATAAGATCCGGAGGCGACCCTGGAATCGAAGTCAGCTTCTTTTTCTCTGCTTTCACCATGCTTGGGATTGCACCGACAAGGCCAGTTGCATAGGGATGGATTGGGTCTTTGAATACAGACACAACATCAGCCAACTCTGCAATACGGCCTGCGTACATGACTGCAACCTTATCACACGTCTCGGCGATGACGCTCAAGTCGTGAGTGATCAGAATCAGGCTCAGTCCAAGATCCTTCTGCAACTTCTGCATGAGTTTCAGGATCTGGGCCTGAATGGTGACGTCAAGGGCCGTGGTTGGTTCGTCTGCAATGACAAGGTCCGGATTACAGGCAAGAGCCATTGCGATCATGGCACGCTGTCGCATTCCTCCTGAGAACTCGTGAGGATAGTTATGGATACGTCCGGGATCAAGACCGACCATCTCAAAGAGCTTGGCAACTCGATCGAGGGCTTCTTCTTCAGTCACATTCTCATGCATCAGAATTGCTTCTGCAATCTGTTCCCCAATCTCAAACACTGGATTCAGTGCGTTCATTGCGCCCTGAAAGACGATTGCAACATTCTTCCATCGGATGTCGCGCATCTCTCGAGGAGTCTTTCGCAGCAGGTCTTCTCCCTTGAAGTAAACGTTACCGCCAACAACATTCGCAGCCGGCGGAAGGAGCTGCATGATCGAGTATGCAAGAGAGGATTTCCCGCAGCCCGACTCACCTGCCAGACCTATGGACTCGCCAGGTTCTAACTGCAACGAGACGTTGTCCACAGCCTTCACAAGACCACGTTTTGTGGCATAGTACATGCGTAGATTTCTAATATCGAGCAAAGGCATCTTCATAATCTCCGCCGGAGCTCTGTAACGGGTGTGTTATCTATGTTCACCCAACTTGTAGGGAGAACTTCTGAGTTGGGTTAAATATGTTCCGTTCCACGAAGATGACTGTGCAATATACTAACTTTCGCGTTTCGACACCAAAAAGAGCAGGCTTTTTTGTACGATCATCGTATGGGACACACCTTCAGGCTCATCAGTATACTAATCACAACAAACCGTCCGCATAGTCAAGAAATGCAGTTCCTGTCAACGGCTCCTTTGAAGTCAGGGATTAGAAACAATACAAATGTCCACAGAACGGCAGCGAACAATTTTCATCAGACCATGAATGTGATAGCCCACTTGAACGTGGACTCTATCGGATCGATACTGCCGGGCATCATTCTTAGCTCGGTTTCAAGTGACTAACTCGTGCCTCTAACTCTTGACCACGTCCAGTCAAGAAAATCTGACAATAATTATAAGCTCACTTGCAGTTACACCTATCTAGGGATTTACTTGAATAGGGGGTCAAAAATAGCAATCACTTTTGCAATGATTGCGATCTCAGCGGTCAGCTTTGGCATACTGCTGAGTCTTCCGCCAATTCCTAACAATCACGGGTGGTTGATCAGGCAATACGACGAGGTCCAGTACTCTGTGACCAGGGAACTACATGCAGGAGATACGATCGTCACCAAGATCCTCAACGACTATGACATCATGAACTCCGCAGAGTTTAGAGTTCGCCCCACAGACACTCCTTCGACTGTAAACATCACGGCCATCACTGAAGACATATTGCAGCTCAGGGGAACAGTTGCAGTTGAACAGCAATATGGCAATGAGTGGGTGCTTCGTAACTCAAGCCTACCATTCTTTCTCCCTGCCGGATATTGGGACGATATCAACAGCATATTGAATCAGACCACAGGTGTTGCGCTCAAGAACGAGTGGTGGGGCGACATGACCATCACAATTCCCATCAACTCATCAGAACTGGGTGTTCTGGAATGTTACTTTGCGTGGGATAAGCAGAATGGTGTGCTACAGGGAATGACAATCAATGCCACATCACATGGGACTTGGGACTTCATTCGACTCTCGCTCTCCAATGAGCGACTGGCGTATGAAACGGACATCAATTACATTTTGCAGGCTATAGAGAAACGACTCCCTGTTGCGACCTTCAGCCTCGGCACCGTGGTTCCCCTCCTCGTACCGGGATTTCTCTGGAGAGTGGAGATTCAAGAACGCTTACACAAGCCACTTCAGGGATCAATTGAGGAACGACTGGACGAATATGGCCACACCTATCTGTTCCTGTGGATGAGTGGGATTCTCATCACTGCACTAGCAAGTCTGGTAGCGTCTCAACAAATTCAAGAGTCAATCACACCTATGTACGAAGCATTTGGTGTTGCGATCGCTCTCGGTATAATTGTCATGGTATACAAACAGAGAACGATTGAGGAAGAGCCCAAGCCTATCGAAATGATGCAGTATGCGTTTGTATCAGGCGGAATCAGTGTGAGCGTCCCGATTCTGTCGGATCCTGAGAACATCAACTCCCCATTTGTCTATGTGATACCTCTGATGTTCATCTTGACAGCATTAGTTATGCTGGTGGGAATGTATCCCCTGCGGGGACTCAGAACAACTATCGATGATGAAATCATGGAATCACAAGTGTCTGCCACTGAGCAGAGCCAATGAGCCTGCGTGGATCGTAGTCGTTCAGACAACCGCTCATTCAACAGTAAGTCGTTTCTCCGAGAACTGCATGATGCCGTTCTTGGACCTCATTCATGTTGCGTGATCCCCGAGCCTGTACTTGTGAGCCCGATGAGCAAATTTAGAGAACATCTTGGTCGTACTCATACTTGCCCATGCTCAATCTCAGCCTAGTTAGGAGGAACACGACATAGTCCTGTGCCCGGACCATCTGTTGTGGTCGCGGACGGTGGAATGTGCAACCGGCTGAAAAGCCGCGCTGTTCGAAAATGGTAAAAGCACCCCTACCCGTTAATGACCCGGTCATCACAATGTCGGTCCGCGCATTTCCAAAGACTCGTAACGAACCCCGCAAGCGTATCCTCTTGATTCCGATCCTCTTGCTCGTTTTGGGCTATGTCCTCATGTTACTTCATCCATACCTCTCCACTGGCTTTTTTGGAGCCGTGATCTCGATGGCCGGTGTCCTGTCCATCTTTCTCGTCGGGATGGTCTTTGCCGATCTCTGGGCCGCCTCCAAGCGTACTAAGGACATCATCAAAGCTCGTGAGGCAAGACGTGCAGCTGAGGCACAGGAAACACCCGCGACAGGTCCTGCAACTGCTCGGGATGCTCTCGATGATGATGATGATGATGATGATGATGAGTATCCGGATCCCTTTGAAGAGGAGATCGGGGACGAGTAGATTTGCCAACCTCAACATCCATGAGATATAGTAGTACACTGAAGTCATAATGCTACACGGTCCCCGAACGGATTAAGGGAGAACAAAGGATCGCAAACGATGGCCCGAGAATCGACGGACCGTTGCCGGTCTTGCGAATGTTCTTCCGCGAAGGTCCGCCCCCGAAATGCAAGAGGACGGCACTCGTGACTGCGGACATGTCGGCTCTATGTCGGCTCTTGGTAAGTGGCTTTTTTTATTTTATGTGGGACTGTTACGTATGCAAGTTGGTCAGTAATCTCACTCGAGTACGCAACACCCAGCACTCAGAAGAACAAGAGGCCGAGAAACAAGTCGTGAGAATCCCTAACGCGGATCGCTGTGCACGCCTTTTCGAGGCTGCACCTTCTAAAAGTCGCAGTATGCCATATCACTCTGGGGTATTGAATCGCATTGCGGAGCGTCACGGTTCCTCTACAGGCTCACTGCACGCATCTCGAAGCAATCAAAAAATCGATGCACGATATTTCGAAGCGTCGGTACTGTTAAAATTGTGTTGACGTACTCAAACCGAACTGCTTTTTAGGGGAATCCCCAGCAGCTTCTTTAGTTATAATCAGTCATTTGGAGCGACTTCGTCTCTGGATTGTCGTTCCCTCAACAAGGAGGTCAAGCCTTGTCAGACAAGAAAGGCACTTGGAAAGACTCAAACTGGTACGTAAGTATAACTGGCTTCTGGAGAGAATTCAAAAGACACAAAATTGGCATCCTCGGTGTTTTTATTATCTTCCTCTTCTTTGGTATGGCCGTGACGGCTCCTATCCTTGCCACTCACGACCCTTCCCCGAGCGCTAAGATTGCACCGCCATTCCTCGCTCCTGGATGGACGAGCGTCTTTGACCCTGGGTATGTCCACAATGCTCAGTATCTCCCCGATCCATATCTCAACACCATGTATTCCCCCAGTGATGATCTGCATACCAACCAGATCACGACCTATGGTCCGGCTACTTATGGGAACGCCTCGTCATTCTCTGGCACTCATCATATCGCCACCGGCGCGAACGATAAAAATTATATCGAACTCACATGGGATCATCATGCCGGGGACCGACCCGATTTCCATCTCCCCTGGCCTGGCCAGAGCGAAATGCCTGACTGTGACCAGTTCATCTACTACACCCAGACTTTCAAATGGTCCTACGATCGAATCCCCAATGACGTCATCGTCACCTTCAATTTCTCAGCCACTCTTACCGGTGACTTCGCCTCCCATGATGAGGGCGGCCTCATGTTCAAAGTCTATGCTTGGCTCATAGACTCCTCCGGTAACTGGCGTAATATCTACAAATCTTCTCCACCCTATACAGAGGTCATCCAGTCCCGTAACATCGACCTCAACTTCTTTGATATCTTAGACGGCTGGGGCGGTATGGTCAAAAATGCCACAGGCCAAGAAGATCCTAAAGATCAACTCACCCTCGCCATCGGCCTCGCTCCCACTCGTAACTTCTACTTCGCTTACGATTCCTATAACGGTTCGGTCTCCACTCGCTTCTACTGGGAACAACTCTATGCCTACGGCGACTACTTCGGTGTCCTCGGCACAACTGATAAGGGCGGTGACGCTTGGTCCCAACTCGTCTACGGTTCCCGCATCTCCCTCATCATCGGCCTCGTCGCTACCGCGCTCTCTACCGCCGTCGGTGTCATCGTCGGCATGGTGGCTGGGTACTTCGGCGGTAAGACCGATGAGATTCTCATGCGCGTCGTTGACTTCTTGCTAGTCATTCCTGGTTTACCATTGATGATGGTTCTTGCAGCCTTCCTCGGGCCGACAATTCAAAATATCATCGTCGTCATCGCGATCCTCGGGTGGACCGGCACCGCACGGCTCATCCGATCTCAGGTTCTCGCGGAGAAGAATAAAGCATATGTCGAGTCGGCTCGGGCAATCGGCGCCAGTGATACTTATATAATATTTCGTCATATCTTGCCCAACGTGACCCCAATTTTATTTGCAAATATTACGTTGGGAGTAGTAGGCGCGATCCTGAGTGAGGCAGGGCTGTCCTTCCTAGGGTTGACGGACCCGAGCCAACCGAGCTGGGGCCGAATGCTGGCAGATGCACGTTCGTCAGGAGGCTTCAGTAACGGAGCCTGGTGGGTTGTCGTGTTCCCGGGAATGATGATCACAGCGCTCTCGCTGGCGTTCACATTTGTTGGTCACACGCTTGATCAAGTGCTGAACCCAAGGCTGAGAGAGAGGTAATGTCCCCCAAATCCCTCCCTCCCCTCCTCCACGTACACATACGATGGGCCTGCTTGCTTGCTTGCGGGCGAGCGGGTCCATCCCCCCTCTTCTTTTTAAAATTTTTCAAGTAACATCCTTTGCGTGTGTGCTCTCGCTCTAGTAGTCAGGTCCGTACGTTGTGAGTATCATTGTAATTCCCACAGTAGAAGATCAAGCACCAGAAGTATCAGGATCGATACATCTCCGTTCCCAAGACGATCCGCTCCAAAGACTATCTCCTTCACGTGCTGGAGCAACTCACTCCGACCAAGGACTACGACCACCTCATAGAGAAATTCAAGCAGCGCTTCAGAGATGGAGAGCGCCTCGCACACATGGACAGGACAGAGGCCTTCATGTACCTCCTCGGGCTCATCCTCTCAGACGGAACCATCGAGCACTCCCGCCCGTATTCTGCATCCTTGAAGTTCAAGGCCTCCTCCGCGTATTCGTGGGGACTCCAACTTGGTGAACTCTATCGCCTCTTCCTCGCCCAGTTCGGCCTCTCGTGTTCCTACAGACTAGAGGATTCCTCATATGATCCCGACCACGACCCACCACATGTATGGAGTAGTACCTCCACCTCTCTCGCCGTGTGGATCGAGCACGTCCTCTTCGGCCTGCCTATGACCAGTGCTGACGTGAAGTTCGGCCTGACCGACGAACAGAAACGGCGGCCGCAGACGAAGACGTACATCCCCATCGACGCAGAGTGGCTCTTTGACCTTCCTGATACATGGGTGGATAAGTTTATCCAAGGCCTCGCCGATGGCGATGGTAGCGTTTCTCTTGAGAACACACGCTGCACGATCACTTCCCTAGCCAATCAAGACCTCATCCAGCATGTTCTTGCACGGCTGGGCGTGAAGGCCAGAGTACATGGAATCTACATCGTCACCAGTGGGAACGAGGATGTTATCAAGGCCTCAACCATCCCCTTCTTCTGGGGCACAACTGCGAAACGCGAGAAACTCACCATGCTGGTCGAGTGGTTGAAGAAACCCCCGCCTCAAAAGTGGTATACCCCAGCCGAACTCGAGGTCTTATCTGAAGCGATTGACATGGGCTGGCCGATTGAGAAGATCAACAACACGATCTATGAGGTGACTTCCCAAAAACACAATGGTGAGGGCTGGTATCGCGCACCGCGAGGCCTTATCCGAAAAATGAGCAAGATGAGACGAGCACGTTCAGATCTCCTACGAGAGGTCTTAAAAGAAGCGCAGCAGAGGCATTGGTCCACCAAAATGGTCATTCGAGCAGTTCGGACTTGCTCCAAGGCGCGACTTGGTTATATCTGGAAACCCCGAGAAAATGACATCGAACGTGAGATACGTTTCATGACAGAAGAGAGCAATGACCCGGACTAACTACAATTTACTCTATGGCGTGGTCACTGACTGTATGCTGCGCCATTCAAGTTGGGCACGGATCTTTTTTCCTCGAAACCCTCTGAGAAAAGGCGGCCAACCGCCCTTTCGATACCGTTCATCCGCCACCACCCGAGTGTCTTCATCAATACGAAGTTTTACTAGGTGCCTACATTGCATAAGCGGTGTGATGTCCAACTCTTCAAGTTCATTATTATAGAGCTGGATGTTCTCCAAATTTGAACACATGACCAATGGTGTGAGGTCAATACTTGCCAGCCGATTACTTGTAAGATATAGTCCCTTAAGTTCATGGCACCGTGATAGGGGGCTCAAATCTATTTGTTTTAAGGGAGTTTCTGCAATTGCAAGATATGTAAGATGTGGACAATTCGCCAATGGACTCAGGTCTAGGTCGGAAAGTGGATTTGAATGAAGGTAGAGGTCTGTCAGAGTCGAACATGACGCGAGCGGACTCAGGTCTATGGTGTCCAATTCGTTGGACGATAATTTCAGGTATTTCAGGTTTGGACACTGCGCCAGCGGGGAGAGATCAATTGTATTCAGTTCGTTTCCCGACAGATCGATCCTCTTCAGGGCCTTGCACGAGGCGAGGGGGCGCAAGTCGATCTCCATCAACTCGTTGTTGCCAAGGTGGAGCAGCGTGAAGTCCGGCTTGTCTGCAAAGATGCTCAGATCAATGCTCTTCAGGCCCGTTCCCCAGAGGTTCACGTGATAGAGGTGAGGGCAATGGGCCAAGGGCGAGAGATCCAGCCCCTTAAAGGGATTTGACATCAGGAGCAGGGTCGAGATCTTTGGGAACTCGGGCAACGCACTCAGGTCGAGGTCTTCCAGTTGGTTGTCGTACAGGGCAATGGTCTCAAGGTTCGGACACGTGGCCAAGGGCGCGAGGTCGATGTGTCGCAGCTTGCACAGGCCTAGGTCAAGATCGTTGAGGCTGGTGCTGGTACCCAGGGGACTCAGGTCGAGCTCCTCAAAGGGATTGCCCCCAAGTGCCAGTCGCTGCAGGTTTGGGCACTGTGCCAGTGGGGTCAGGTCGAGCTCCGTAAACTGATTGGCGTAGAGGTAGAGGCGTTCAAGGCTCTGACAGTGGGCCAGTGGGGTCAGGTCCAAGTGCTTTAACTTGGTCACTGCGATCTTGAGTTCCTTCAGACTCTGGCACTGTGCCAGTGGGGTCAGGTCGAGGCGTGTGAACTTGTTCTCGGACAGGTCGAGCTTTTGCAGGCTCTTGCATTGTGCCAGTGGGGTCAGGTCTACCTCCGTTAACTTGTTCTCGGACAGGTCGAGCCTCATCAGATGCTTACAGTGGGCAAGGGGGGCCAGGTCCACCTCCTTCAGGTGGTTCCCATTCAGAAAAGCGTGGGTCAGGTTCTCTACCGCCACGAGCGGACTCAGGTCCACGGACACCGCTTTCTCTTCGTCCAGTCGCAACTCACTCCCCACAGGCCCATAACCACCGATCATTCCGATCTCGCTGCGCACCCTGACCTCTAACTGTCTGTTCTCGCCCTTCGTCGTCACATACGGCACGTATACAACTTCTTCATCCATCGACCGGCCAACTCCTCTGTCTTTCAGCCAACGATACTTCCTCCCCTTGATACCTGTCGTACATATTTAAACTCCTTCAAGACTTGGACAGACCACCAAGACCACGTATTAGACCAACACAACTGTACTCAGACTCGTCACACCTCTCTCGCCGTGTGAATCGAGCACGTCCTCTTCGGCCTGCCTATGACAGGTTCCGATGTGAAGTTCGGCATGACCGACGGCCAGAAACGGCGGCCGCAGACCAAGACATACATCCCCATCGACGCAGAGTGGCTCTTTGATGCACCCAAAGAATGGATGATCAGGTTCGTCCAGGGCCTCGCCGATGGCGACGGCAGCGTCTCTCTCAAGAACGCACACTGTACGATCACCTCCCTCGCCAACCCGGACTTCATCCAGCGCATTCTTGCCAAGGTGAATCTAAATGCAAAGGTCTACGGTCTTAATGTGACTGTTCGTGGAAATGACCAGATCGTGGCTGCTGAACAACTGCCCTTCTTTTGGGGTACAACCGCGAAACGCGAGAAACTCGCCTTGCTGGTCGAGTGGTTGAAAAAGCCTCCGCCTCCTGAGAAGAAGAGGTACACACGAGAGGAACTCGAAGTCTTATCTGAGGCGATCACTTGGGAGTGGTCGATTGAAACGACCAACAATGCGATCTATGCAGCGACTTGCAAAGAGAATCGGGGTACGGGCTGGTATCGGTCGCCGACCGGCCTCATCCATAAACTGAGGAGGATGCGAGAAGCGCGCATAGAACTCCTGCGAGAGGTCTTAGAAGAGGCGCAGCAGCGACACTGGTCCCAGAAAATGGTCAGTCGAACAGTTCGGGACGTTTCTAAGGAGCGACTGGGGTATATCTGGGAACCGCAAGAGGCGGACATCGAGCGTGAGAAAGGTATCATGAATAAAGAGAGGAATGACGAGGACTAACTGCAATTAAGTCTATGACTGGGGTGACGCCTGCATAGTGCGCCACTCGAGGTGGGCACGAAGCTTCGTCCCTCGGAATCCTCTAAGAAACGGCGGCCAGCCCCCCTTTCGATACCGGGCATCCGCTACCACTCGCACGTATTCGTCAATGCGAATTCTCTCAAGGTGCTTGCACTGAAAGAGTGGGGTAATGTCCACCTCTTCAAACTTGTTAGCATAGAGCTGGAGGTTCCCCAAATTTGGACACATAGCCAACGGTGAGAGGTCGATGCTCCTCAGCTTGTTCCCGATGAGATAGAGGCCCTTTAACTCGTGGCACTGGGCTAATGGGGTCAGGTCAATGTGTTCCAAGGGCGTTCCCCCAATGGCCAGATGCATGAGATGGGGACAGTTCGCCAGTGGACTCAGATTGATGTGGGTAAGCGGATTGGCGAACAGACTCAGCTGTGCTAAATTAGTACACGAGGCGAGCGGACTCAGGTCCACCTCCGTCACCTCGTTCTTTGATAGGTCAAGTTCTTTCAGGGTCGGACACTGCGCCAGCGGCGTGAGGTCGATCTCCGTCAACTCATTCTTTGACAGGGAAAGTTTCTCCAAGGCCTTGCACGAGGCCAGTGGCGTGAGGTCGATCTCCGTCAACTCGTTGGAGTCTAGGAGAAGCCATGAGAGGTCTTGCTTGTCCGCAAAGATGCTCAGGTCGATGCTCTTCAGTCCTGTGTCCTTGAGGTTTACGTAGGAGAGGTGAGGGCAACGGGCCAAGGGCGAGAGGTCCAGCTCTTTAAAGGGATTGAATCCCAAGGGCAAGGAGTCGAGCCGGGGGAACTCGGGGAGGGCACTCAGGTCGAGGGCCTCCAGTTGGTTCTCATACAGGATAACACTCTCGAGGGTCGGACATGTGGCCAGTGGGGCGAGATCGACATGTCGTAGCTTACACATCCCTAGATTAATGACCTGGAGGCTGGTACTGGCACCCAGTGGACTCAGGTCGATCTCCTCAAGGGGATTGTCTATAAGTCGCACTCGATGCAGGTTGGGACATTGTGCCAGTGGCGTCAGGTCTAACTCCTTGAACTGGTTGACGGACAGGTCGAGATACTCAAGGTTCTGGCACTGTGCCAGTGGGGTCAGGTCCAAGTGCTTTAATGTGGTCCCTGCAATCTTGAGTTCCTTCAGACTCCGGCACTGTGCCAGTGGGGTCAGGTCTAACTCCTTGAACTGGTTGACGGACAGGTTGAGCATCTTTAGGGCCGTACATTGCGCCAGTGGCGTCAGGTCCAAGTGCCGTAACTTGTTATCGGACAGGTCGAGTAGCTTCAGGGCCTTGCACGAGGCCAGTGGGGTCAGGTCCACCTCTGTCAGTTTGTTCCCCTCGAGAGAGAACTCGTAGAGGTTCGGACACTGCGCCAGTGGGGTCAGGTCGATCTGTTCCAGCTTGTTTTCTGCAATGTAGACGTGCGTGAGATTCGGAAGGGCCTCCACCGGACTCAGGTCGATGGCCACCATTCCCTCTCTCCAAAGTGAGATCCTGGCCCCTGCTGGAGGAATCCCCCCAATCGGCTCGATCTCCCGGTCCGGATCAAGACCTATACGCCGCGTTTCCCCGTTCTTCAGCACATACTTCACGTACACCAGTCTATCAGTCTTGGCCACCATCAGGTCACCTTCTCTCAGCCAACGATACTTCCTCCCCTTGCTACCTGTCCACCATATTTAAACTCCTTCAAGACTTGGACCAGCCATCATAAGACCAGCGTACTTGAGCAGCCCAACACACTATCAGATGATTCCCCTCTTTTGCGCCCTGTGATCTCTTCGTGGTTCATTGCAATGACAGACGATTCGAACGGTCGATAAGGTCCTTGCGGCCCTCAGCTTACAAGGTCGGACTGGAACGTCATCGGATAGACTGCCTACTCAGCAGTTTCAGAACGTATAGTGCTCACCTGTCCCCACATATAAGTTAAAATAGAACTCACGGATTATTAGTCTGGAGCGACTCTGCCAGCCTTGCAAGGTCTGCCTGTTTCTCCTGCGCCATAAAAAAGAGCGGGAGCTGTGCCGCAAGGATAATAGCACTAGGCCGATCAATGACGACTTTGCCGCCACGGACTGCCGATTGGATACCCAACTTGTCCAAGACTGCACTGATAAGTTCCGGCCCCGCCTGGGTCTTGATCACGACCACACGCTCATCAAAAGAAACCATCCCGCCACCATCGGCCAGTCCTTGGATGAACTTGACCTGCATAGCAGAGGGCATATTCAAGATCCAGTCCGGAGCAGGCGAATTGGTTGCCCGGGGCTGTTCACTACGCGCAGTGGTGTTGTCTGTTTTTTCGGGTCCGCCACGGTCTGTCTCCACCTTAAGACTACACAGTTTAACAGGTGCAGATAATTGTTAAAAACATCACTTAAAGCATAGTGAGAGCAATCCTGACAGAAGCGGGACAAACAATCAACGGCGAGCATTTAATTGGTGCGAACAATATCAATGATGGCCTGACAGAGATATTATCCTTTGGCAAACATCGAATACATCCAACTCGTGATGGTGTTCTTGATTTCGGGAGAATAAGGATACTTTAGATGTGATGCAATCTCCATAGCTAGAGAATGAAATGTGTCCACTATCGCAAAGAGCGCATCTCTTATACCATCTTTACTGTAGGACGCGAAAGTATTCATCAGCCCACGGGAAGCGTTAGGATGCGCCCACTCTTCCAAGAAACGTCCACGAAACCATGTTTCATGATCTTCTCCATAGAGAGTCTTAGCGTGCCATTCGATCATACGACACATCAGCCGTTGCATATAGCAATTTAGACTAGTTATACTCCACCATAATTCCCCACGGAACAGATGTTTTGCCGTATAGACAGCATGATACAGAAAGTCGTTAATGACATTGAAGAATTCTTCTTCTGTTGGCAGGGACGAGGGCAGAAGTGGTGACTCGAAGGTAGAGAGAACAGTGTTCAGCTGATCTGCTATACCATCATTGTCAAGAAGTACACGAAAGCCACGGCGAAACACTCCCACGATCTGATCGGCCATCTCCAGTGCCATCTCACCATTCAGGAGCTGCTGTACTCGCATTCTGAATTTGACCATCGGAATAATAGAGAAGTCCACATCGAGCATATTGTCAAAGAGCACGCGGCGTTCCATTTCAGCTTCCACTGCTGTAGGCTCCAGAAACGTCAGTAATGGCCTTCCAAAAGTACCGAGCCACTCAGAACTTGCAATATAGCGTTGTGGGTCAGTCGTTATGAGCAGAACATCCAAATCGGCCCATTCATCGGCCGGATGATCAATTCGTGCTCTGGAACCAACAATAATGACAGCACGAATATCCGGAATTGCTCTTGCCCAAGTGGCGAGTTTCTTTACCAATTGATTATAGGATTCAGGTGTATCGGTCAAATCAATATGGCCCCTTTGGATTCTAAATAGATAAACTCAGACACTTTAACATATAGGTAGAACAGTTGAATCATTTGCTCGTGCCCTTGCTCATGAGCCGGATTATCCGAGATCCCGTCATGAGAAATGGTCACATCTCTAATATACGATTAAGAGTACAGAAATACAATCAAGAGTACAGAGTTGCAGCAGAACGTCAATATTTCACGATTCCTTTTTAAAGAAGGCCGAAGTAGAGGCCATTGACTACGGTATAGGATCAATTGCAGGAGGCTCTTCTGCACGATTCTATATACAAGCATGAAAATACACTCTTGCGTTCCAGTCTACGGAGATGTCCTTATTGGACGTTGAAAAGATAGAACGGATATAATGAGACCTCAAAGAAGTTCAGATCATGATGAAGGAGTCCACAATGAGTGCAGAAACGTTCTTTCAGCGCGTGATGACAACACTCGATGCCATTGAACATACGTCACCTGATGTGTTAGACTATGTTGAGCTCCGAATTGCTATCGGCAAGCTCCGTGAGGAGAGCGCCCACGAAGACCGTCCTCTCTCACCCGATCAGGACCGCATACTGCGGCAACGAGCGGTTGCTATCCTGAATAACGATAATGGACGGATAGTGCTGGATCTCGCTGCGATCATTGCAAATGGCGGAGCCTCGGCAGCAGAATTCAACATGGACACCTCACTGACTATCGATTACTGGCACACAAGAGCAGACCGCCCGCACCCCTTTGAGATTGTCGCCTCAATACTCGCGGAGGCGGGAGTGTTCGAGGAAGGAGAGACCCCGCTCTACTACGATCGAGGCCGTCTGGGAATACGCTCCAATTCGGCGAGGAAGGGCGCATTGATCATCACCAACCGCCGGCTCATCTCTGTAGGCTTCTTCAGCGGTTTTATGGGTCGCAGCTTTAGGATCTGTTATGACGACTGGGAGAGAAAACCGTGGGTCTCCTCACTGGACTACATCTATCTGGATCGGATCATAGATGTCGCCCCAAGAAAGCGTGAGATACATATCCGATACCATACAAAATATACAATAATTGAAGAAAAGACGATTGGTGCGGGGCTGTACCTCTTCAGATTTAGACCTCCAGACCCAGAAGAGATCATCGAGGAAGATGTGGACATGCACGTCTCACTTGACGATATGAAGGGCTATGAGGCTCCAGCCGACTTTAGTGTTCCACCGGACTACATCCGAAAGCGACAAGAAGAGTTCCTCAAGAGGATCATAGAGGCCCAATCATTGTAAGGCGCACTCTGCAATTTCGGCTCCTGAAAGCCAGCCCAGATCATGGTGAGAAAACTGTGAGAGGAGGGAGTACCAATTTCTCAAATTGGATGAGTGGTCTGCGACTGGAGAAATCAGAAGAGAGGGGAGATCTGCCTATGTCCAATCACGGTCATGCGCTCATAGAGAGAGGTCTCCGGAATCGTGAAAAACGGTGGACGGTCAATCATCTAAGGGCCGCAATAAACGTGTGGGATTATTTTGTATCCCCTGTATGATATCGATTTGGTTGTCTTGTGCAAAGGCACGCGCCTCATCACTTACATTGAGCGCAACCATTAGAACTCTATCAGGTTGAATCTTATAAGATACGCGAATAGTAATTTGTCTAAGATGGTTCCTTGGGGATGCCAAACTCTTTTCTGGGCGGACTGCACAAAGAAACACCATCCTTGTACGTCATACAGGGGGAAGGTTGAATCGATATGGCATGCCCCATAGAGAGATCATGCTCGAAATGCGTGTATCAAGAATTATGTGCTGGATGTCTAGGCGACTCGTGTGTTTACGTTCGGACAGCTAGGGGCGCTGTCGATCGTTCACAGGCAAAATGCCTTTTTTGTAAGTCAAAACGAATTGACAAATCGTGTCCCATTATCAATCGACCACCACCTACGAAGTTCAAAGAGATCGAGCCAAGAATGCTTGACAAGTTCGTCCAAGAGTATCAGTATTTTTTGAACAGAACCAATGAACAACCACCCGAGCCCAAGTGGCCATTATTTATTCCCGAAGTATCGGATATAACTGAGACCTCCGCAAGACTCATCGTTCGACCAGAAGAGGGAGATTGGAATATCGACCGATGGGACTTTGTTGCATGGGATATGACGGGAAACTTATTTGATAAGGCGGAAGGTGCACCATGGACCCGAGAGCCCGGCGTATATAATGAGGATACATGGAGGGACTTCATCAATGGTCAAAAGAACAGAGTCAAGTACATGATTCTCGTGGATCGTCTCCCCGATTATGTAGCAATCCAGACTCCGCCAACCACGGCAATGCTTGCCCACCTTGATCGCTTAGCCTCGTTTTATACATCACTCATGGTTGATGACCAAGATGATGCTCCAAAACTATGGATAATGAGCCACGGTTATCCAAGTTATATTGACTGGCCACCTGCATGGCACTGGAATCTAGGAATTAGAATGCTCTCCAGTCTCGCTGCATACTTGTACTCCCATCGGGAAGATCTCTTTGGGGCAGATGAAGATACGCTCTTTTCAGATGGAAGCGCAAAAATTGGAATTCGTGCAAAAATCCCCTTTGTCGAATGGCAAGAAGAGAAGAGAGTTCTCTGGAGCCCGTTTGAGAATGACGATGATGGCCTTGATGAATTCCACTGGTTTGACTGGCCAGGACTGATACCATTCGTCCCAGGTGCGGATACTCATCAGCTTAAATGGTTCGCCCAAAAATTAACACAGATGGGATTCACGACCGTGGCCCTTGATGCTATGAATACCATTGCTCATGAGGACTTTAGAGGCCTCCCCTTAGCAATCAGAACGGTACTCGATGCGGGCGCGAAACATGTGTTTGTCTATGGACCATGGCCATTGCACGCTCCTCGTAAATACATCCCCACAAAACACGTGACATACATTCCTCATGCGACTCATCTCGACATGGTGAACACACCACCACGATTTTGGCACAAAAAGTCCGCAAAGAAAGAGAAGAGAAGCCGTCTTCCAGACTACAGAACCACACCGCTTTCGCAGGTCGCACATAATCCGACTGTAGAGATCTGTGATTGCCCAGCCTGTAGAGCAGCCATTACTCATGAGACCAGACCTCAAGGGATTTGGAAACTAGGCCATCTACTCCATGCAGCACGAGAATTGATCGAGGAGGCCGAAGGATCAAACGACGACAACTTGGAAAAATCTACAGATACAATTCTGCGCTACCAAGGACCATCGTACACAGTCTTTCGAAGATGTTTGCATTATCCACCAATTGAAAACCGACCAGACCTAGGACGGATCGCGTACAGAATGGTCTTTGATGAGACCTCTTTCAACGTAGTGTTCGATGATGATCTTGTAGTCCCCGCTTACAATATTCACTGGTCATGGTGGGAGAGTGGGAAGATGTGGGCATGGGGATTCCCGACACTGGAGGAGTAGTCCATGTCTGGGGGCAGGGATCTATCAACTATCCATATCCCTTAGAGAAAATAGAAGAGGAACTCTAAATGAGTCCCTCAGATCGTGTACCTGTGCCGATCGATAAATTCCTTCCGCTTCGAACTATTCCATGACGAGAGACTTTGGACGTAACCGGTGATCCTGCTAAACACGTCACACCCGACATAGCCGCAGCGGGGGCACTGGATATTCTCGAGATCGGCGATGGAAGAGAGGGAAGTGCTACGCCAATCGATACCTGCCTGATAGAAGCACTTGGGGCAGGAGAGGATGTCCTTGGTAAAGGCCCAGTAGCTGTTGAGAGTACGGGTAGCGATCATCTTAGTGAGGGCCCATATGGCGTCGGGATCGGGGTTAGCCTCACCGAGATAGATGTGGGTGAGAGCACCGCCGTCAAGGTATGGATGGAACATACCCTCCTTCTTGATCCGTTCACTAAGCGGGATTGCGGCTGCAACGTCAAGGGTCGTAGAGTTAGTATAGTAGACCTCAGTGGGGCCAGAGCCCTTGAGGTACTTTCGGATACCGGGATAGGCCTTCCAGTCCTTTTTGGCAAGACGGCCAGCAGCACTCTCAGCAGGGGTACGTGTGACCCCGAAGTGGAGACCGGTCTCCTTAGCGAATTCCTGTGCCCGTTCTTTGACGTACTTGAGGACACGGATCCCGAACTTGGCACCCTCCCGCTCATGGAGATGAGAGCCAGTCATGATCTCGACCATCTCTTCGAAACCGACAGTCCCAATGAGGAACTCACGAGTGCTCATATCGACGAGCGGATCGCCATTGGGTTTGGGTTGGGTATAGAATGGGACGCTGCCGCTGGCAATGAGCTTGTCCATCAATCGTTTCTTCTCGAGGATGACCTCCTTAGATAGTTGGAGGTATTCATCGAGTTTGGAGAAGAACCGCTCCTCATCAGAACGACCGATCCACGCAGCACGACCAAAGTTCGGGGTGACCATCTGAGAGGCACCAAAGACCATGTTACCAGTCCTGAACTCTTCAAGTTCCTCCTCAGTACTGGCCGTCCACAAGTGGGAGCAGCAACTGCTACAACCAGCCTCAATGGAGGATCTCCAGTTCAAATAATTCTCAAAGTAGGGTGAGCCGAACTTGGCGGTCAGCTCGGCCACAAGCCTCCAGGATTCATCGTATTCAGGTTTCATGAACTCCTTGCGAAGAACGATGTTAGGCTTGGGGAAATTGAAGGCCTTCCCCTTTGCATCACCCTGGATCATGACTTCCATGAAGGCATTAAAGAAGAGGTTCGCCTCATAGTCGAAATCCTCGTAGTTCAGTCCAGACTTGGTAGTTCCACCGGGTAGGACTGCGGGAACGTCCCTCATGATCTTTGGAATCCCGGGAGTCAAATCGATGCTTGAGAAGATGACCTGACCACCTCGTGCAACGTACTGCTGAGTCAGAGTATAGACAAGCTGCTGGGCGGCCTGCTTGATCTCAGCATAGGACTTGCCACGAAGGAACGGAGCAATGAAAGTGTTGAAGTAGAAATAACCCTGCCCACCAGCAAAACTGCTCTGTGCAGCAGCAAGCCAGATAGCAGCATGATTAATGGCCACCTGAAGATGTCGTGCAGGACCTGCCGCAGAGGAGTGAAGGCCACCAAGACCATCAGGAGCAATACCAAGGAGAAAGATCTGGCGCAAGTCCCACGTGGCACAGTAATCGCGCGTAGAGAAATACTCACGGTCCTTGATGTAGATGTCCCCACGAAGATGGGCGTCTGCAAGATGTGGTGGAATCGTGAGGAACGTGTGTTGCTCCATCACCTGATCGTGAACAAGTTTCGAGATGGTCTCGGGATTACGCATGAGATTCGCATTTGAGGTGTGGTGTCCCGGATTGCTGATGATCTGATCAAGGTCATACATTGGAACTCCGACACGTGTGTACCGTATGCGTTCGTGTTCAAACCCAAGTTCTGCAAGGACACTATTGCACATCTCACGGATAAGTGGACCAGAGAGAAACTTGATTCCCGAGGCCACAATTCGATCCATCACGGTTCCAGCGATGAGCTGCGCATTGGCCCTGCTGAGTCCAGCCTCAAGAACAAGGCTGTCAACTATGCGAACTGCACTGAATTTTTCCATTGTACCCCGAGTTGTGCGGACACGGGGAAGGCGTTTCTCTCTCTGGAGAAGCGTGACTCCATCAATAGGGTCGGTGGTTCTGATCTCTGTCATATTCATACCTCAATTGCTGAGCGAATCCCCTCATGTGTAGGGACTTCACCGCTGTACAGGAGTCTTAGAGCACCATCATGTTCCACGATAATAGTCGGCGTGGATGCCACAAACACCTGTTCCTCAAGTAGGCGGAATTCAAAATCAGGATCCATGTTGTTAAGATCCACAATCTCAACCTTGACAGGTGTGTTAGATAGTGCCTCCTGGACTATCATTTTAGCAGCAGGACAATTTGGACAGTTTTCCTGAGTAACAACATATACAGTAGGCACTATCTTTCTCTCCCGGCGGTCTTTTCTCTTCCCTGCCCGACTAACGGGCTTTTGCAATTTGTACTTAGTTGGATAAAAGGATTCGTAAGGACGCGAATCGGTGCATAGTGGAAGAATTCTCCAACAGATTGGCTATTATGATATGTTAACTTGCCGCTCTCTTCATTTTCCGACAAGTGAGAACAATGACCGAAAAGCCAATCATTCAAACATTTTTGCAATGGCAATAGCAACACTCACTAGATGTGTTACCGATTCTTATAATTACCACGAAAATCCTGCTGCCACGAGAGAATTACAAGAGACAACGACCTGTAGAGGTTGAGAGGAAGACCAAAATGCCAGTGTATGTGCGCGCGAAGACACCAGTGGACGGATGGATCAGGATCATTAGAAAGATCATGAACGATGGAATGGTACGAGTCGATGAGCGCGGGATCGAGACAAAGTGGGTAGATAATGCAGTCATACACATTCAGGAACCTCGAAGAGATCGCGTGTCCGAGAAGTACCCGTTTAGTGAAACAGTCCTCAAGGAGAAATATGCCACACAACTCCTCTCACCTGACAAGATGGGGTTTGATTATACCTATGGCGAGCGACTAAATGCATGGGGGCCAGAACAGGTAAATCAGATCGAATATTGCATCACCAAACTCAGAGACTCACCGAACTCTCGCCGTGCAGTTGCCACCACATGGGACCCACGTATCGATACAACTACCGATGAGGTCCCCTGTCTCAATCACTTTGTCTTTATGGTGAGAGAGGAACAACTCGATCTCTCGGTAATGATACGATCAAATGACATGTATGGCGCATGGCTGGCTAATGTATATGGCCTCACAGAACTACTCCATCATGTTGCAATACAGACAGGGATCGATGAGGGAAGGATAACTACGCTCTCAGTAAACGCTCACATCTACGCCCATGACTGGGACAAGGCACGAGAGGTATAAAGACAACCAAAGCCGTGTAATTCAAATAGTATTGTATTCTCAAATCAACAAGAAGTTTCACAAAGAAACCTGATACTGCGGGCGGGTACCCACCGATGACTATCGACAATATAGACAAAGAGATAATATCGATCCTTCTCAAAGATGGAAGGAAGAGTTTGTCCGAGATTGGGAACAAACTTGGAATGTCACACGTTGCCGTCAGTAAACGACTCGACAAGATGATCAATGAGAATATTCTACGTGTGACTGCTGGTGTGAACGCCGAAAAGCTGGACATCAAGATCCTCTTCATGGGCATAGAGACCGAGTCCAGTGAGGTGGCGGATCGCATCCTCAAGAAATATAGAGATTGCCCGCGGTTACTCGTTCTCTCCCCTGTGACTGGAAGATACAATCTATTTGCGGTGATGGTCGTTGAGGACACATGGAGCCTCGAGTCAGTGGTAGGAACGTGCAGTATGCGAACAGAACCGGGTGTCAGAAAATCTGAGAGCTGGTTTGGAAATGCTCCGCTCGTCCCCGAGTTCTTACCAGTCGATCTCGCACCCGCACACAAGAAAGATGACACCACACCATGTGGGCGGAAATGTTACGAGTGCAGCAGATACGAGATGGGCAAGTGTGTGGGGTGCCCACCGACCAAAGAATACAATGGTCTTCTCTGGGCATCACCAAAGACCCAACCGAAGCGCCAGAGAAAGAGCAAGAGTTAACTCTCAATAGGTCATTAGACTTCTTGAGAACAATGAGCGACATATTCATCCACTCAAAGGCCGTCGTTGATGATGGAGCCCAGATCGGAGATGGGACAAAGGTCTGGCACTTTGCCCATGTTCGAGGAAGCGCGAAGATAGGCAAGAACTGCATTATCGGAAAAGATGTCTATATTGATGCAGATGTCGTCATCGGCGATCGTGTAAAGATACAGAATGGGGTCTCCGTATATCACGGAGTGACCATTGAAGATGATGTATTCTGTGGTCCTCACATGACCTTTACAAATGATATGTATCCGCGAGCGTTCTCCGAGACCTGGGAAGTTGCAAAGACCCTTGTCAAGAAGGGTGCCTCAATAGGTGCTCATGCGACCATTGTCTGTGATACCGTGCTTGGGGAATACTGTCTGGTCGGTAGTGGCTCAGTGGTCACAAAAGATGTTCCTGCACATGGTCTCGTTGCCGGCAACCCCGCAAGACTGATCGGATTCGTGTGCAAGTGCGGGCACCCACTTCGTGAGATCGTGACCCAAGACGACGAGGTTGTCATCATGAAGTGCTCTTCCTGTGGAGAAGAAACCAAGATCCCAAAGAGCGACTATGAAAAGGTTGGGTAGTTGTTGTCAAGGCTCTACAAGAAGTTCGTAAATGAGCGAGTTGCGGGGCTAATTGATGAAGCAGAGAGAATTAGAAATTGCACGATTATTGCCCATATTGATCACGGTAAGACCACTCTTGCTGACTCGCTGATTGCGGCCTCAGGCCTCCTCTCGGAGGAGGTGGCGGCCAGAGCAAGACTTCTTGATTATGACCTTATTGAACAAGAACGTGGCATCACGATCAAGGCCTCGAACATCACACTCCTCCATAAATGGAGGGGAAAAGACATAGTAGTTCATCTGATCGACACACCGGGACATATTGACTTCTCCAGTCATGTCACACGAGGCTTACGGCTTACTGATGGCGCACTGATCGTCGTGGATGTGATCGAGGGGATCATGGTACAGACGGAGACCGTCACAAGACAGGCCATGCAGGAGCTTGTCAGGCCAACACTATTTGTCAATAAAGTGGATCGGTTGATCACTGAACGACGACTTGGAACGAAAAAAGTGGCAGACGAGATCACTAAACTGGTCCGCGAGTTTAACACGATGCTGGGCAAATATCTTGATGATGATAGACTGGAAGAATGGGAGGTCTCGTTCAAGAAGGGGTCTCTCGTTATAGGCTCTGCACTTGACAAATGGGGCATCGGACTCGAAACCCTGAAGGCCCACGCTGGTGGAAGTGAGAGTCCATCTGATCTTGCACGAGCATTCGTTTCGATCTTGGAGGACTGTGTAAAGGCGTATGATGAAGAGCAAGAGGAGCTTTTACAGAAGAGATATCCGCTTGCCCCAGTTGTCCTTGATGCACTTGTGACTACAACACCCGACCCAATTCGGGCACAGGGATATAGAGTCCCTCAATTCTGGAGAGGACACGAAAACACACAATTCGTCAAATCCCTCATGACCTGTGATAAGAACGGGCATTGCGTCATCATCATTGCGGATGTCAGACCAGACAGACATGCAGGAACCGTTGCCACCGGACGTGTTCTATCGGGAAGACTTGAGAGAGCTCGGCCACTTCGAAATCTCCGTTCAGAAAATGTAGACAAGACATTGCAGGTGGGAATCACAATGTCCCGAAGTCGTATTGCGCTTCCTGTCGTTCCCTGTGGAAATATTGCCTTTCTCACCGGACTACAAGATGTCGCCATAGGAGACACCTTAGTCGATGCAGAGTCCAAAGAGGGGTGGCCAATGACTGACCTCCAGTATCCCACTGAGGCTGTTGTCACCTATACCATTGAACCCAAGAGGCTAAGTGAACTGTCCTCTATAAAGGAACCAATTATGCAGTTTGTGGCGACAGATCCGGCACTGGAGTTCACAGTCAATCCGGAGACTGGCGAGATGCTTCTATCAGGGGCGGGGGAACTTCATGTTGAGATCGCTATCGAAAAGCTTGCGAGACAGGGGATAGAAGTCCGCCTAGGAGAACCAATGGTGTTATTCAAAGAGCAGATGACACACAATGGTACGGAGATCACAAGTGGAGCGGAGGACACTAGTCAATTCACTGTGCGGGCTGAACTCACTGTTGATAATGCGCCACCCACGAAAGACATTCTTATTGCAGACGCCAGTGCAGGAAACTATCTCATTGACGACTCTAAGACGATCGGTCCACATATTGACGGGTTCGAATGGGTCCGAGAGGCATTTACAACGCTTATGCGTAGTGGACCGGTCGCAGGGGAGAGGATGCGACGAGTCACTCTGAGGATTCTCAAGACGCACCTCTATAGCGAGAAACCAGAAACAACCTGGAGGGATGTGACACAACCGCTCTTGCAGGCTGCGAGAGAGAGTGTCATAAGTGGAGACCCTGTTCTCATGGAGCCATGGATACAGCTTGAGATCACAGCACCGGAAGAACATGTGGGGGTCATCTCATCGATCCTCGCGCGGAGAAAGGGGCATGTGCTTCAGATAGACTCGGAACGGTCCTTATACAAAGTTCAAGCGGAGATACCTGTACGAGAATCTTTTGGACTGGCAAGGGAATTGCGAACAGCAACATCGGGCTGGGCAACGTGGGGTGCAAGACCGGGAGAGTACAGACCAGTGGGGCAGCGCGAATGATGACTATCGCCGCAGATAGTAACGCTGATTCATCTCTGACCCTAGAAACGTGAGAATGCGACGCTCAACAAGAGCAACACGATCCATCATGCGAATCGAACGGGAGATGTTAGAGAAGACTGCATTTAGATATGGATGCGTCTTCACATCTTCGCGCTCGACCATCTGAAGATAGGCGGTCGTGATTTTTACAAGGCCAAGCCAATCTTGAGTCAACATGAAACTGAAAGGCTCTGTAAAGTCGGTTCCAATAAGAATGTCATCATCGGTGACATTAACAGTCATAGCATAGCGCCCTTGGAGAGCACGTGTGAATCGAAACAGAACGATCGAGAGCGTTACTGCCGTTGCTTTAATGAACTCAACTGATTCATCAAATTCACATTCCACGGAGTCTACTGCGCGTAACTCGGTCGCCGCACGATATAATTTCTCGGCGAGCGTCGGATAGTCTTTGTTTGTGTAGAAGGAATGCAATGCGTCAGCCAAGGAAAACTGGCCCTTCCAATATTGCGCTAATATCGGATCGGCGGCAATAACAGCATCGGTCACAGGATTGTGAAGAGCGACAGGAATTCCCGAATTCAACACATCATGATTCATTTTAGATGTGGAGAGAGCAGAGAGAAGATGTGCAACATCATGCAGCTGATGTCCTGATTGAATCGTCTCCTGAGCCACTCTCTGAAGTGTCTCCCAAGATCTTTGGAGATAAGGTACGACCATCTTTGCGCCTACAACAAAGGTCTCGCCATCATGGACCTGCGTCACATCCAACATCTTCATGACTTCTTCGAGAAGACCCAGAAGACGCGAGGGAATTGCCACTTCATGCCTATGGGTCATCCACATGATGTCATAGATTGTTATAGAGGTCTCGACCATTGCCCGTTGATCGGTGAACAAGAGGGGGATGTATTGTAAAAGAGCGTCACGCAATAGAGCTAACGTAGTATCATCAATAGCCTCGTTCGTTCTTAGAAGGGACAGCCCAAGTCCAACCTTACAACTGATAATATCCAGCGAGTTTACCAGATCCTCTTTGAGAAGATCTTCACGCATAGAGAGAGCATTCTTGAGAGCCTTAGTACCTTGATCCCAGAATTCATCGGATTCAGAGGTGAGACAAATCCACCCTATCGTTGCATTGCACCACGCCCTCTCAACACGGCTATCACGATCACGAACATCAGTCTCATTGAGAAGCGAAGATGCCTGATTAAGATAGTCAATTGCACGATGGATACTATCATAGTCGCCCAGCAGACCATATGCGAATCCAATTCCGGCCAGAGTCTTGAAGAGAAGAAGTGATTGATCGAGAGTACGCGGCTCAATGGCCTCTACTACCTCAAGAGCGGACTTGTACCGGGTGATGGCCTCATCGACTCCCTCACGCCAACCAGTGCTGAGAATGTTCGAGGCGATCGTGACATAGGCGGCACCCAATTGTTCGATGGAGAGAAGACTCTTGTCAACAGCATCAGAATAGAGCGCAATAGCACGATCACCAAGGGCTCGTGCAGTCATATAGGGGATCGTGTCGTCACGGGTCTCATTTATGCTCAGTTGCAACATGAGCGCAGCAAGATGCTCATGGTTGTCAGCAGCCGTTGCGGCCTCTATCTGAGGGTTGAGGAGTCTTCGACACTCATCGTACATTCCAAGCTCTGTCAATACGGCTGCCTCATCAAGAGTGAGCTCGAATTCAAAGTCCGAGAGATTCATCTCCCGTGCGATTATCAGAAGCTGATTGAGAAGCGCCTCGGCACACTCGAACATACCTGCATCCAGTAAGAGCGCGGTCAAATAATGGACCTCGTGAACAGCCACTAGTGTTGAGGCCTCATGTTTCCGCGTATAGATCGCATCTAAGGTCAGAAGGGTCTCATCTGAGAGAAAGGGGAGAAGTGGGCGAAGGTTGATTTCAAGAGCAGTACCCATCGATTGCGAGAGCTCGCTCAATATGTCTAGCAAGTTTGGTATTGCTTGGACATCAGGGAGAAGCTCAGCCTCATTACGTCTGAAAGAATTGGTATATCTGGTCTCGAGAAGCATGAGCATCTTTGGGAGATCACGACGCTCATCAAATGAGAGGCGGACTGTCAATTCCGTCAGCTTTGTACTGGCAAGAGAGGGCCTTCGAAGAAGGATCTCTTCAATGGCACGAGCCACCTCATATGCTAGTTCTACTTCCTCGGGATGATCACGTGCGATGCTTTGAAGAGCGGAGAGCCCATCATCTAGGGAAACTGACGCACAGAGAATATCTCTCAAGATACTTTGAATCTGCGATACCAATTCGACCATCCCGCAGTCAAACCCGACAGCCTATTGTTAATAGATGTGATGGTAGTCACACTCATTCGATTACAAACTCCATCCAAGTTCGTGTGGTCTCAGTACCACGCATCCGTTCCATTCGGACATAGTGCTTTGGGATGGGAGGAGCATCCTCGACCTTGAATCGTAGGACCGCATCAGCAAGATACGAGAATGTTGCATAGGTCTTCTCATCATGAACGCCCTCTTCAAGTACATACATAATGCTATGGGAACTCTGAGTCACTCTACCACTGAGTCGCTGGACAGCACGCGGCATAGAAGCCGGGGTGGAATGGAGAATCAACGTTGACAGACTATCGATTACCACTCGCGCCACGACCAAGTTGTCTAAAACTTCAGAGAGGACTATACCTAGCTCGCTAATATCATCGACCTTTGTGAGAGAACGAGCATTGCTTGTCTTTGGTGCACCCATACGTTCAGAGTAACCATCAATGAAGACGAATTGCCCTGCACGCTCGTACTCGTCAATATTCCAACCATGCCGAGCCATATCGTTTCTTATGACACGAGGAGAAACATCTGTCGTCACAAAGACTGCCGGAAACCCCAACTCGAGACCTTCCGCAAGGTATGCCTCTGCATAGGTGGTCTTTCCCGAACCAATTGGCCCAACTAGCATTATTGAAACTTGGGTCAATTGACCAAATTGCACAAGGTCGCCAATCATGGGATGCGCTTTTAATGGATGAGGCGTTTCCGAATCTTGTGTATGCTCGGACATCAATTATTCCTCAGTGGTTTGTTATTGTTTAGGTGCCTGGTGAGATCTCGCCCGGCCAGACTCGAATCCCCTCGTCAGTGATACGCATTGAATGGATTCGCGAACTGTGCTTAGAGCCTCTAAGCTTCAAGACTTCAATCGATCGGGAACGAGAAGTGTCACTAATCTTTTCATTATACAGAACGATCACTCCAGACGCGAGAAAGGCTTCAATATCAAACACTCCGAAACCAGTATCCTGTGCAGGAATCTCACTCGTCAATAAGAGCGTGCAACCCGCACGAGTTATATTCGCGCACATCTTGAAGATTTCTTCACGCAAGATGTCGCGGCTCTTGAACTTGTAAGCCAGAATTGAGATAGTATCGATGACCACCCGTTGAGCATTGATCCGCTTCACATGATGCATGATAATTGCTTCAAGCCCGGACAGGTCAAAACTTGGGTATTCCTCAATGTTTACAGAGGTCGTCCGTGCAGGCGAAAGATCAACAATAGCCAACTTGCCAGACTTCTCCAGCTTCTCAAGGTCCATACCAAAGCGCATCATGTTTCGTTTGATAAGGCGAGGCGGTTCCTCCAGAGTGATGAGTACACCGGGCTCGTCATAGTCGACAACACCACGGTATAGAAACTGTGTTGCCAAGATACTCTTTCCTGTACCAGCCTTTCCGGCCACAAGGATAGTATCACCTTTTGGAAAGCCTCCTTCAATTAGCTCATCAAGACCAGGGACGCCTGTCTTGACTCGTTCAATTTTGTATTGACTCATTTTCAGTTCAACTCCTCATTCCCATTTTGAAGCCTAATATCATCTTGAGTATCGTCTCAGGTTCGGGAATTCCTGTCACGGACATTCCCCCAATAATGATCGTAGGTAGTGCAAACACTCCAAACTCTTCAGCTCTCTCTGGCTCATGGGTTATATTGTATGTCGTGATCTTAAACATCTCAGGACCAAAATCCTCAATTGTTTCGCGTAGTATCTGTTCAGCACGTGAACAAAAGGCACATGTGTCAGACTTGAAGAAGACGATTTCTACAAGATTCGAGTCATTTTCCTCTTCAGACATACTATCTTCCTCGTCCGTCAAGTGCCCATTCTCCTTAGGTTGGGGATTACTCTTTGACCACCGTGTCACTTGAATCTTGTCACTCTATTTTAATAATCGCCGGATCTTAGTCGCTGCCTTTCCTAATGCGCGCGAGTGATAACGCACATTATTTGGCATGATTGCTGCAAGTATAAGTGGCTGACTGCCTGCCGGGGAGATCTTACGGAACACCGCCTTACCAGCAGAACATCTTACTGAGATGTCACGAAGCTCTCCAAGACCAAGTTCTTTTCTCATTCGTTCCGCTGTCGCTGCAATATATCCAGACATTGCAGCAACGACCTCCCGATTGGTGGTCGGATTTGCCGCGGATGCCATCAGCAAGCCGTCGTCTCTGGCAAGTATTGAGGCGGTATATCCGCCCTCCTGATTCATGTCTTCAAGTATTCCTGCAAGGGCTGCATAATCGGGGCGTTTCATTGCAACTTCATCTCTCACTGATGACCATATCTCAGTTTGCGCATTCTCTTATTAAATCATGCGCGCGCATGCCCAAATATCATAAACACTACTTGCGGACAATGGTTTTAAGGCGCATTGTCAGAGGAAAGTGTGAGGTTGTGAAGTACTTGCCGTCAGAGTACCGATTCAAAGTGGTAATGCTGGGAGATGGAGCCGTGGGCAAGACTGCATTAACCATGAGGTTCACAGAGGACTACTTTGAGTCTGATTACAAACGAACCATTGGTAGTGATTTTGCTATCAAAAGAATAGATGTGCCAAGCAGAGATGCAACCGTGACAGTACAGGTCTGGGATCTGGCAGGTCAGCAGCGATTTGAAGTGGTTCGCCAATCATTTTATCGTGGTGCACGAGGCGGACTGCTGGTCTATGATGTCACACGAAGAAGGACCTTCATAAATCTCGACAGGTGGAGGAAAGAGGCGTTCGACAGCCTCAATCGAGAGATCCCGCTCATTGTCGTCGCCAACAAGATAGATCTCAAGGACAGTAGAATAGTATCGGCCGAAGAGGGAGAGGAATATGCACGGAAAATAGACTCGATCTATGTCGAGTCAAGTGCATTAACTGGACATAATGTCGAGGAATCTTTTGTCAAGCTCTGTGAGATAATGATCGATTCGGTGACAACGAAGCCGTAATGATGAGAGGCCTATGCACCACGGGGTTTCCCTTTCAGGAGGCCTAGACCCTTTCGACATTGCCATAGGGCATAGAAAACACGCTTATCTCGAAGGACCTCAGGATCGTATTGTGACTTGAGTGCCTCATACTTTTGAATCAGTTCATCACGACGAGAATGATCCGTGTCTGATTGTATCTCTGCAAGCAACGCATTGAAGGGAGCAAGAATTGAGCCAAGCTCGTTCACTTCCCAACGGACTATAGCACCAGTACCATCAGCCGTTATGAAAGAGTGCGTGTTAGGAAGCCATTCCAGACCATCCACCTCACTGAATGTGGTACTCTCACCCGCACGTGTATAATCGTCCAGTTTCCAGATGAAGAGGTCTTTGTCACTGGAGCCGGATGCAAGATATTTGGAATCGGAGCTAAAGGCCACAGTCCTGACCTCTGCCGAATGACCCATGAGCTTTTTCTGTTTGGCAAGGGACTTTCCCGTCGCGTCCCAGATCACAATACTGAGATCGGACGAGCCCGATGCAAGAAGAGATCCATCAGATGAGAAATGAATTGAGTGCACAGCAGTACGATGTTCCTGAATCCAATCGATCTGTTCACCAGAGTTCGGGTCCCAGACGCCAATCGCTCCATCAACTCCTGCCGAGATAATGCGATTGCCCAAGGGGTCCCACTCGCACCCGACCACATACAGAGAGTGACCCTTGAGATGATGGAGGCTCTGAAGATTATCAACATCCCAGACCATGAGCGTGGTGTCCCCACTACCTGACACGAACTTATCCCCATCAGGTGAGAACGATAGACTAAGAATCGGATAAGAATGACCCTCCAATGTTGCCAGACGCTCACCAGTCTTGATGTCCCAGATCTTGATGAGCCGATCTACACCACCAGTCACTACAATATCGCCACGTGGACTAAAGGCAATAGAAGTGCAGAGGAAATCATCCTGGATCTTCTGAACCTCAGTACCATTTTCTACATCAAAGAAGCGAATGCTTCGATCCTGCATTGCTGCGGCAATCATTCTACCGACTCGATTCATTGCAAAGCGCCGAGTGATCTCTGAACCATGAGAAGCCTGTGGTCGTAGAATCTTTGGTTTTAGAAAGAGGGATAATTCCTCTGATGCCATAATAGTCACTCCTGCAAACTCACTTGATGAGCCAGATTTTTGGCTCTAAAAGTCTTATGAATAGAGACTTTGCGCCGTTCAAGGCCCATGAAAAGACTATGCGAGCCCTCCAGCCTCGAGAATCTTGATTGCAAGCTCAAGAAATGCGGCCTCTACATTCTGGCCAGTCTTTGCAGAGGTCTCAAGAAAGGATGTATGAACCCCCTCGCGTGCCTGAAGGTCTTTAGCGAATTTCTGCCCCTCTGCTGTCGTGACAATACTCTGTTTCATTGCAGGATTGTCTTGGAACTGCTCTCGGAGATCAATCTTGTTACCGATCACAACTATAGGAATCTTCTTGCCAGCATTACCCCAGCACTCGTTTATCCAATTTCGCAGATTCTCGAAAGAAGATCGTTCAACAGTGGAGTACACCGCCAATGCACCCTGAGCGCCTTTGTAAAATGTGGATCGTACATTCTTGAAATGTTCTTGACCTGCCAAGTCCCATATCTGAATGCTGACCTCATGGCCCCCTTCCAGAGACATCTTCTTGACGGCAAAATCCGCGCCAATCGTGATCATGTAGGATGCCCGAAAGTTCTCACCCATATATGATCGCCTCAGGCTCGTCTTGCCAACAGAACCATCGCCCATGAGAACGACCTTGAATAGTGCAGTTACCATATTGTGACCACCAAATGAATTGTCTTAGCGCTCAGCACCATGTCCAATACTTCGATGCAACGAATTGGTCTTGTGAAGTGTGTAGAATGCTCAATATGAAACTTCCGTGTTCAACGCCCAATATGAAACTTCCGTGTCTAAGTAGTTTCGGGGAACAGTCTAGGCGCAGTATATCCATTTGAGAGGGGAAAGACCAATAGAAAAGACCAGATTTCTCTACACTCAAGCTTCATTATTGACCCGTATTGATTGTTGGTGTCTTGAATGGGCCGGACCGTCAGAACCTTTCGTGAAGCGATTGATATAGAGGCACAACGTTGGAGCCACTTCAAACGCACTCTACGCCCAGAGGAACGGGAGATACTAGAACAATTGTTCGATAGCGCACGATCGAGAGGAGATGCAGGAACTATGATGCCCACTCGTACCACAGAGATCGTTCTTGTGTCCGCGATGATAGACCTCCTTCGTTCACTAAAAGATATAGAGTCCCGACTGACTCGACTAGAAAATAGGATGGTGGGGCAGACAGACTGATGCGACTCAGCGGGTGGTTGTTGGACGCAAGCATCGACTGCAACAATGATGATGGTCTCACGCTCTGGATAAAAGAGAATAGAACGACTAGAGGACGTGCCTACAAGAGATTCAATCCCTCGCTATACATGAGCATCGACGATCAAGTGGATCGAACGCTAAAGGACATTGCACGAAGCATAGAAGAACACCCGCTGGTCACGCGAACGGCTATCGAACAAAAATTCGTCAGCGTCTACGACGATGAGCGTACGCAAGTCATTCGCGTCTTTACAACACCATGTGCATTTCGCCGGGTGGCAAGAGACCTTGAGCGCATCCCCCACGCCACAGTATACCATGCAGATATTGATCCAGTCCAGCAGTTTTTCATCGAGGAGGAAGTCTTCCCATTTGAACGAATAGAGGCCGAGCTCGATGAGAGAGAACAGATCATTCAGGTGAGAGGTCTTGATGATCGAGAGGCTGTCGAATATGAGACCCCACTGCTTGACGAGATCCGGTTAGAGGTCGTTATTCGCACAGACCGAATATTCCCACAATTGAACGACCCAGTCCAGAGAGTAGATATTTACCATAACGGAAAACTGATCCGCATTGAGGACAATGATGAGCGGAGCATTCTCCAAGAACTTCAGAAGACCATCGACGAGTTAGATCCGGACATTATAGTCACTGACGGTGGTGACGAGTTCTTGTTCCAGTATCTTACGCGCCGTGCCAAGGTTAATGGTCTTAAGCTCGTCTTTTCCCGAGATGGTTCCCCATTGCAGGTGTTTGAGAGAGAGCCTACCTCATTTTGGCAGTATAATCAGGTCGTATATAGAGCCGGCAATCAGGTCATGTTCAAGGGGAGAATTCACATCGATCGGGCAGAGAGCCTCTACTACTCACCGACGGGACTTGAGGGGATCATCGAGGGCTGCCGTCTTGCATTTGTGTCACCACAGAGGACAGCTCGAATGTCAATTGGAAGCGTGAACGCCGCAGTACAATACTATACAGCATTCAAGATGGGAATCCTGATCCCTCCGATTAAGAAGAATCCCGAGTTTCTCAAGACCGTCAGCGACCTCAGGATTATCGACAGAGGTGGACTGATCTTCCAACCGGCACCGGGCATTTACGAGAATGTTGCAGAGTGCGACTTCTCATCAATGTATCCAACGCTCATGGTCAACCACAACATCAGTCCTGAGACGATCTGTTTCCGTAAATCGTGTGAGTTCAATGAGAGGTTTTGCAGAGAGATCCCGGGATTGCCATTTCGCATCTGCGACAGAAAGAGGGGAATCGTAGCCAAGGCGCTGGAGATCGTCGTGAAGAAACGGAACGGATTCAAGAAGATGATACAAGAGGGGCATGATCCCAGAAAGTATAGACTCATGCAGAACACGCTGAAAGGCGTCTTGGTATCATGCTTTGGGTATCTCGGCTTCAAGAACGCCAGATTTGGAAGAGTCGAAGCCCACACCGCAGTCACAGCCTTCGCCAGAGAGACACTGCTAAGGACTCGTGAGATAGGAGAAGAGATGGGCCTTGAGGCGATTCACGGAATTGTTGATTCGCTCTGGGTAAGATCACCTCGTGGTATAGATTATGAATTAGTCCAAAAATTTTGCAGACGGGTTACTGAGGAGGTGGGAATTGAGATGTCGCTCAAGGGATTTTACAGGTGGCTGGTGATTCCCTCATCCCGCTTGCATCCAACAATTGCGCCACTTAACAGGTACTATGGAGTCTTCCTTAATGGCTCGATAAAGACACGGGGGATCGAGACCCGAAGACGGGACACATGCGCATATGTGAGTGATTGCCAACAGGAGATAATCAAGATACTGGCGCTGGCGGCTGACAAGTCGGAGTTCATCGGATTGATACCAGAGGCACAGGCAGTATGTAAAGAGTATATTCAAAGATTGTATGAGGGAGATGTAGACTATCGAGACCTCATCTTACATGCACGATTAACACGTGATCCTGACGAATACCGTACTACTTCGCGAGCTGCACTTGCCGCCCGTCAACTGAAAAAAGCAGGTAGAGAACTTCACGCTGGACAGAGCGTCCGATACATACTTGTACATTCCGACTCGAAGATTCCGGAACAACGTGTAAGAGCTCTCGAATTGGTGGATCAGAATGTGCACTACGATCATGGTGCATACGCGCTATTGTGCCGCCGTGCTTTCGAGAATCTGATCCCATTTCAATATCTGAATACCATAGTGGAGAGCAGTCAATGGTAATGAGTACGAATCATTCCGTGACCGCATAGGCTTGGAGAGCAATACGAGGTTTGATCTCACGAACAGGGATACCAGTCTCAGCAGAAACCTTAACCAAGTCATCGGCCTCCGGCTTGATATTGATGATTTCACCATTTGGTCCACGCGAGATCTTGACCCGCACCATGTATTCCTTATCGTCCACCTCCAAGCGGCAGACTATGACCTCACGAGATGCTTTTAATCGGCTCCAATTGGTATACCGAACACCCAGTGTTCCTAGATGACGGACCATTATCTCGGCGACTTTCGTAAGATTTTCTTCGGTTGTAATGACCTTGACAACATAACATGGGCGATTCTTTTTACCATAGGCCGGAATCATGACGACATCATAGGCATTGCCCTCTTTCAACAGGGCATCAAAGATCGTACCGATGGCTTCACCATCAACATCGTCCACATTGGCCTCAATAACAATCACATTATCTGTGTCCCAACCTTGCTGCATGACGATAGCCTCTGAGGGGGGGTGTGAGTGTGGTTGCGCAGCTTGTGTATGCGGTGTCTGGGTCTTGATTGGCGTAGATTCTGTGGGGGTCTCTGCGGTAAAAACAGGAGGAATGGTCTGTGGGGTTCCAACAAGAATTCTCATTCTATTTGGGACCTCTCCCAAGTCACGTGATCCGTAACCAACACCGGAGCGGATAACATCGAACCCATCAGTCGAGTCCACAAACTCATTTACTAATGAGACCAAGATTGCCGCACCTGTTGGAGTAAGAACCTCTGTCTTTGCATCTCCAGTGATGAATGGCACTTCATGAGATACAAGAAGCTCAGCAACAGCAGGAACAGGCACTTCCATCTCACCATGCTCGATCTGAATCGTACCGCTTCCAACAGCAACAGGGGTAGAGAGAAAGCGAGTCTTACTCATCAGTCCGGCCTTTTCGAGAAGATATGCAGTTCCTACAATGTCCAGAACTGTATCGACTGAACCGGTTTCATGAAGATGTAATTTTTCAACGGGCATGTCATGAGCCCGTGATTCGGCCTCCATGATCTCCTGAAGGGCCTTCAGTGCAAAAGTGGTAGATTGCTTAGAGAGTTCCAGCTCTTCAGAGACTCCAGTAATGATCTCTCTGAGAGATTCGGGAGAGAGCCTGAGCCCTTGATCATGAGTGATCTTTATTGTCCGGCCATCCTCGACTTTATCGACATGCACGCGGATAGTAGGATCGTAGATGAGCAGGCTTGCTGCAACAGGGACCAAGGCATTATCATCATCGAGTAGATCAATGAGAGCCGAGAGAAACATATCACCTGAGGCGCCAGCGGTCATCACGTCGAGGAGAACCGTTTTCTCATTCATTTGTACATCTCCACAGAAGTATTGCAAATGCGGTTAATGTCCCTTTTTTGTCTTTTCAAATGGTAACAGAGATAGACACAAGAGAGAGAGGAGGAGGCCGTCTTAAATAGCTATTTCTTGTGCGGGCGCCACTGGTCAAAGATCGCCATATATAGACATTCATCAGGACTGATCCACATCTCAGATGAGGAGAAGGACGCATCCACCATTTCTGCGGGAGGATCTTTGATGAGGGCTGCGGGTATTGACTCGCTTGACTCCCCCATGACAGCCGTACACGCAGATGCCAGATTATCAGCAACTGCACGACGTGTCACACGCAATACATTCCCGAAGAGGTCCTTATGCCCTCGTTCATCTACAACTGGTCTGAAACCTGCGACCCCCAGCGCCATTCCAATGGTCCCCAGTCGTAAGGGTTGCGTGCGACTGTCGATGACAATCACACCGATCTTTTTACCAAGACGAGAGTATATCTCTTGACGTAGACGCTCGGCACTTGCTCGTGAGTCTTTGGGGAGAAGAGAGGCATAACCGGGTGGCACGTTAGACTTGTCAACACCTGCATTAGCCATCAGGGTATTGTCTTTGATGGTGAGCATGATATGAGAGACCCCACCAAGGATCTCATCGGCCTCTCGAACGACCAGCTCGGCCACTTCTGGAACAATATCGTATTTCTCTGCAAGTTCTCGGGCCTTGGGGGAAACCTCAACGTCCTCAAGTCGGACGATCTGACCCTCAGTGGTTCCAAGAGGGGTCTCGGCAACACCAAGGATATCACCATCTTCGATCTCGTATCCGGTCTTCGATAGACCTTCAAGAAGAACATCGATAAAATCGTCATCTGGTTGAATGATTCGGGTCTTGATCGGAATGACAAGCATTAGAGTGGCCTCAACAGGACGACAAGGCAATGCTAGTTAAAGACTACGAAGCAGTCAATGCTCATCGGATTGTTGATCTCTTCGTTGCAGTTTCATCCGTGATGCCATGACACAACCCTCCCCACGCCTGCCACCCATCGGATTCCGGGGGGTGCCTAGAGAGTTCATACACCTTGCTGCCACGCCAGCACCCATAGCAAGCCCATCCTCTGCAAAGAGAAGATCGTGAGAGGCCGTCCATAATTCTCCATTGTCGAGATGGAGCGCATTCGCAATGATTCGCGGTTTTGCGCCTGAAGTTATTGCACGCCCGGTGAGACCGAGAGAGGTCTCTGGAAAGATCAGGCCCTCAGACTCCGCAATCGCCACAAGACGCTGAACAATATTGGATTGGACATGGTCAATCACTGAGATAAGCATAGGGAGACCTTCGGTCTCGTATATCTCCTGACCAAGGCGTCGTAGTTGTTCAAGTCCTGAACCGTTCGTTCCAGCATCCACACCGATCAAGGCGACACCGGATTCCGCGGCGGCGCGTGTATTGACTGGGACTGTACCATAACGGGAGACCCCATCCGGAACGTGGGCCACTCGAATTATCTTGTCGAGTACGTCTAACCAATGATCTGCAATATCCAATAGGCGATAGCGTTTTGGGAGTTTGACCTCGATCACACTGCCCATCTTGGCATCTACAAGATCGGTCCCACGAATAATAGCATCGGGGATCGCTCCGCCCAGACCGGCAAAAGAACCGACGGTCTTAGCATAGGGACTTCCATTGTCAGTGATACGTCCTGCAAGAGTCGTTCCAAAATCAAGCGTCATCACAGGATTCCGAAAGTCAATTGTTGTAGACTTTGCAGCACCCTTTAGACCGGCTGTGACAAGCTCGCCCTCCATCTCATTGGCCACTATCTCAGTGTTTGAGGGCGGAAGAGATCCTGCAACGGCACCATCAAAGTAGACCTTCTTTAGCCATGTGTATTGACGAATGCCCGGAGGAAGATTTGCAGGAGAGATCGAGGCCGTCATCTTTCGAGGTGGGATTCCTGCAGCAAGGCAGCCCTCGGCCAAGGCTTTCACCATCTCACCCACATCCTCAGGGTGTGCGAAGCCTGCCGTCACACCTGTAGATCGCACAACAAAATGGATGTCCTCGTTTATGTCTAGATGGACCTTCCCGACAGCAGCAAGAAGAACATCACGCACCAGCTCAGCCACCGATTCGCGGGTCAAGTCGATCCCCACGAGAGTGCTACCAAAGACAGACTCATCATCCCGCGGAGGACGAACGGTCTTGGTCAGACGCACCTCTTTGGCAATCTCAAACATCTCACCTGTCTTAAGATTGGTCGAAACTATGATGCATTTGGTCGTCGTATTCCCCAATTCGACAGAGGCAACCGTATAGAACGGCCCCCGACGAAGAGAGGAGATACTCATGCTCTTGGGTCTCACGATACGGAAGGTCACACTCTTTGTCTCCAGAGATCTACACTAGCCGGCTGAAGGGGTGGTTCTCAGAGGGCTCGATCCCTAATTCAGTATTTGCAAATTCCCCCATGAATACATTGCCCATAGCGACTACTGGAAAGACCAAGTCCGCATTCTTGATTGGTCCATAGAGAACATAGTCTGCACCCATCATGAGAACAAGAAGACTGGAGGAAACATCACAGGTCTTGTACGCAGCCTTGTCTTGTTTCTTATACTCGCGAAGCCAAGGCCATGAGACCGGAGCATTATGAACACCAGACCCAGTAGGAAGCCCATAGGTAGCCTTTGCAACAAAGATGAAACCAATAGACGATCCTGCGCCCGAGCCAATGGCAGTGGTTGCTGTATCAAGAAGTGGCTTGGAGATACCTAGGTCTTCGACAATAGGTAACAGACCACGTTCAAGATCGAGCCCACCCTCATCAAGCACCTTTCGCCTGCCAGCAATTGATGTGTCCTGTGGATTGAATGCCAAGACAATAGCCGAGTCCGGGGTCACTTCTGATAATGCCTCCAGTTCATCAGCAGTGGCTGAGATGTTTAACGAGTTATAGATCACATTGTCTAATAGGCCAATCTCCTCAGAATATCTGAGACCTGCAACCCGCACCTCGGCTGTTGTGGAATCAATGATGATCGGCGCATCGGTGACATCAGCGACAAATTCGAGATACTTGAGAAGCGCCTCAGAACTTGAGGCGACCACCTGAACAATCGTAGGATTACCAGTGATCTCAGCTAGCTCGTCCTGTCTATTTATGAGGCTCTCCGCGGTCTTACGATCAAAGACTCCATGAACGGCATCTTCAACGATCTTATCGCCTTCGTAGAATATCGACCCCGCAAGGACTGTCGGGTTCTCTCCAGGAGATCCCCCAATTCGGACATCACCAATAGTATAGACGACCTGTTCTTTCTCAAACGCAAACATCATTGTACCTCCTTTCCAAGCAAAATAGTCCCAGACTCATCGGACAAGATCTCAATAATCACATGATTCGGAGGCAGAGAGACCACTGCCGAAGTTGCGCCTCCTCCAAGTTCTGAAGTAGCAGGGTCTAGCGCAAGACCATATTCCGGGAGAACAAAGATATCCCCACTTGATATTCGTGGGCCGGAACTCCGCGTATCATGGGTGAACTCGATCCAGAAGGGGTCTTCAAAGAACGGCTCAACATCTTTCTCATGAAGCTGCGAAGCGATCTCTGCAATCCGTGTGGGATCGGATACGTTCATCATGTCGATAAGCTCAACCTGTGACCTGAAACGTTCAACCGCCTCTATTGGAATATTTTCAATATATGGAATAGCCCCCTCAGCCTCGATGATCTTCCGTGTAGATGGATCAACCCCATTCTTGTGAAGACTTCGAAGAGAAGTCCCAGTTCTATGACCGGGAATCTCAGGGCCAGCCAGAATGAAATAGCGAATGTGTGGATTGGATATGACATTGATAAGCACACGTTCAATTCCAATATTCTCGGTCTTGCATGTGCCTATAATTGCGTATTCAGTAGGCACGTCAAACTTTTTCCCCAAGGTGCATATGGCGACTGAATCAGAGGGGTTTCCAATCTCGTAGTCACCGGGAGCGGGAGGCCACTTACGACCATCAGATTCACTCAAGCTATAGCCTCCTATTCTTCTGTTTTCGGTTCGAAGAGTTCGAGCTCTTTACCCAGAGCATGACTTGCCTCAGCAGCTGCAGAGGCCAGAGCATTTCCGATCAGGGCCACTGCCGTGAATACCTCTCTTGTCCGAACCATGGAACCATACATGATCGCATCTGTGGCCAGAATCTGCGCAGCCACAGTCGCCGCCACAATAGAGGCAAGATGAGGGCTCTCGTCATTAAAGCCCTCCTGCTTGAGAAACCTCCATGCGGATGGAGCGTTATGCGGTCCAAGACAGGTAGGCAGACCTAGCTCGGACTTGATCGCAAGAGTTGTACGATACTCAAGACCATACCCTGCGCCCACTGGAAGTGTGGCCGGGTCCACCAACATTCTCTCAATGCCAAGGGCCTCAGCCTCAGACACCATACTCTTGACGGTCTCCATTCGATCTGGCAGTGATGTGGCCCGTGGCGACCAGCCTAGAACTACGGCCGCGTTGATATTGCTCTGACTGAGCAACTCTTTCTCTTGTTCCTTCATTGAGAGATTGATAGAATTATAGATCGCCCGATCCGCAAGGCCTGCTTCATCACAGTACTCGATACCACGGACACGGGCCTTTGCACTTGTGGACTCGAACATGAAGGGGCCTTCGAAATTATCAGCGACCCAAGACAGATGGCGCTCCATGGCAGTGGGGGTTCGACCGTAGGCTTGAATGATCATAGGATGGCCAGTCGTTTCGACCATCAGGTGAGCCATATCGATCCACTCTTGTGCCAAGGCAGTATTGAACCTGCCCTCCTTCATGTCCTCCACAATAGGTTGCCCCTTGAAGAAGAGACCCCCAACCAGAACTGTTGGGTTCTCTCCGGGCTGTCCACCAAGACGAATGCCATCAATATCAACTACCTGCTGTTCCTTCTTGAATATGAACACGCTATCACCTCATCATTCAGGACGCGGGAATAATCCGGCCCGCTCAACGAGATCGGAAACCTTGTCTTCCCAACCCACGGCCATAATGTGGATTCCACTGACCCCATCGATCGTACGTAGCGCCTCGATGGTCTCAAGAGCAATCAGGAGTCCCTCGTTTCTGACGGCCTCCTGTTTTTCATTTCCGGTCAGACCAGTTCCTGCTCGTTCAAGACGGGTAATAATCTCTTCGGGAACCACGATACCGGGAATCCTATTGTTCATGAATCGAGCCATTTTGGGACCTTTTAGAGGGATGACCCCCGCCAAGACATGAACATCAAGACGACGTACTCCGTTCATAAACTCCTCAAAGCGGGAGAGATCATAGATGGCCTGTGTCTGAAAGAACTTCGCGCCAGAGTCGCGTTTCTTCTCAACACGCCAGACCTGAAGTTCCAGCGGGTCAGCATAGGGATTGAAGGTCGCTCCAAGAAAGAATTCCGGAACGCCCTCAAGCTCTTGGCCTGCAAGATCGGTCCCATCCATGAGGCCTCGGGCAATCTGAAGGGCCTGAATCGAATCAAAGTCGAAGACCACCTTTGCATGAGGATGTGTCCCATGTCGAGGGTGATCCCCTGTGATGAAGAGCACGTTTCTGATTCCTAATGCATACGCACCATATAGAGAACTTTGCAAAAGAATGCGATTCCGATCTCGTGCCGAAACTTGCATGACCGGCTCAGCGCCAGACTGAAGCACAAAATGTGAACAGACCATGCTATCCATGGAGGGAATTCCACGAACATTGTCAGTGATGTTAATGGCATCGCAGTGTTTTTTCAATTGATTTATTTTTGTTGTCAAAAGACTGCTGTCAGAACCATGAGGAGGCCCGACTTCAGAAGTTACAACAAATTCGCCATTTTCAAGTAATCTCTGTAATTTAGTGAGTGTTTACACCTCTCTGTCTACATCTGTTGACTACCTTGGCCGATTGATGTTAGCCTATATCTGTTTTGATTCCAACCATGGGCAAATGAGCAAGTCAATTGAAAATCGGCCAAAGAATATAGTTCATACTTCATCAAATACTACAGAATTAACCGATAGAGATGATTCAGTCTGTCATCAGTAGACTCACTTGTTGCAGGTCAGACCATAGTTTCTACATGCTCAATCTTCCGAGGTCGATGAGTCAGACTCCAATCGCGCAGACCCCACATCTTACGAATATTGGATAACTTTCCGAGTGCTTTCAGACGGTCATAGATCAATTGCCAGGCGCAGTCTTGGTCGGGATTGACTGCACACTTTCCGTTCATGGAACCACCACACGGTCCGTTCAGCAACCCCTTTGCACATCGCGTGATCGGACATATACCTCCTGTGAGATGAAGCACACAGTCCCCGCACATGGAGCATCGCTCATAATGGTGGAACCGTTCAGGAGTGGATCCTAAAAACTCCGAATTCGTGGCTGGAAAGGCCTCCTTTGACGGGATCATCTCTGTGACCATTTGCGCTCCAACTCCACAGGCTTGAATAAGGAACACATCAGCATCTTCAAGCATATCCATTTTGTCAGCGATTGTGCGGCGTAGTGCGTGACCGTCACACATTCCACCCTCCACAAAGACGTAACCAAGGACTGTCTTCCCATGTGAGGTCAAAAGATCATCCATGTCTTCGAGTTGAAGATAGCCGCCCACATCACACATCTGGGCACAGCCACTATCACCAAAGAGAACTATCTTCTGGTAACCTTCTAACATCTGAAGGATCTCTTCTACGGGTTTCAGTTCCATCGCAATCATTGAAACGACCACCATGCCGGGCAGAATATGATTGCCTGATAAATCACCACGTACAACGCAATGGTCACTCGAGTCGATGAAGAGAACCAACAGGGAGCGTCTTGAAAAGACGTTGAGCAGCATCCTCTGGTAGATCAGCCTCTATCTTGATAGTGTCTTCCTCGTATTTTTCCGAATACACAAGACCGTTATCATGAATCCACGAGAGAAGCGACATGCTCTCGTCACCATAGGGGAGACTAAGAGAATATCGCGAGAGTTGAGGAAGATGCATCTCAACAGCATCAAGCAGTGCGTCCAAGTTCTCCCCGGTCTTAGCGGAGATCGGAACAACCTCGCCTACAAGTTCCGAGACCGCATCAATGCGAGCGGGCAGCTCTGAATTGTCAATGCGATCGATTTTGTTCAATGCGGCAATCATCGGAATCCCATTGACCCCGATCTCGCGGAATGTATCAAGACAGGTATTGGTCTTGCGAAGGATCTCATCAAGTGAATCAGACCCATCGATAACAACGACGATGACATCGGCTCCACCAATCTCCATGAGGGTGGTATTGAACGCTTTGAGAAGTGACGAGGGAAGGTCGCTGATGAATCCGACCGAGTCGTTGAGGATCACACGCCGATCTAATGCGGTCATTGTCGCAGCCTTAGTGCTCAGTGTGGTGAACAGTTGGTCCGCCACCTCTACTGTGGAACCGGTCAGAGCACGATGGAGTGTACTCTTACCAGCATTGGTATAACCTGCAAGGGCCACTTCCAGAAATCCCTCAGCGGAACGTCGCTTTCTCTTGAGTTCCTGAGCTTGGGATATCTTCTCTAGTTTGGCACGAATATTAGCAATCCTGCGCCTGATCTCCATGACACGAAGGTTGAGTAGATCCTCTCCGGCTCCGATCTGCTCACCGACGGGACGGGCGCCAGTATGTTCTTTTTGAAGACGCATTCGTAACTGATGCCTGATGAATGGAAGTTCATACTGAAGGCGCGCCTCATCAATCTGGAGCTTTGCTTGGAGCGTTCGAGCCTGTCGATCAAAGATCTCTAGAATGATCTGTGTACGGTCACGTACCTCGACATCCCAGGTCTCCATGAGGCGATACATCTGACTGGACTTGAGAAAAGGTGAGAACAACACAACATCTGGCTCGTTAATCTCAAGCCACGTCTTGATTTCTTCAACCTTCCCGGAGGAGATCGCGTACCTTGTAGAGGGATATCCGATGATGTCAAAGGTATCAAGTACTGTATATCCTGCACTCTCTGCTAGGGCCGTGAACTCATCCAACAGATTGGGGTCGAATGATCGGCGAAGTTGTACGAGTAGTGCAGTCTGAGAAGTCATCACCTACTCCAAGATGCATACTATCTTAAGGTGTTCGATATGGAATGGTTGAAATTGTTTAGAGCCGATTTTACGAGCCCTGCGAGGAGTGACCAATGAATAATTTCGAGATACGAGCGAAAGATGGACTCAGCCGCATTGGGATGTTCAAGACAAGACATGGTACTGTGACAACACCATTGCTCATGCCAGTGGTACATCCGGGCAAGTCGGAGATTCGCCCCAGGGAGCTGGTCGAGGAGTTCCAGTTTCAGATGGTCATAACAAACTCGTACATTATCAACCGACAGAAACGATTTCGAAGTGTTGCCGAATCGGAGGGAATTCATACCCTCCTTGATTTTGAAGGCCCCATAATGACCGACTCAGGAACGTTCCAGATGTACTTTCACGACTTACCAGAGGGAGAGATCGACCCCCTTGAGATCGTTCGGTTTCAGAGAGACATTGGATCGGATATCGGAACCATCCTCGATGTGTTCTCATCACCCGATGCTGGACGCGAACAAGTCGAGAGAGATGTGGAGGTTTCATTAGAGCGGGCAAAGATCTCAGTAGCCGAAAAAGGAGAGATGTACCTAGCAGGTACTGTGCAGGGAGGCATCTATCCGGACCTGAGAGAACATTCGTCACAGATTCTCGCCGATCTTGACTTTGACGTTCATCCAATAGGTGGTGTCGTGCCCATGATGGAACAGTACCGCTATGCGGATGTCGTCAGGGCGGCTCTTGCAGCAAAGAGGTATCTTCCACCGGATCGACCAGTCCATCTCTTTGGTTGCGGACATCCGATGTTTCTCGCACTCGCAGCCGCATTGGGTTCCGACTTCTTTGACTCTGCATCGTACGCAAAATTCGCAGAAGATGATAGAATGATGCTGACCACAGGGACAGTACATCTGCATCAGTTGCGGGAGTTGCCATGTGATTGCCCTGTATGCAGTAGTACAACAGCAGACGATCTCAAGCAGATGAAGGCCGCAGAACGCCATAGAGCATTGATGAGGCATAATCTCTATGTGACTGCCGCTGAGATGCGCCGGGTCAGACAGGCGATACTTGATGGCAAGCTCTTGGATCTTGTGGCTGAACGAGCACGAGCCCATCCCAGTCTGTATGAGGCATTTCACACTCTGCTCGACAATGTAGGGTTGCTCGAACAGGCACATCCGGTAGGAGGCAACGCATCGATATTCTATACAGGCCCTGAAACCGTACGCACCGTCCCGTTCTACAGATTTCACATGCGCATGATCAAATCATACCCATACAAAAAGACGAGATCTCTGGTATTAATCCCTCACATAGCAGACAGACCTTTCGCAGAAACCACACCGACCATTGTTGATGCAATCCGAAAAACTTCCTCGGAAAGAGCATTGCTTGCCTTTGTGACCCCATTTGGGATTGTCCCGTGGGAGCTAGAACACATCCACCCGGTCCAGCAGACGATCTTCCCTCAACGAATTGATGCGGATACGATGGCGATTGTAGAACAGAGAGTCGAAGAGTTCATTCACGAGTTGAAGGTAAAGGAAGTCTTCTGGTTCAATCGAACCACACCGACCAATCGGCTCTCCGAGATCGTAAAAAAATCACTTCCAGTCCAGATCTTGGACAGCGCATCAGCCATCATTGAAGAAATTGCCACTGAAGACAAACATGTGGAACTATGGACAAAAAGAAAACTGAGAGCTGTAATGGCATTCCAATGGAATGTCGATTCATCACTTCTTCCTGAGAACATACGTATTGAGGTCTCGAAAGGGACTGGGAAGATTCGCTATGTCAAACGGGGAGAAGAAGTGCTATTCACGATGGTCCCCACTACAGGACTCCTTGCACCCACTGTTGCAGGAGGACTGTTACTTGAGAGAATGAGGCTCCCTACCAGATATCAAGTAAAGATGCACTCCGATGCCGTCGAGTTCATCATAGCGGGCAAGTCTGCACTTGCTAAGTTTGTGATCGAGGCGGATTCAGAATTACGTGCAGGGGAAGAGGTCATTGTGCAGGATCCGGACGGAAACCTCATTGCAGTAGGTCGCGCTGTCTTGAATGGGCAAGAGATGCTGAGATTCCAGAGGGGCGTTGCAGTCAATATTAGACATTCGAAGAAGCTGTAGAGGGGGAGGGCGCCGTGAACAACGGATGCCCTGGAACCTTCCGCAGTGCTTCAACACCACCAGTTGGTAGGACCATGACCTCTGGCCGTGGAGCATACAGGGTTATGGGATCACCAGCCTTTACAGGGGCTGTGGGCCCAAGTAGAGCTTGTGCGTGAATACCTCCAACCTCGAAGTAGACCTCGGTAGCACTACCAACATAAATTGTCCGGGTCACAGTGCCTGCAATCTCATTATCGCGTGGATCTGTACGCTCAAGATGAAGCGACTCTGGTCGCATTGCACACTTTACGGTCTCACCAGTTTCAAAGGGATAACCATCTATCGTAGCCTTTCCGGCGATCATCTGGTCATTCGGGATTTGCACCTGAATATAGTCATCAACAGATTTTACAACACCGTTAATGAACGTACATCGGCCAATAAAGTCGGCGACAAATATTGTCTGAGGATTCTGATAGATCTCACGTGGAGTTCCGAATTGTTGGACATAACCATGATCTATGACCGCCACTTTATCAGAGATACTTAGAGCCTCTTGTTGGTCATGAGTCACATAGACGGTTGTGATTGAGAGTTCTTTCTGAATTCGAATAATCTCCTCACGCATCTCCACACGAAGCTTGGCATCAAGATTTGAGAGTGGCTCATCGAGGAGCAAGACATCAGGCTCTATAACCAGAGCACGCGCAAGAGCAACACGCTGCTGCTGTCCACCAGAGAGCTGATGAATATGGCGCTCACCGAGTCCACCCAAACGGACAAGTTCCAATGCCTCATTAACACGACGAGCAATTGCATCCTTGGTATATTTCATCCCATTGATACGCTTGAGACGAAGACCATAGGCCACATTCTCGTACACGGTCATATGAGGCCAGAGAGCATAGTTCTGAAAACACATTCCCGTATTTCGTTTATGTGGTGGAAGATTGGTCACGTCCCGATCATCAAAGTAGATCCTACCCGAGTCGGGTTGATAGAATCCCGCAATGAGTCGCAGAAGTGTTGTCTTCCCACAGCCCGAGGGACCAAGGAGCGTGGAGAGCTCGCCCTCATGAAGGGTCATGTTCACCTGATCCGTGGCAACGATTTCTCCGAAAGTCTTTCGTAGATTTTCAAGTCTAATCTCTACCATTTTGTCACCTCATATGCCTGTTATGGCCGAAGACCTAGAGCCCAGAATCTTGTTCGTGAGCGTGATAACTATCATCTGTAGCACCATCATTAATACACCAAGACACGCGGCATTAAAGTAGCCGCCGTACTGTCCCGTAGCGTTCAACACCTCATTCGTCCAGAATGTCATAGGGGCTTGATCATGCCCTACGCTGCCTAGAATAAGACTCGTACTCACCTCACTCACCGAATAGACAAATGAGAGCAATGAGCCTGCCAGTACGCTGACCCCAATGAGCGGCAACGTGATCTTAGCAAAGGTCTGATTCTTGCTTGCGCCAAGATTCATGGAGGCCTCTTCCAAGACTACTGGAGTGGACAAGAGACCTGCATACGCAGCCCGTACCGTAAATGGAAACTTCCTCACCGTATAGGACATCGTAATGAGGAAGGCGGGCCCCCCTGGTGGGAAGAATGGCGTGTTGTAAAACAATGTGAAGTATCCAGTTGCAATGACAATCCCTGGCAGCGCAATGGGGGAGGTCACGAGCAAATCGAGCGCCGTTTTTCCAGGTAGATCCCGTCGTGCAATCAAATACGCGGCACTCGTCCCCAATAACACAATGATCACAGTAGCAATTGCACCATATAGCAACGTCAGATTGATCGACTGAGCCACATCCTCATATGCCCACAACACGGAATAATTGTCTAACGTCCATGCTTCGGGTAATATGGCATCTGTAGACCAGTGATGTGCAAATGACAGAATAATGACGCTAATCTGTGGGATCAATGCAAGAAACAGGGAGGGAATCAAGACAGCATAGAGCAGAATTGTAGCAGGAAGGGAGAGTCGGCGGGTCCGGGGATTCCACTGGCCACCCTTAGAGCCTGACTCGTATGAACGAAGAGAGGCGTATTTACGGATGACAAGGAAACCAATGAGTGCAAACACAAGAAGGATCAGTCCAACTGCTGGACCCTTTGGATCAATGCTGCCGGATTGAGTTGCAATGCTCGAGAAGACTTGATAGGCGAGGGTCTTCTGAGCCTGTAGATCATCATAATAGACAATGGGGGTACCAAGGTCCTCGATACTCAGAATAAATGTCAGAATGGCACCAGCCTGTATCCCCGGCATGGCCAGAGGAAGCGTGACACTTCTGAAGAGCTTGAAACCAGTGGCACCGAGATTCTCGGCCTGCTCCTCAAGTGAGGGATCGATGCTCATGAAGGAGGAGTAGGCATTAAGGTAGACCAGTGAGAAGAACGACAGGGACTGGATAAATATGATCGCAGCAAGACCATGAAGTTCTACTCTAAATGGCATCCAATGTAATGTTGTATAAAATAGATTATTGAAAAAGCCACGCGCCCCAAGAAAACGCTTGATGCCAATTGCTCCAATAAATGGGGTGGCTAGAATGGGGAAGATAAGAACGGTACGGACAATAGACTTGCCCGGAAAATCATATCGAGCAATGATAAATGCAAAGAAGACGCCCAAAATGACCGAGAACATTGTGACCACGATGGCCACATAGATCGAGTTGATGACAGCACCATAGTCCCATCCTTGGATGACTAAGAGATCACCTGCAAAGAGGACTGTACGAGTGTCAGTATAGGTTATCCACTCGCCAGTATCAGGATTATACTGCCATGGCCAAAAGTTAGTATCAGTAAAGAGCCGGGTAAAATGTTCCAGTGTAAAGGCGCCAGTTGATGTATCGATAAAGGACGTGTATACCACACTGATCAGTGGGGCAAGCAGAAAAAGAGAGAAGACGCCGAGCACAGCAATCAGCTGAACTGTAGAGAGCATGTCAAGCTCTCGACGCATCTTGCTACCAGCAGCACGGATAGAGTCTGCAGGATGCCTGAAGAACTCCGTGATGCCAGAGGCAGTCTTCTTAATGCCACTTGTTATTGCCCGCCCAAGACGCTTAAAGAGAGATACAATACGCCGTGGAAATCCCAACAGTGCGTATTTGATGTCATCCTGGAGTCGGGCCGGGATAAGTTCAGGTTCACTTTGCTGTGTCTCGGCTGTAGTCATAGCAATTCCTCACTGATTGTTAGAGGATCTATGGCAACAGAGCCTGAATCTGATTATACACATCAATATACTGTGCCTTAGCGGCCGCAGTCCATCGAGATTGTATCTCAGATTTGAAGGTCGCATCATAGATCATATCGTGATTGATAGCAGTTGCATAGGCGATGGTAAAGGCCTCGTCCTGATTTGTCTTCGGATCTTTGACAGTCACAGGTGCGCCCATAAGATTTGCATAGTACTCGAGCTGAGAGGCATTGATATGACCGTCTTTGAATGCATTGACAATGGCACTCCAGCAGGTCACTAGCTCAGTATGAGCGTCTGTAAATACCGACTCAAAGTAGTGTATGAAGGCTGAGTTGATTGATAGGGAGAGTGTATCGTTGAATTCAATTCCAGTTGTCTTGACCGTATTGTTGAAAGTAGCATACATCTTTGCATAGCCCTCAGTACTCTTCGCAAGTGCAGTATCAAAGGTCTCTCGCATCACAGGCATCCTCATGATGTTCGGATTAAGCCAGAGAGCCTGTGCTTCAGGAGTGAGTACCCAATCAACAAATGCCTCAGCCATCGCCTGATGCGGAGTGGTCTTCGCAATTGCAATGGGATCACCATTCACAATGGTCTGGCCTTCTGGCAAGATGTACTCACAATCAGGATTCTTTGTCTGAGTGACGTAACCGTAGAAGTCAATTGACATCGAGATACCAACTTGGCCAGTCTCAGCAGCAGTCTGGGTCTCGACTGAACCGAGGAAGATCTTGGCACTCCCAGCCATCCGAGCAATATTAGCCCAACCTGTCTCCCATCCAAGACCCTGAGTGATGATCTCATAGATCCTTGTATTGGAGGTGGTATCAGGTGCATTGCCCATTGCAATTGTCGGGATTGTGGGCAAAAGGCTCCCATAGGTTGCATTGGCCAGATCAGTCCACTTGTGAGGAACTGGAAGACTGTAATCGTCCAAAAATTGGTGATTAACGGTAAAACCAAAGGAGGAGATTGCCGCAGCAATCCAGACGAGATCACTGTCACCGTTAATCCGTTTCATGTTTGCGCCTGCAAGTGTATCATTGACTCGCGCAGCCGCAGCCGCCATTCTGGTGCTGGTAAGTGGGAGAAGGAGATCATCACGCATGAGTTGATCAAAGAGCGTAGGTCCACCACCCCAACAGACATCGACCTGGTTAGCATTGATCAGGTCGTCCCAAAATTCTCCAGAGGGAGTCTTCCATTTGACATCGGTGATACTGAGATTCTTTGCATAGTCAGATGCTAAGAACGCATTTTCAAAAACACCATGAATCGCAACATCATGACGTGTGAGAATAGTAAGTGTGTTACCCTCTTCTGTTGTTGTCGTGCCAGTGGTAGTGGTGGTACCCGGATTGAGCAGCAGAAATCCGGCAATACCGCTACCAACTATGACCACAATTACAACTACAGCAATGAGTATTGTCTTCGTGTTTCGCGCAGATTCGAATTCACTCATTCCAAACGCCTCTTGCTCTATTTAGGCCGCAGGTCCCATCTGAGGTAGATGGCCTATTATCGTGTCTAACTTATGGAACCAAGCGAGGTAATTAAGGTTATCCAAAATTAGGAAAATTCAGTGCAAGCATTCTGAAAGCGTCACGTCTTCGACAAGAACAGGCGGTATGATTGGCAGGAAGATAATTAACGATAAATACAAATGAAAAGGAGGAGTTTGCGCCTCTCTCGAAAAGGTTTTATCATGCAATAATGACAAATTGTCTTATCCTCTTTCCACATATAAAACCGGAGGACGCAGAAGACATGAACTCTACAATAAAAGCTAGAAGAGTATTTGCCGTCTTGATTATGGCTGCTATGCTCTTACCTCTTTTCGTAGGTCCAACGCCGGTTGCTGCACAGACGAGTGCGAAGAAGATCGTCTTCGACTACTCTCACGGTCAGTACAGTTCCAAGCTCTGGAACACGACCGATCTGCAGTTGGCGAACAACCTCACCGCCTTGGGTTATGAGGTTGTATGGGCTTATGGAGGAATAAATAACACAATCCTTTCAGATGCGGTAGGCTTAGTCCTTGGCTCCATCTATGGAGATACAAATGGCTATCTCGCGTCGGAAGTCACTGCTATCGCTAACTGGTTCAATGCAGGTGGTAAGTTCCTATGGGTCGGCTACGATTCCGACTACAGTGGAGCATATATCAACGACAACATGACCCAGATCCTTGAAGCAGTTGGTTCTCACGTATATGGTGAACCGACATCCATTGAGGATGCATACTCCAATTGTGGTGCTGGCTATCGTCCAGTTGCAAATGGCACGAGCAATGACCCCTTCGTGGCGGACATTGTGGCCGGTACAACAAAGGTCCTCATGCATGGTCCAACCCTCCTATACGGAAGCAACAGCTCAACCCCCGCAGAGAACACCAAGCCTATCGACTTAGAAACAGGCTCGATTGCAAACGTATATCCTCTTCTCTATTATGGTGCTAGTGCAACCATCGCTGACCATGACCTGACCTATCCATACGCTCACGAAGATGGTGACAAGGGCGCATTCGTTGCTGCAACCCTTGAAATCAAGGCGGGCGATAATGGCGATGGCGTCATCATAGTTTCCGGTGCATCACCATATGGCGACTACCAGCCGATGTGCTCATGGGAGTACAAGGACGTCGCTCTTAACGGAGATGTCTTTGTCAAGCAGGCCATCGACTTTGGCATTGATTATGCAATGAATCCCCCAGCACCAGCCCCAGCACCCTTGGACATGACTCTTGTTCTTGGTGCGGTAGGTGTGGTCATTGTTGTGATCATTGTCGTTGCTGTCCTAAAGAAGAAGTAATTTAAAATAGAAGTAGACCAGTGAATGGTCTGCTTCTCTCTTTTCTTTTTATATAACATCACATATTGCATTTGGGTAGTATAATGCATCTTAATTTTACTAGTAAGCCTTATTTTAACTGAATACAGATAACCGAATCGGTGAGTATGACGACTCGCACGACCAATGTGATTGCACTAACACTAATTCTCATGATAATCATACCAATACCTTTGTCATTTGTAAGGCCACAGACATATTCTTCGAGTCCTGAGAAGGATATGTCGACCGTTGCAGACTTCACATCAGCCAAAATATTATTTGATGAGAGCCATGAGGCCAATGGTAGCGCACTATGGGCCCCCGGCAATGCATCAATATTCAGCTGGATGCTCGGAGTCAACGGATATAATTCATCAACCAATTTTGACCAAGCACTTGATTCGGGAATTTTGAACAATTATGACATTCTTGTATTATTCTTCCCCATGAAGGATCTCACTCAGAACGAGATAGACGCAGTTCATACTTTTGTCAATAATGGGGGAGGCCTACTAATCGTGGGTGTGGACACAGGAAACGGCTGGAAATTCACATCAGATCGATTAAACCCCATCGCTCAGACATATGGGATCTCATTCAACAGTGAGCAGCTGAGAGGTTCCACAACTGATCTGGCCACCCACAATATAACCCATGGTGTCTCATCCCTTATGGTCGATGCAGATCAACTGTGGTCGTGCTCATTAACGCTCACAGGTTCAGCTGAACCTATCGCCACTCTGGATAGTAAACCAATTGTGGCTTCTGCCAAAAGTGGTTCTGGACGGGTTGTTGCAGTTGCCACTCCTGCACCATTTCTTATGTATAGAAAAGGAGCATCAGGACATGGACAAGATCATTTTCAGTTCAGTCTCAATGTCATTGACTGGCTAGCGGGAAATAATCCAAGGACAGCTAATGTCCCAGAGATTGCCACAATTATTGTCGGAGATGGGCCTGCCGTCAATGCAAGCGAGTATCAAACGTTTGTTGGACTCTATCACGATCATACCACACACAGTGACGGACACAATACTGTCGAAGAGATGGTAGAGGCCGGATTGAATAAAGGCCTTGATTTTATGGTCTTGACCGACCACTCCTATAACAAGCCTGCACCTATAGGGGGAATGACTGGAGGACTGGCTGCGCGAAAACTGGTTGAGAAATACGGAATCGATATCAAACAGATACCAGGGGCCGAACTCTCTTCGGTGAAACATACGACGGGATTCCCACTCAAGAGCAATATCTTTACACTGGACCAGCAGGAGGCTATCGATGGAATCCATGCCCAAGGAGCGTTTGCCACATTCTGCCATCCAACTATTGATCCAAGCTATGCACCGGTGTATGAGGCGTTTGATACATACGGGTTTGATGCAATAGAGGTCGACAACATGGGCTTTTTCTATGGGGCAGGAGAAGATGGATTGTATAGACGCTACTTAGGCGCCAGTGACGGACATAGTGCTCTCTATGTGGGACAGATGCTTAATGCAGTGTTCGTCCGGAACCCCACCGGGCCTAATGGGCGCATCAATGATTCGGATATTGTCGATGCAGCCCTCAACAAACGAGTTGTGATTCTGGATCGCGATAATAATCTCATCTATGGTCAGAGGGTCTGGGTGGATAGATTCCTCAATCTTACAGCCGAGGCTAAACAAGCCCTAGCAGATGCGAATGCCAAAATAGAGGCACTTGTGTCAAACGGAGCAAAGATAGGCCTCTCCCAGATGTACTTGAATGACGCCCAGATTGCTCTTGATAGCTGGAATCCCGCACGAGCCTTGAAACTTATTTGTAACGCAACGGCTCAGCTGACTCTCGGGATTGATCTGTCAGTAGATATTCCGACAGTGGCTGACCCGAACGAGTCCATTCCCTTCGATATCACCGTCGGTAACAACCATAGTTATCCAATCTCTGTCAACACGAGTGTATATGCTATTAGCTCGTTGACAATCGATAAGGCCAATCTTGTGATCTCTGTACCAGCAGAAGGCACAAGTACGGGGTCACGGGACGCCTCGGTAGACTCGGAGGGCTTTGTCAGTTATTGGCTCAATATTCAGTCATTTAACACAACGGCATACCTAATGCCAGTTCTGCTAAAACGTAGAGCTGCCATTGATAATGTCACATGGTCCATCAAAGAGAGATCTTCAGGATATTCTGCGACCATAATGTGGATGATAGATTCTGCATCCCGGCGGCAGATATACAATGGCTGGATCTATTATGATGATGGAAACGGCGTTACCAAGACCAAAATGGAGAAGAATTTCAACTGGTACGAGTTTACTCTAGGGCCGTATACCGAACCCACTAATGTGACATTCCACATAGAGATGACTGACATCGCAGGAAATACGTTCACATTATCAGAACGTACAATTACAGTTGGTCCAGTGGATACGACTTCACCAACTGGCATTGCCATTCCATTAGACACTACTACTATAGTACTTCTTACCGCAGGAATTGGTATTGTCGTGGTAGTAATTGTCGGCATTGTGATTAAAAAGCGAGAATAATCAATCGCTTCTTGGAGGGGGTATCGGACGGTTTCCTCCTCCAAATCCTCTTTTTTAAACGGCATTAGGCCCAAGAACTACTATACTAGACCAGACGGAGTATAATCGGTTGACAGATGGCCAAAACAGACAGCGAGCGTCCATTTATCGAGCGGTTTGACGATAATTCAATTCTGCCAAAATTGATAAGCAAATTTTCGATATTATTAGGCGATTGATAAAGGTGTGAAGAGATGGTAGACACGATCGATCTGGGAATGGGAGATGAAGAGATAGAACGCGATATATTGAGATCTTTTGGATGGGCAATTGTCGAGTTCGAGGAAACCCTCTATCACAAATACCTCATGATGTCAGCGCCACACTCACTACTATCGCAAGAACAATTCAACAAATTTTTAAAAAATATGCAGGCGAAAGGGTATATTGCACCCCTAAGTCTTTTGGGATCAAAGGCATGGAAGAAGCTGGTAGTCGAGGATGATATCGAAGATACACTAAGACCTAGACGGATCCGTATTGCGACCGAACAGGAGGCAAGACCAACTCCGGCACGTCCAAGAGGATTTGTCGTAAGCGAGTCGCATATCATTGCCAGTGACATCCTTCATACTATCGAGAACAAGCTCTTCCCGGGACAACCTCGAAATCCCCGAATGGAAGAACGCATGAAAAAACATGTTTCGGAGATGAGGCGGGCACTGACACAATCGAGGAACGACTTTTTGGATTATCTGAAGAAACAGGCCCCGACCCTGAAGAAACCAATGGAGCTGATTCTCAGCTCAAAGGGCGAGAATCTTTTGCTTGTGAGCCTTCGCCTGATCGAGTCGGGGGCAATAGAACATTAGTAGGATCTATGGACCAAGAAATTAGACAGATCCAACAGAAAATCTCGATATGTGGAATTGAGTGCTGGTTCAGTGGTCTGCAGAGCATCTTGACCCTCGGCCAATAACTCTTCCATCATTTTGTGAGTGGAATCGAGAGCCCCGGTTTCACGGAATATGTCACGGACCTGATTCACTTCTTCCTCTGTGATGTCAGTCTTCCCAAGAAGAGAGTCAAGGGTCTTCCGTTGTGAGGCATCAGCAAGCCGGTAGGCCTCAATAACAAGAAGGGTCTTCTTGCCCTCACGGATATCACCCTCAGTGGATTTTCCTGTCACTGCTTCATCACCAAAGGAGCCAAGAATATCATCCTGCGCTTGGAAGGCCTGTCCTACGCGAATACCAAATTTAGAGAGAGCATCCTTTTGCGAATCGGTTCCGCGTGCCAGTGTAGCCCCGATCAGTAGTGACTTTTCCATCAAGACTGCGGTCTTTAAACGGGTCATCTCAAGATAGAGCTCAGCAGTCACACTTTCATCGTTGACCATATTCATCTCAAGAAGCACCCCATCAGCAAGCTCTTGGTAGGCCTGTTGATACAGGGAGAGGCAGGGATATCCAAGATTGGGGGGCAACTCGGAGGCACTGATGATCATTCCACCAAAGTTGAGCAGTGAATCGCCACCAAGAACTGCCATGGCCATTCCAAAATCCGCAGCCTTGGTCTCGTCATCAACAGCATGCTTCTTGAACCACTCACGATAGAGGGCGTGAAATGTCGGACCACCTCTACGAATCTCATCGTGATCAATGAGGTCATCGTGTAGCAGAGATCCGTTGTGCAACATTTCCACAGAACAGGACGCGCGATAGAGGTATTTTAGATCGACCTCTTCACGGATAGCCTTGAATGCGGACACGACTAAGATGGGGCGCAGACGCTTCCCACCTCGTATGAGATATTCGCGAAGATTTCCGTAATAGAGTTCATGCACAGGACTAAGCGCGCGTGCACGCTCCATCAGCAGTTGCAAATACTCCTCTAATGCTTTGTTTACCTCAGCAATCTCTTTTTTCATCAGAGCCTTGAATTCTGTCACACTAAGACCTCTTTCACGATATACACCGCAGCCTCTAGGTGCCAGATTATTAGACTTTCGGCCTAGAATATATCTTCTGAGCAGACATTCACTACACAAACGGCTGACGCAAGATGTGCGTGATAATAGTGGTTCTTCAAAAGGTCATAGTGCCATGCAATACAGGAACTCCAGTACCGCTCACTTTCACCTGAGTGATCTCATGCGAGTCGCCCACTACTTCAACGAATATCTTCCCGGGGCGATCCATGAAATGGCCCTGCTCGATCACTATACTTGTGACGGGGATAGTGACATCAAACATCCCGTATTTGATCATGTACGCACCCATACTGCCAGCACCCGAGCCTGTGACAGGATCTTCGTTTATCCCCAAGAACGGTGCAAAGTGACGCACATGTACATCAGAGGTTGGTTCCAGAGTCTCGCGGGTAAACACTTGAATCGAGACCCAATCAGAACCTGCCTGTAACTCGTTAAGACGCTCCCAGTCAGGATGAATACGTTCAAGCGCACGAAGGGTACTGACTGGAACCATGAGCTGGGGGGTCCCGGTGTTCACCGTCTGTACCGGATGTGGGGACATAATATCTGCTAGAGAGAGACCCAGTGCCTCCGCAATCTCCTTCGGATCATAGGTCTCCATGAATTGAGGGGTGGGATGAGTGATCTGCACTTCGTGGAGCATAGAGGATTCATTTTTGACAACTTCAACCTCAAGCACTCCGGCCAGCGTCTCGACCGTAAACATATTCACGTCTTGGACTATATCGATGAGTCCTTCATACGCCAATGCGGAAAACCCCGCTACGGTAAGGTGGCCAGAGAAGGACATCTCACCAGTGGGAGTCATATACTGGAACTTGAAATCGGCCACTTTGGAGTTGTGTATAAAAAGGGTCTGTCCAGTGATGATCTCACGTGCTATCGCTTCAATATCACGGTCACGGAGCTTGTCTGCATCCAAGACCACTACAGCAGGATTTCCGCCGAAGGGCCGATCCGTGTACGCATCCACCTGAACAACTTTGATCTCAGTTCGATGTCTCATCGCAATTCAACTCGCAAGGAGTTTAGTCGTGGCGACTAATTAAGAATACCACTCAGGACAAAGAGGCATGAACAGATTAAGAAACAGATGGAAAGGTGGCGGGAACGTGGGTAATCGTGGTAGGAGGGGGGAGTTTCGTAATTGAGGGCATGTAACGAAAAACTAGCCCACGCACCCGCCATTATGTCATATATTAATAGCTTCAATCCTACTTAAGGATAGCGCAGCTCGTAATATTCCAAAAAAAGACAGCCTTTTTGAAAAATAAACAATTATAGAACCGTTGGTTCTGTGAAAAAAGAGGAGGGGAGTCCCCAATGATTGTTGGGGACCACATCTAGATTCATTCTGCAGTGAAGGGTTTCGTGAGACTATCTTCTTCCACAGGCGATGGTCTGTGACGAGCCCGCCACTCTTCAATAGGAATAGCAAACTTCGCCTCGACCTTGGACCTGTGAATTGTATTCATTGTGCAGAACGGAATGATTCTACCATCTGGGACAGAGTAGTTAATATCACAGTGCTGTACACGTTCAAGATCAAGATTGTAAGGATCTTGGAAGTGCATCATTCCGACCATGATCACTCGTTTCATGAACTTCGCAAGTGAGTCATAGTCCCCACGTGAGAGAAATGCGTTCAAGAGGTCTTTGATGAGACCCTTGCGCTTGATATGTCGGACTCCAGCAGCAAGCTTTGCCTTGGCACGTGTACTTGCACCCTTCTTCTCATCTGCGAAAAGATTAGCGATCTCGATCATGAGATTGAGGAATTTATCGACCTCTATAAGGTTCGTGATCGGTTCATAGGTACCATCCTCGTTGAGCCAGATGAAAGTAGCCATCCCACAAGCAAAGTGTGAGCTGAGTTCGAGCTGTGGAGAACCTTTCATAAGTCCTATCGCCCGTCCGACTGGCATCATCGCAGGCACTGGGTACCAGGCGGTCGATGGAATCGCGCCATTGGTCTGTTCCTCAATCAGATGGATACAGTCAGGAATTGTGATTCGCATCTCTTTGCGCGCAGAATAGTCAATCCGCCCAGTGATACTGACTGGCTGGAAGTTGACAGAGCGAACTACATCAGCATTCTCGATTGCGAACTCGATGATCTTTCCAAGTTGATCGTCATTTACACCACGAACAACTGTTGGGACAAGAACAATAGAATCAAGTCCAGCCTGCCGACAGTTCTCAATTGCTTTCTGCTTGATTGGAAACAGGTTAGAACCTCGTGCGGTAATGTATGGCTCAGGAGTCACACCATCGAACTGCATATAGACTGTAGAGAGGCCAGCCTCTTTGAGTTCCTTAGCATAATCGAGGCTCTTTGCAAGCCGAATGGCATTACTTGCGATCTGAACGTGTCTAAAGCCAATCTCTTTGGCCCAGCGGATGTATTGTGGCAAGTATTTGCTCACCGTAGGCTCACCACCAGCAAATTGCAAAGCGGGAGCAGGAACCGGGAGATTGCTCCGCAGATTCCTCATCATCTCAATTACTTCTTCAGGAGTTGGTTCATAGACCTTTCCTGATTCTGCGGCATGAGCAAAACAGATTGGACAACGCAGATTACAACGGTTTGTAATATCCATCAATGCCAGTGCGGTATGCGACTTGTGCTCGGGGCATTGACCGCAATCATTAGGACAGCCGTTCACTGTCTCGGTACGGGGATTATCAAGTCCAACAGTCTTGTACCAATACTTTTGGGCTCTGCGCCACATGTCGGCATCGCCCCAGTAAACATCAACAAACTCACCATGCTTCTCACAAGTCTTTCGGTACATTACTTTCCCGTCTTCCTCATACACTTCAGCATCAATCACATGTACAACATCATCAATCATGAGACAGTCAGGACATATTGACTGAGTAGTGTAAGGCAACTTATGAGGAGTATGAAGTTCAACGTGATAGCGTGAGATCGGCTTCCCACCCGTAGTATGTGTGACAGGTTCAGCCGGAACGGGATCAAGTTTAATCTCTTTAATTTCCATAGTTTAACACTCCGAAACCATCTATGGTGCCACCACTGAAAAGAGTGGTATTCAGTCGATAGGCACTGCCAATCACATATAACCTTTGTCCGATGTTTCAGAGTATGAAATTAAGACTGCGTCCCATCCATTGTTAAGACAAATAGGCGTTCGAAGCCTCCACGTTCTTCTCTCTTCTTCAGTCGGAGCTGTTCAATCGCTTTAAGGTCAACACCACGTTGCTCCAATATGGCATAGATCACCTCAAGAACATCGGCTATCTCCACAAGATCTCCAGATGATCGAAACTCAACAGCCTCTTCTACCAACTTTTCCCGCAAAAGAGAGTCGGCTTCACTGGACTGGGCAATGCGAACAATTGGCGTATCCCCATTGGATCGAATAATGTCCGGGATGAGATCCCGGACGAGCTTCTCATATGACACGTTGAGCACCAGGGTTATTTGAGAAGAACCTGTGCGACCTCGATCTGAGGGCGCGCCACCTCAATAAACTCGTTGACAGCGGCCCGCACATCATCAGGTATAGAATCGGTCCACGGGTCAGAGGCCCCACGATCGACTCCATCCTTCATATCCTCAAATTTGAGCATGCGGACATTCATCTCTCCATCAATGGACAGTGTTCCAAGCCATTGCCCATCTTTGATCACTTCATAGAGGGGCCAGAACGGCTCCAGTTCTTTTGGTACCACCGCACTCCAATAGAAGCTCATTCCATTAAATTGACCAGGCTGCCCGAGACCTACCGTGTAAGTGTCCATAGTAGCGTTCGCAGCAACAAGACGATAGAGAATACCGATTCGGCAGTTGAGACACTGATTGAACTCCAATCCGTCACCGGAAGGATTGACATAAGAGATACCATTTTTCTCAATATTGTCATCATTACAGAGCGGACAGAGGCTCATACCCCATCGGACCTCAACATAATTTTCGAGGACTTTTTCGAGCAATCGCTGCCGTGCACCCTCATATGCGGTTCGAATGACCTCTACACCCTCAGAGGCCATCTTGGCATGAATTATACGCCACACAGCAAGTAGATCTTGCCATAGGACTTGAAGAACAATATCAAACAACTTGTCCAGAGGTCTCTCTTCCAATGCGCTCATCGAGTTTCACCTATCTCTGAACTAGCACTACATCACAATTAAGTCTTCACCGAACGACGGAATCGGTTAATTAGGTCTAGCCTAATGCTTTTAAGAGAGTGAATATTTCGCATGACCGAGACCAAAGGTGAGACAGGATGGATCACGAAATTCACGAGACCCCACAATAATCAAAATACTCTGTCAGAGAAGATAGTCTCACCAAGTGCCCAAAAGAAGGGGCTAACTAATTATTATCAATTTAGCAAGGAGAGTAAGAGGTTTCTATAATGAGTCCACTGGCAAAGAGGTATCAACCACAGTCTGTCGAACAAGAAGTACTCGACTATTGGAAGAAGAAGGACATCTACACAAAGACCGTTAAGTTCAGAGAGAACGGACCACGATGGAATTTCTTAGAGGGGCCACCCACAACAAATGGGTTCATGCATGTAGGACACGCCCGCGGACGTGCCATGAAAGACGCCCAGATCAGATACATGACCATGCGCGGATTCAATGTATGGCGTCGTGGCGGCTGGGATATGCAAGGGCTACCAGTTGAACTTGAGGTCGAACGCAAGGAAGGCATTGCGGACAAGGGTGAAATCGAGGCAACAATAGGGCTGGACCTCTTTGTGAAGAAATGCAAAAATCTTGTGGACTTTTATCTCGAAAGGTGGGTGAATGACTCCATAAGATTGGGGTTATGGCTCGACTATCCCACGGCATATCAGACTCGAAGAGATGACTATATCGAGCATGTATGGCACTTCCTAAAATTGGCGAATGAGAAGGGCCTATTGAGTCGAGGCTATCGAGTCACACCAACCTGCCCACGGTGTGTCACGGCGCTATCCTCTCATGAGGTCTCTCAAGGATATAAGACCAAAGAAGATCCATCTATCTATGTCAAGTTCAAACTAGTAGATCGTGAAGACGAATACCTTGTCATCTGGACGACAACACCATTTACACTCCTATCTAACGAGATGGTCTCAGTCCATCCAGACTACACCTATGTCGAAGTACAGGTCGGAGATGAGTATTGGTGGTTAGTAGAGGATCTTGTCCAGACGGTGATGACAAAGGCAGGAATTACGGACTACAAAGAGGTCAAGAAACTCAAGGGTACAAAGATGCTTGGTTGGAAGTACGAACATCCCTTCAAGGATGAGGTCCCGTGGCACCAAGAGCATGATGAGAAGTTTATGCATGCAGTAGTCACAGGAAAACATGTCACAATTGAAGATGGTACAGGCCTCGTTCATACTGCCCCAGGTTTTGGTCCTGAAGACTTTGAGATGGGGAAGGAATACGATGTGCCTGTATTATGCCCGGTAACGAATAGAGGTATCTTCACTGAAGAAGTTCCTATGTTCGAGGGCAAATACGTGTTTGATGTCAATGCAGACGTTCCAAAGATGCTTGAAGAGAAGGGACTGTTAGTCCATCAAGAGACGATCGTCCACGAATATCCACACTGTTGGCGCTGCGATACTCCGCTCATCTATCTGGCTGACAAATCACAGTGGTTCCTCAAGATGAAGGGAGTACGTGAACGTCTTGTCGAGAAGAACAAAGATATCGATTGGACCCCAGAATGGGCCGGAAGCGGGCGATTCGGTGACTGGCTTGCCAATGCCGATGACTGGTGCATATCGCGCTCTCGTGTCTGGGGATCACCACTCCCCGTTTGGGTCTGCCCTGATTGTGGTCACGAGATAGTCGTCGGATCACGTGACGAACTGAAGGAGTTGGCCACAGAATTTCCAAAAGACTTTGAGATGCATAGACCATGGGTGGATCGTGTCGTTATCAAGTGTGAGAAATGTGGGGCGGAGATGAAACGAGAACCGTTTGTCTTGGACTGCTGGCTTGATTCGGGAATGGCACACAGTGCCTCTGTAGACTATCTGCGACAGCCTGAACTCTTCAAGGAATTATTCCCATACGATTTCATCACTGAGGCGGTGGACCAGTCCAGAGGATGGTTTTACAGTCTACTCTATACATCTGTAGTCATGCATAACAAGGCGCCATTCAAAGCATGTGTCAGTCAGGGCCACGTCCTTGACGAGGATGGCGGCAAGATGAGCAAGTCCAAAGGAAATGTTGTATGGGCGGAGGATGCCTTCAAAAGTATCGGAGCCGACCCATTCAGAATATATATGCTAAGCCGATCGGCCCCGTGGACAAGAACGAACTATAGTCCAAAAGAGATCGAACTCACAAGAAGGAATCTCGATATCCTCTGGAACGTTGTGATGTTTGCAGACACATACATGTCCCTTGATGATTTCAAGTATGATGAAAAACGAATGCGCAAGAATCTTGCCAAGGCGGACATCGAGGACAGATGGCTATTGTCACGGGTACAGAGTGTTGTTAAGAGATTCCATGAACAGATGGGATCATACCTGTATCATCATGCAAGCCGAGCCCTGCTCGAGTTCATGAACGAGGACTTGAGCAGAATCTATCTTCCGCTTGTCAAAAAACGTGTCTGGCTAGAGAGCGAGAACCCACGTAAGATCATGGCATATGATGTCATGTACTACACTCTACAGACACTCCTACGCTGCCTCAATGTCTTCACACCATTCCTGTGTGAAAAGTTGCATCTTGACTTCCTCGCATCATATCGGGACGATCTTCCAGAGTCGATCAACATGACCGACATGCCGGAGGTCGATAAGAAGCTCCTTGACACAGAACTTGAGGCAACATTCGATGTGCTTGAGGAGTTGCGAAGCGCTGCAAGCAATGCACGCAACAAGAAGGGGGTCAAGCTACGGCATCCTGTGGCAAAGGTCATGTTAGTTCCTGCATCACCAGAGGTAGCTAAACGTGCGGAGAGCCTGAAACATATCCTCCTCAACGACTTAAACACTCGTGCCTTCGAGATAGTCGATAGTGATGTGATGGATGGGTATGCCAGTCTGACAATCAAGCCCAACTTCAAGGCCCTTGGCCCCAGAGTGAAGGGCAAGATGAAGGCACTTGTTGCAGTATTGCAAAAGGCTGACGCAGCAGAACTAAGAACTAAGCTGGAGAAGGGCAAGGCAACAGTTGAGGTCGACGGCGAAACAATAGAGCTTCAGCCCGGAGACCTTGAGTTCGAAGAAACACTCCCTGATCATCTTAGCTCCGCTGAGAGCAGGATAGGCCGTGTCTTTGTAGACGTGACCAGAACAAAAGAACTCGAAGCGGAAGGACTCGTCCGGGATATCACGCGGAGAGTACAGGTCATGCGTAAAGAACTTGACCTGAGTGTTGAACAGAATATCGAGATCACTATCAAGTTCTCCGACCAAGATTCGCTTGAATTGACAGAGATGAACAAAGACTATCTTGCCACAGAAACCCGAGCCAAGAGCGTCAATCTTGTGGGCCCGAAGGCCAGACCAAAGTGGAAGCCCTTCAAATACGTCAAGGAATGGGAGATTGACGACCTCAAGATAAAGGTAGGAATGTCGCCAGTATAGAATAGGTGACCTATCCAAGTAATGTCTTGATCAGTTCGAGGAAAAAGTCGGCAGTCAGCCGAATCGAGCTGATCGAAACCCATTCATTTGGCCCATGCAGGTTGTTGCCATCAGGACCAAAGTCGAAGAGCTGAATCCGCGGATCGGCAAAGTATCTAGAATCTGATGCCCCGAAACCTTCAACGAGGCGAACGGGAATTCCAACCTTTTCGAGAGCCAACTTCGCAGAACGGACAAGATTAGAATCAACATCACAGTCCACATAGCCCACGCCATTGCTGACTGTAATTGACTCCAGCAGATCCCATCCATTGAGAACTGACTTGAATGCCTCACGTATCGAGCCGCCATCATTTGTCATGGCACGGATGTCGCAATACAACTCCCAGACCCCATCCTTCTCGGAGAGCAGATTGGGACAGATGGTCGTTCCTTTGTCTGATGGCCTTGTTGGAAAAGGAACACGGGTGAGTGCCAGAAGAGAGCGCATGAGGTACGTGAGCGTGGCATCATATTCGGTCTCAGCAGCCGATGCGTCAGGATGGACTATATCAAGTTCGACCCAATCGGGAATGACATTGGACTTGACAAAGCTACCACGCAATCCTGCAACAAGTACCTCAGGATGCAGGTCAAGATACTTGGAGGCCGCAAGCATGCAGTGGCGATCCACACCGAGCCGGATGTATGCAGAGTGACGCGACTCCGTTCCAAAGATCTCGGTCTCAAAACGGATGGTCTCAATGGTACCATGAATCCTCTCAAGTTGACGCTTGGCCCTCACAAAGGCGGGAAGGGCGTTTCGTCGCCGATGGATGACCTGCTGATGAATACCATCAGCAATTACCACATAATCAGGAAGGAGATCCCATTCCTCCAACTGCTTACGTAAGAACGCTGCCCCATGGCGGCCACCTACTTCTTCGTCACCGGTGGCGGCGATCATGACCGTACAATCCGGATTCGTGGCGGCCACTTGTTCTGCAAGATGCAACAGGACAACAACATTCCCCTTATCATCACAGGTGCCTCGTCCATAGGCACGATCCCCGTCAAGACGCAGTGTGAACGGATCAGACTGCCAGCCATCACCCGGTGGCACCACATCGAAATGGGCAAGGAAGAGGATCTTGAACTTACCAGTGCCACGCTTTGCAAAGGCGGTATAGACACCCTCAGACTCTAACAGTTGAGTCTTAAACCCAAGAGCATCGAGAACGGAGAGAATGAAAGTGGGGCATTCCTTAGTGGGCCTCTTGTTCTCAGGAAGATTACTCACAGTATCAATGGCAATAAGACGGGTGAGAAGTTCTACTGTATCAAGCGACATCTTGCATCAAACAACTGGTGCCCTACTAAATAAAAAACACTTTGACATGAGCAGAAAAAAGAGAGGAGTTGAGTGACGCCTGAGCGCCACTCCAAATTCCGATTAGTTTCGTTTGTAGATCCAGCGCTGCCAAGAACCAAGATTAGGCATCTCATCAGGCATGCCCTTGCGCTTGCGGATCTCAAGGATCTTCTCTTCCTGAAGGGAGGACGGCAATGGCTCAAAGCCTCTGAATTGGTATCCAAAGAAGCTTCGACCAGCGGTAGCGCTACGGAACTCGTCTGCAATGCCAATCGTCTCAGCAGTGGGGAGGGTTCCCTTCACAGTCACACTGTCACCCTCGGTCTCGATCGTGATGATCTGGCCACGGTGAGCAGTCAGGACTTTGATCACGGCACCCTGAGTGTCAGTAGGTGTCTTGATGTCCACGTTGAGAACTGGCTCATAGAGCGCCGGGCGACCAGTCAGGAAGCCCATGTTGAGTCCAGCACTGGTCATGGTAGCAATCTCATTGTATCCTGTGTGAGCAGGGTCTGTGTGGACAGTTGCATCAGTGATGACTGCCTTGATACCCATTACAGGTTCATGCGCCAATGGACCGGACTCGATAAACTCACGGAATACTGTCTGAACGTAAGAGAAGATACGGTCAAATCTCTGAACACCGCTCATTGCATCAACAAGAATTGACGACTCGTAGATGTCGAGAATCTTTCGTGCCTCTTTTGCGTCCCAACCAGCCTCATCACGCAGAACCTGAGCCCGCTCACGCGAGTTCTGTTCAGCAGTGATCTTCCGTTTGCGGATAAGTTCCACCGTCTTCTCATCAAGAGGTTCGAGATACATCTTGATGCGGTTATGACCATTTGGAGATTTAGTATGGAACTCATCACCACGCTGAGACATCTTCTCACGATAGACGATGATTGGTTCTGAGACCTTAATCTTGACCTGTTCATCAATTCGCTTGGTCAGAATCTCAATCTGAAGTGGGTCTATCCCATCAAGCCGATATTCGCCTGACTCCTTGTCGTGAACAAAACGGGCAGTTGGGTCGGCCATAATCCATTTCGACACGACCTCACCAAGTTTTGCAATATCCTGTGGGTCAATAGGTCGTATACTACGGCTGACCACTGGTTCACTGACATATTCAATGGCCTCAAAGCCGGGCATATCAGAACCAGCCTCAACAAAGGACTCGCCTGAGGGACACATGAATCCAAAGACCGAGAAGAGGTTACCAGCAGGAATCTCGTCCATATCAAGAATGTCTGTAATCTCCTGCACTCCAAGGCGACGTACTCGTGCGTTCTGACGCATATTGACAAGGCGAATCTCTTGACCAGACTTGAGCGTACCAGAGAAGACACGTCCAATGAGTGTTGGGCGCTTGCTCTTGGGGTCAATGTAAATCTTAGTGATCATTCCTAGCAAGGGACCATTGGGATCACAGCTCATCAATGCCTTACCTGCGGGACTATCAAGATCACCATTCCAGATCCGTGGAATCTTGAGTTTCTGTGCCTCTCGAGGATTAGGCAGATGGTAGACAATCATCTCGAGCAATGCATCGTCAAGAGGTAGGTTCTCTCGGAGCCACTTCTCATCGCCCTCAGCGTACTTCTCGAAGACAACAGTTGGCTTGATCCCCTTCTTCTGCAGGGTCTTCATTGTAAAGGCCCAACCAGTCTTTGCACTACCAATAGCAACCGAGCCCTGCTCGAAACTGACTCGCCACTCCTTACCAAGACCTTCTGGAGCGACCTTCTTGATCAGCTCATTGACCTTTGCAATAATGATGTCAATTCGCTCGTACACTTTCTTTGGAGGCAACTTCAATTCGTTGATGAGCCTATCCACCTTGTTAATGAACAGAACCGGACGACAGGCCTCGCCTCCAACAGCCAAGCGGATGTTAGTCTCAGTCTGGGTCATGACCCCTTCAAGGGCGTCAACCAGTAGAATCACACCATCGCTGGCTCGAAGCGCCCGTGAAACCTCACCTGTGAAAGAGAGGTGTCCCGGAGTGTCTGACAGTTGTACGAGATATTCTTCACCATCAATCTCGAAGTTCAGCAGTACAACTGAAGTGAAGATAGTGATACCGCGCTCCTGCTCTTCATCGTCTGAGTCTGTTGCAACTGCCACTCCTGCTGCTGCATCGCTCATCAGTCCTGCGCGCCGAAGCAGATAGTCAGCGGTCGTGCTCTTTCCATGATCGATATGAGCCGCTATTGAGATGACGCGCTTGTGTTCATAATCATCTGATTTAATGAGTTTCCGGATAGAATCGGGGTCTTTGACTTTGACCAATTACTTTCACCTAGATTTATCGTAGCATGTCCCCAAGACACGAGGTATCTAATAGAACTCGGTTGGGGCGCCGATAGACCAATCGGCCGCTCTGTCGGACGACAAGGCTGTTGGCATAAAAGATTATCGTCAGAGGACTTATTTCGTGGCCACAACTACCATTCTACCAGATGTTGCAGTATAAGGCATCCGAGGTAGCTTGTTCTGCCCGTAAAACTCGATATTCTTGAAGCCAGTTTCAGTGAGCATAGTCCGTATCTCGAGAGCAGTATAGAGCCGGATATCATTATTTGATAGAGCATCTTCATTTGCCAAGACGACTCGTCCATCCTCAATATCGATGAATGTTGCAGGTCGCCCACGCAACACACCTGATGGCGCATCAATCACATGAGGCTCGCTAAGCAGATATCCCCCTTCTAATTTAGTCCATGTCTTTTGAAACCGCGGTAGGTTATACGGATTCATCAAATCGATAAGGAGCTTTCCACCATCAACAAGAGACTCATATGCACGCTTGAGAACATGTTGATTCTCTTCATGATTGAAGAAACCAAAGCTGTGACTGAGGATAACTATTCCTTTGAACCGCTGAGTGAATTCTACTTCTCGCATATCACCTGTGAAAAAGTCGATATCTAGACTCTCTTCCTTTGCACGTTTAGAGGCAGCATGAATCAGGCTACTTGCGATATCGAAAGCGGAAACCTTCATCCCCTTCTTTGCAAAAATAATACTCTGATCCCCTGCACCACAGGCAATGTCAAGAATCTCGTCACCGGATTTCAGCCCAAGCGTTTCGATACAGAAGTCAACGATCAGTTCGTCATATTCCTGAATCCCGGGTATTGAACGGCGGTGCTTGACCCGAAAGATCTCGGCCCAGAAATCATCCCAGCCGCGCTCAACGATCTCCATATCTTAGATTCACCAAATGCAATCCACAGCCCTTGAATATGAACATTGTCATGACCAAATTTCATATCAGAAATTATAGAGGATATGATGTGAGAACGCGGGGAAGGGAGATGACCCATATCCTGTTTATCTCCGCCGGGAGGGACGCAGACTCAGCAACAGGAAACTCCATCACGAGTAGCTGATATGGGTCTATCTCTCTTATGAATAGGAATGCATATTTGCCTATAAATCCACCGACTGCAACCTAAAAAGTGAAACCATTCCGAAAATCGAAAAGCAGGTATAATGCTCTAGATGATTTAGTAACGAATCATAAATATCCTTAGATGAAATGTTATAATATAGTGCTTTAATTTCGTCAATAGAGCGATTAGACAGGGATAAGGAAAAGGCGCGAAAAACAGGAGCGTTGGTACGTGTGGTCAGCATGAGAGGATCATGCACCAGTCCAATAAACAATGGAGAATGAATGGTAGCCCCGCCAGGACTCGAACCTGGGTCCAGCGGGCCAGAACCGCTGATGATGGACCGCTACACCACGGGGCTACATGTGATAAGATATTACAGGCAAGAGCGAAGTCGTTCACTTGGATTAATTACCTTTTCGATTGATGAGTATGTACCATGAGCGAACAGTTAAGTGCCAGATTCCACGTTCTGAATATGTGGACATCATGCCTCTTTGGAATGAGCTCACGCATAAGAAATTTCTAATGGCAGCCAGCAAGACAGAGGTCGTCGTCATGGTGACCGGCTCTCTTGAAGCGCACGGAGATCATCTGCCTCTTGGAACAGATACGATGATGCCAGAATATTTGGCCCAGAAGGTGGCTCAGGAGACCAATGCACTTGTTCTGCCAGCACTTCCTATTGGAAATAGTTGGACATTTACGACCTTTGAGGGAACCCTCTCTCTTAAGGCGCACACCATAATTGATCTGTATACGGACATTATGGAGAGCGTCTTCGCTCACGGGTTCAAGTACCTCATTGTTCTCAATGGGCATGGGGGAAATGTCAGTGCAATCCAGTTGGCTGCTCAAAGGGCCACGCAACAAGGAGAGAGAGTGGTCATCCTTGTCAACTGGTGGATTGATCTGGGCAAGGCCGCTCGTGAAGAAGTTCTCGAGACCTACGAAGGCCATGCGGCTGAAGATGAAACCTCAGAAGTGATGTATGTCAGACCAGAGCTTGTTGACATGAGTTCTGTGATGGCAGCTCGTACTGATACCAGATTTCGTATTATCTCAGGTGCGTATCGAGAAGAACTCTATCAATCAGCAATCTGGGGCGACCCGCGTACGGCCACACCCGAGAAAGGAAAGCGCATCGTCGATGAAGCAGTAGAGGAACTCATTGAGTTGATTCATGAGTTGGAGAAGGGAAAACTGCCGCTCAGTCACTAGATACCAACCTTAAAGATGAGCGCATCTCGAAGCACACGCTGAAACATACGGAGAAGATTCTTTCCCTGTGTGGCAATAGTTTCAAAGGTGGGGTATCCTTGAACCTCCAACACTTTAATCATATAGTCGACTGGAAGCGCATTAGGGAGATCTCGCTTATTGAGAGCAACAATGATAGGCATAGTTGATACACGGTCTGTGCCAAGTGCGATCCGTAGCTCCTGAATAGAGGCTATGTTTTCCTGCATAGCTTCAGGACGAGAATCGGCCATAAAGATGACACCATCGGCTCCTCGAAGCACGGTGATGCGATTCTTTGCATGCCTCCGCTGTCCCGCCACTGTAAAGACATCAAAGACTATGTTCTCGCATGCTGTGACAGGAATGAAGTCAAAGAAAGTGGTACGCCCGAGTTCATCAGCAATCTCGACAATCCGACCTTTTGAGAGAGAACGAACATTGGCGAAAAGCCAACGAAGAGCAGTAGTCTTACCTGAGAGAGAAGGACCATAAAACACGATTTTGATATGGATACGCCCGAGCTCATCACGTTTCAATACATGACCGGGAACAATCTCATCAGTACGTTGACGTTCGATTTTAGCCTCTCGAGCAAGGGTTGTTGTGCGTTCGACATCAATGGTAGCAGATGTGGCAGAGGCAACAAAAGTTTCCATAGGTGGAGGTACACGTTCAGAGGAAGACTCTGCGTCAGGAACAGAAGACGTACTGATTGAAGAAGAGGACAATTCTTTAGCACGTGAGCTGGACTCGTCGAGCCGCTCTGGCTCTTTTTTCTTTTTCAGGCGACCAAACAATCCTCGGAGCTTAGGCAATCCTCTCTCCCTATAGACCGAGCACTACACCAGACTTAAACTTTAGGGGGACAGCCTTCTCGTGAAAGTTTATCTTGTTGAGGCGATAGAATCCACACATGCCAGCCGAACTGATCAGTCATGCGTTCATTAGAGAGAATTTCCCAACTCTTTCACAAATGACCTATCTCAATAATGCATCCACAGGAATCCCCCCTGCAAAGACAGTCGAGGCAATGAAGATGTATCTGGAGGGACGGGTCACAGCCACAGGGACCTTTGATGAAACCCTAATGGTATTCAAGAATATCAGAGAGAGCTTGGCAAAGCTCCTAGGAGGATCGATTGAGAACTATGGGACGGTGACAAGCACGTCAGACGGTCTCAATACCGCAGCGCATGCCATTGACTATCCCAAGGAATCAAATATTGTGATAAGCGACCTCGAATTCCCGTCAAACTATATCCCCTGGCAGAATGCTAGTAAATGGTATGATGTGGATCTAAGAGTGGCAAAAGCGACGGATGGTGCCGTACCCACAGAGGCCTATCTGGATCTGATCGATGAGAACACACGGATAGTGTCGGTCAGTCTTGTTCAGTTCGGAACAGGATATCGCTCTGATGTGAAAGCATTAGCTGATGCAGTCCACGAGGTCAATGGGATACTCGTTGTGGATATAATTCAGGCTGCTGGTTGGGCAGACATCGATCTTGTAAAAATGGATGCGGACTTTGCAGCGGCACAGGCTGCCAAGTGGTTGATCGGGCCTATTGGAGCAGGATTCGTCTATGCCAATAAACGGGCACTTGAACTGATGAGACCACGATTTCTAGGATGGTGGGGTGTCAAGAACATAACGGAATATGGCTATGCTGAACGAGAACTCCTCGATGATGCTCAAAAGTTCCAAGTGGGTTCGTTAGCACTGGTGGCCCATGTAGGATTTCTAGAGTCACTAAAGACCTTACTTCAGATTCCACATAAGAAGAGAGAACAAGCGGCACTCTTTCTTGCCCACTATTTACAAGAACGACTTGACGAGATAGGAGTAGAGTACTATCAGTTTGGCCCCGAACATGAGTCACCAATTGTCTCGTGTGTACCTTCAAATGTTGAAGAGATCCAGAAGCGACTTACCGAGAAACAGATTCACTGCTCTGTCAGAAACGGCAGACTGAGAGTGTCGCCGCACTTCTATAACACAACCGAGGATATTGACAGATTGATAGAGGTGCTGAGGGGTTAGCACTGTGTTTGAGAGAATCATAGGTCCAATATATTTCAGGACCAGCATGAGCTTTGATAGCAATATCGTCTTCATCGATACCGAGGAGTTCAAGATACTCGTGGATACTGGTACTGGAAGGAATGCGGACCAAATAGACAGAGAACTTCAGCAGGTTGGCTGTTCCTTCAAAGATATCACCGACATCATCCTGACCCATAGCCACATTGATCATATCGGAGGAGTCCCATCGATACTACAACATGGAGACCCACACATATACCTACACCAAAAAGAAGCCGACATGATCAACTCAGGCGACATGACGCTGACATTAGGTGCCTCATTTGGAGTTGACCTGCCGCCCCTCAAGATCGATATGCCCATGAAGGAAGGGGATGTTCTTGACTTTGGAGAGGTCAAGTTGAAGGTCCTTCATACGCCGGGCCATTCTATTGGGAGTGTGTGCCTCCAAGAAGAAAGACTTGGAGTTCTGCTTACTGGGGACACAATGTTTCCAGGAGGCAGTTTTGGCAGGGTAGACTTTCCAACGGGAAGCATGAAACAATTGGTCGCCTCACTCAAACGAATCTCCGATCTCGACTTTGAGATCGCACTTGCAGGTCATATGCAGGCAATAATTGGTAATGCCAAACAGGCCGCTCAACTCTCATACAGAATGGCTAAGGGAATGATGTACTGAGAACTAGTTGGTGACTGCTAGCACATGAACAAGATCTTCCACAGAGACGAAATCTGATGATAGAGCAGCAGTACCGACCTTCTTGGCCTCAAGTGCCTTGACCAGCGCATAGACTGTTTCGCTCACGGGTAAAGAGATCCCCAATTCACGAGCGATCTCAATTACTGCACCAGTGATATAGTCGATCTCTGTACGTTTACTTGCAAGAATGTCTTGGAGCATTGAGTTGAGATTTGCACCAGTTGCCTTTGCAGTCCCAAGCGTATAGCGAATAGGATCGTCAGTCGTCAGGGTCACACCAAGTGCGTCCACTACGGACATGGTCTCATTGATGAGACTGATCACAAGACCGCGTAACATCTTATTTTGGTAGATCTCCCCATTGGTCAATCCGGTCAGTGCGCCAACGGGATTGATTCCACAATTGACGAGCGTCTTGGTCCACACCACGCCATCCATATTCTCAGAACTTCGCGCATGGAAACCAGCAGCCTTGATAATGGCCACGACTGATTCTACTAATGCACGGTTCTCATCATGATGCGAACCAATCTCGGTGATACCAGTACCAGTGATATGAACATGTCCGGGTTCAACCAATTGCGCACCCATGCAAGTCGTAGCGCGCAGCACCCGTTGTGTACCAAGATCCTGCTCTACCAGTCTTTCGGTACCAAGACCATTTTGCAACACGACGAGCGCAGCACCATTATCGACAAGATGGCGGACCGCCCGCGCGGCTGCAACCGTGTCGTACGACTTGGTTGTGATGAACACGAAATCAGCATGGTCTATATTCGTAGGATCATCAATTGCCTTAGGATGTGCAGTATGATCACCCAGCACACCTGATATGACAAGACCTGAAGAACGAATACGACTCACGTGAGGAGGTCGTCCAACAAGGGTGACATCAATGCCAGAGAGACTGAGTAGGCCACCATAGAGACTACCGATGGCTCCTGCACCCATTATTACCACATGCATAGTTATTGACCTCCTGTTGTAAGAGAGCCCTTCGTCAGAGCCTCAGCGATGGTCAGTGATTGTTCTTGAAGATGAGTGAGAATCAGTGTAATCGCCTCACGTAGATTCTGTGAATTATCAAACGCGGATATCATTGCTGTTAGTTCATCTTTTGTGGAGTCCTTTAGCTCACGAGCGAACTCGACCATTAGTGGGAGTGCGCGCACAATATTATCGACAATAGTAATGTGTGAAAAGAGTGCGGTCCGGCTCATGGGATTCAGGTCAATGGTGACCACTCTCTTACCTATACGACGCAATGCCTCAGTACGATCGCCATCCTCAAGAGGGACAAGTACCAGATCCGCCTTGGCAATCCCGTCAGGATCGACCTTGCGCCGGTTACTACTCAACTCGGGAATAGTGGTGGATGGCCGATCAGCAGTCCCAAGTATCGTATCTGCGCCTGCTTCCCGCAGCGCCGTCAATATAGCATCTTCTCGTTCCTTACGGTAATAGAACAGATTGATCTCCAATGGGGCTCCGGTGAGTTGTGATAGTTCTACAAGCTCCGTGGGCACAAGCGAACAGGCATTCCCGTTTACACTGATGACAGGATGTTCGGCCAGAAGCATCGCCGCAACAGCAGTTCGTGCTGCGATCCGTGCGTTCTCGGTCGTCCTCTCCCCAATGAGATAATCAAAGGCCTCTCCGCGACCATGGGCAAGAAGCCCGGCTGTAGCAACTACATTCTGGTGGAAACCCTCGATCAGTCGGTGTCTGATATCAAGGGATACCTTGCGGGGATGATCGGGGGGAACCTCAATATCGCTAATTTAGACCAAGCCTCCACCATGTTCTGCAATAGATGTCACAAGTATCTCAGAGTCAGCCCAATGCCTTGAGAGAATTTTATGAACACGAACAACATCCGGTTCATCACAAAATGTAAAGACCGAATCCCCAAGCATGACCATACTGGCCTTATCAAAGCCTGCATGCCACAGGTCGTTCAGTGCCGCATGGACCCGTGAGGTCATGAGACCGCTAGCTGTTGCGAACTCTTTTGAGTAGGCAATTAAGGACTCCAGAGAGGGATTGTCTATCAACCGTGAGATGAGTTGATCCCCTGTTGTATTAATGCTCTCGCGTGCGGTAGAGCTAGTCAGGATCTCCTTCGTCTGAATACCAGGACGACCAGCCAGTACTACATGTTCACCGTTGGGCGGAGGCAAATGAATCACCCTACCAACACCGGGAGCACCAGGTCGGCAACGGACTTCTACCCCACCAACAGTCTGGGCGATCACATCACCGAGACCTGTATGGTTTTTCACCTCTGCTCTATGAGCATATTGACCAGCGGTCTCCAGTGACATATTCACATCAAGCAGTCGGCCTAATGCAATAGCGGTGCCCAGCGAACCCGCACCGGATGCGCCAAAACCAACACCGATGGGCAGGTCTGAGATGTGGGTCACACTCACCCGCCAATGTTCATCATAGTCAGCCAACATATCGCGCACCACGGTTTCTGTCACTGGAGCATCAATCACCTGATTGTTGTAGGTAACAACAACATCCGTACTAGTAGCCTCTTCGAGAAGGACTTTAGTGATCGTCCCTGCCTGAATGGAGAACCCAGCACCCAGAGACCCACATCGCAATGGATCCTCGCATTCATCGAAGATCCTGAAAATACCTGTAATATGTCCAGGTACAAAGGCCTGTGCCTCATTCGTGTAGATTCTCAAGGTGCATTCCAAGTAAGTGAAGAGAACTAAGGGTATATAGACTTTAACTATACAACATGAAGATAGTATATACATGTATATAGCGATACCGAATATTAGTCATTGCCGATCGGAACAAGACTGACATACCCTTTCTCACGTGGATCGTTAGTGGGAGGCGCGGGATAGGCCCAACGCGCATCAATGTCACGACCACTGAGATCGTAGACCTTGAAACTTCCTGACGACCAAGTAAGAGGACTGAATCCAAGAAGAAGAGTCTGAGTCCGCCAGCTTGTGACAACCAGATGTCTACTGAGGCCACTTGTAGGAGCGACAAGAAAAGCATTAGATAGTTCCATCAGTAGAGATGTACTGATACGATAGAAGAAGCTGTAGGTCTTTCTGTGCTCTTCAGCACCCTGAGTACGCAGGTCATTAAGGTATCGCAGAACGGTCTCATCATGAAGGCCCGGATCGAGAACATCTGCAAGTTCTTCAACATCAACCGTGACTGCGTTCTCAAAGTAATAGGCAAGTGGAAATTCGGTAATGTGAAAGAGAAGGAACTTTTCCTTCGAGATGGTTTTATAGAGGTGTGAGAAGATAGCCTGCTTGGAGTACAGTTCGTCAGCAGAGATCTTTGTCGGCTCGAAGTTCTTAGCCTCACTCGAGATGACCAGACGAAACATGTCATCGAGCATGTCACCATCATAACCCATGCGGACTACATGGTAAGGGGAGACACGTTCTTCAATATGACCACTGACTGAGAGGAACTCGTCAAAATCCCTTTTGAAAGTATCAAACTCGTTATCGTTATCCAAGACGAATAGTGACTGGACAGGGGTGTTGAGTTCAGAGATTACACTGGCATAGGCTTTGAAGCGTGCTCGCTTCTCAGGTGAATACTGTTCTAGTACCGATTGCCAGTCAACAGGAAGGTTGGCCAAATTTCCACACCCACCATATCCAAGGATCGCGATGCCCTGCGAAGTGAGGACTCCTCCGAAGTAGTCAAGTTCAATGAATTCATTGACTGTTCACGTGGGCATCAATTGCAGTGCATGATGGCAAAACCTCTTCCGCTCATATATGCCTTTCCCAAACTCAAACTCTGCTGAAATAGCGGTCAAAGTCACCAATGAGAGGGCACCATCAATACAGGAGAGAACTATATAGTATAAAGCCACAAATATTCTTTTTTCTGAGCGCGCGGTCTCTTTATCAGGGAATAATGTAGAGAACTGCTGGGATTGCTGATGGAACATACATCCAAGTTGATAATTGGAAGCAAGAGCAAAATCCTTGATGGGAAAAAAATAGCACTGTGCGTCACTGGAAGCGTAGCTGCTGTCGAATCGGTAGCACTTGCACGAGCCCTCATGCGACACGGAGCTGAGGTCTATCCGATCATGAGCAATAGCGCACAGAAAATCATCCATCCGTATGCTCTTGAATGGGCCACAGGGAACCCGGTGGTCACGGAGCTGACCGGACAGATAGAGCATGTGACGCTTGCTGGAAAGCACGCAGACCACGTTGATCTTGTGCTCGTTGCCCCATCCACTGCCAATACGATCGGAAAGGTGGCCAATGGCATTGACGACACACCGGTGACCACGACCCTCTCATCAGCGATCGGTGCAGGGATACCAGTCATCATTGTTCCTGCCATGCACAAATCAATGTACGAACACCCTGCCGTCTTGGACAACCTACAAAAACTCCAACAGCTCAATGTCCGCATAATCAATCCGCGAATGGAGGAGGCAAAGGCCAAGATTCCCGATGTGAATACAATAGTGGATTATGTACTTGCAACATTGGGGCCGAACGATCTTGTGGGAAAACACTTTGTCGTGACAGCAGGTCCTACTCGGGGATGGATTGATCGAGTACGATTCATCACAAACCCTTCATCGGGAAAGATGGGGATTGCAATTACAAAGGAGATTCTACTCAGAGGAGGAACCGTCACCCTCATCTTAGGGCCAACATGCCTCACCCCCCCGACTCTAGCTGAGACAGTACATGTAGAAACCTCCAAGGAGATGCTTGATGCAGTCATAGCCGCACTGGACCGAGTCAGAGTGGATGCATTGATCTCCGCTGCGGCAATTCTTGACTTTACGCCTGCGCAGACAGAAGATCGAAAGAGACCCTCAGGAGAGAAGTACTCGATTGAGCTGGTGCCTACTGAAAAGGTGATAGACGCTGCCAGACATCATCAGAAAGATCTCTTCATTGTCGGATTCAAAGTGGAGTCAGGAGTGACTGATGAGGAGCTTGTAGAGAGAGCCCGGAAAAAGATAGATGCAAAGATCTGCAACCTCGTAATAGGGAATGACGCACAACGATCAGGAGTGGCCTTTGGTACTGACACTAACGAGGTCCTCATCGTGGGAGAGAAGGGGCTCATTGAGAAGATTCCGCTTGCACCAAAGAGTGAGATCGCAAGACGTGTGGTAAATACAATAGTAGAGAGATTGAAAGAGCATCAGCACTAGTCAGATGTCTACAGGATTTCTACTAGAGTCTCTGCCATCCGCTTCATATCAACAAAGATGAGACCAAGCTGTGCTTCAGCCCTTGCTAGGACAAGCAATAGAGCTGTATCACCCACTGCTGTGAGAAGCGTATACCCACGATCACCCTTGACATAGATTTCCTGAAGAGTACCACGATTGAGTTCACTTGTGGCCTTTTCTCCAAGTGATAACATTGCAGCACTAATTGCAGCGACTCGCCCCTCTTCGCTCTCTGGAAGAGCTGAGGCAATCATCAGTCCATCAATTGATACAAGAGCGGCACCCTCAACACCCGGCACGGTGTCAAAGTCCCGGATTGCTGCATTGATTCGTTCGACACGACTCGACATTACTAGAACCCTCTTGGAGTAATGATTAGTCGTTTTGCGATGCTATAAAATCTTGTTGTCATTTAGGGTCTAATCTATAGCTAAATTGCGCATTTCACACTCCAAAATAGTCTTTGAGATCGCGTTCGCGTTCTTTCTTCTCACGTTCTTTCCTTAAACGCTCGGCCTCCTCTTTTGAGATAGGACGGGAAGAGGAAACAAATCCTGAGGTGCGGCGCGGCTTAGGCTTTTTCGGACGCCTGAGTTCGAAGAGGGGCTCACCGAGTTTACGTTTCCTGTATACATACAATCCCACGAAGAGTGCAAAGACTCCACCCACGACACCAATGGCCAACCATGGAGAGGGACGGATATAGACAAACTTTGGAAGAAATGCAGTAAGTGTATCATATCCGGTCTTAGATGCATAAACCTCCAGACAGAAGATACCTTGGTGCTGATTGGTCCAGTCGGATGATATGGCAATGGTGTAGATACCAGATCCTTCCTCATGGATCATGGTCGATACATCAGTATCATTGATCAGGACACGAAGAGTCGCACCAGAGAGCCCATGACCACGACCATCATCGAGATAGAGAGTGATGGTAAAGTGATCGCCACCCCAGATCACATATTCGCTCAGGGTTATCTTTTCAAGTATGATGGATGGTTGGCTACTCCAAGATACTACATTCTCAATAAATGAGTCACGCAATGAGGTGGAAGGATTAATTGTGGTCAATGCCACCTTACCAAATCCAATTGTGGAAGCGATGAGCACGGGATCACCGGAGGGTGACTCGGCTAATACTGTGAAGTTTGCCCAGAATCGTGTGAACATCCCACTGTAAGAAAGCCCGGTTGACAATACATTCGGAACTGATACTAGTGGATGGCCCGGATCAAGAATTGTGACATTTTGACTGGTCGATGTTGAATTATAGGTCACAGACCACGGGAGCCAAGTAATTGAAGAGGTCACCCCCAATGCAACGAGTGTGCCGCCACTCGTGACAAAGGAACTTAATGCGTCACGGTTTTGTGCGAGAAGAGTAGAAAATGAACTAATAGTGCCGGGTTCAATAATGACCGTCCGGCGGAGGCTTATGAACCGGACAAACTCTGAAAAGTTAGCGGCATTGTAAAAATCAAAACTGATCGCATTATGTTCTAATGCTGTGGGAAGATAGTCGGTCGAGCCCAATGCGGCAACATCGGGAAGACCATGGCTGGGAACATGACCATTGATGGACAGTGTGTTGGGATTGAGAGCAGTCACTCGTGGTGTAGAGCCAGGCTCGTAGAGATGGACACCGGGATCACCATAGAGTATGTGTTGGTTCGCATAATCGCGTGGGTCACCACTGGGGAATGGATCAGTATAGTCAGTAGATATTGTTGACAGAGCGTGACTGAGTGCGTACCCAGTATCTGTTCCCTCTGTCAGACTCTTCATCACGAGAAGGGAGAGCATCGCCGCTGGCTGGAAATAGACTGTCCTAGGAGATGCCATGACTGCAACTGCACCATGTTCCATCATCATACTAGGAAGACGTGTCCCCCCTAGAAGACATGCCGTTATGATTACGATTGGCGACCCGATATCTCCGATGGCCGCTTCAAGGTTCTCGGTGCTCTCGATACGATGGTGGGTACTCTCCTCTTCATAGAGAACAGGATTAACAAGATGATCCCCATTAGCATCACGGGCTGTTGAGGTCTCCATACCATAAGGTGCATCAATGTCGCGGAGAGAGAAGAGACCAGCGCCATCAGGTCGATCAGGGGGGTCGGTGGGATACCGGGTAAGACTACCATGGGTACTAAAGGTCCAGAGCGCAACCTGAGATGCTATAGTCGAGAAGACCTCCTGATATCCAATGTGAGTCTCCACATTGAACCCCGCGTCCTCCATCATGCTGGTGGAATTCTCGTACTGATCAACAATATAGTAATCGAAATTATTGTCCACAAATCCAGCATCTTCAGTATAGGCGTACATAGAGACAAGCGCATCATCAGCGGAATCAGCAACACGGAACAGGAATCTATGAAGTGCGGCCCGTGTGACCATTGTCGAGGCCAATGCCGCGGTCTTGGCGGGAATGCGTCCCGGTGCGAAATGGGACTGGATAGATCTATCAAAACTCGGTTTGATCTCATCCACTGAGGCAAGAACCACTACTGATTGCGGCGCGGTTGCATTGTAGGCACCACGATCATCCAAAAAGGTCTCAAAGCTGCTCGCAGTATGTTGCATAGTATAACGGTTGGGGATTCGCTCATCATACCATCCGTTTTCTGTGCGAGTAGTATAACGACTGGTCACGTAGATATCAATCTCGGGACCAATGAGATAAGGAGCCCATGTCGCCTCCGCATATGATGTCAGTTGATTGTTGTCCCCACACAGAGAGAATACAGGCGCCCCATGGACAGCACCGGAATAGGCAGCTGGAGCAAAGAGCTCGTCGCCATTACCATGAGGGACCGTGACGACAACATCATGGCTCTTCGAGAGAGCTTGGATCCACTGGGACACAAGTTTGTAATTGTTGAGGTTATTGACAAAGGAGAACGCATCTAATGCAGAGGTAAGACTTGAAGTATGCAGTGATGCCGGATCAACAAGAAAACTGGTAGTGACACCAAGATGATCGATAGCCCACTGGGTCACTTCAGGAATTGAATCGGGAGTGACATAGAGAAGAGGCGCATTGAGAAGGGAGGCAAGAACTGCTCCATTCGCAGCTGACTCCAAATACGGTGTTACTTCAGGGGAGATCGTGGTAACGTCCCAGACCATCTCCACACCGTTATGCTCAGAGGTCGCATTCATCCAAGACACTATTGCAGTCCACGTACCCTCCATGGGATACGGAACATGCACACTCTCAAAACCCGGATTGGCAATTATACTTCCGGCTGGCGCCCAAGCTCCAAGCCTACCAGTCGGATCAATCAGTGCAACATTGAGATCAGTGGCGCTATTGTCCCAGCTGACATTTAGGGACAGGGACTTGGCATTCGCAGGGACGACGACGGTTTCGGTATGACCTGGATGATAGATGAGTGATCCAGTGACGGTCACGGGTGAGCTAACACTTGCCTCGGGGAAAAGGGTCAGTTTCCATTCTCCGGCATTAGTATTTGGAAGCCAGAACTTGAGGGGGACGGGGCTGCTAACATAGGAAGAGAAACGCTCTTGATAGGTCTGGCTCCGAACTGAATAATCAACAATGTGACCCTGTGGATCTGTGAGGATATGCGTAAAATAGAGTGACGAACTTGGCCAGTCAAAAGACCCCTCGATCCAACCAGTTCCAGCAGGTGGCGTAAAGTTGAGTGTGACTGGATTAGTCGAACTCACAGTCACGGTCTTACTTTCAATTTGCATCGGGTCGTTCTGGAAGGAAAAAGAGGAGCTACCCGTCAAGGACGAAGGAGAAGTTATAGCCAATCTCGAAAGCGCAAATACCGCAATGTCGGAGGACTGCCAGTCTGACACCGCCAGCATTGCTGCAACCTCATCAGGGTCCTTGCTAGGAATATATGGAAAGACCGAAGTGCCCAGAGTCTTACGAAAATCCGCAACACGAGAGGACGGAACATCGCCGATTATGCGCAGCTGTTTGGTCCCACCATCGGGTCCAAGATATTCTGCCCAGTCTTCAAGCAACCACTTTTCGGATTGCGAACCATCACTCAAGATGAGAGGAGAGAGGTACTGAGTACTGCCATCATAGAACACTGCGGAGGGAACTGCGGCCATGTATGAGAACTCGTCGAGATAGGAGGCCGGATCAGAGGCTACTACTGTGACCATTTGAAGAGGGGTCTGATTTGCCGCGGGAATCCCCGAGATCAGTGGTGTCCCCATCGTACTGCGTGAGAGATCATCGTTATTGTGGTAACCAGCAATCATCATTGTCTGAGAGAGAATGACAAATACGAGAAGTATACTAGTGGTCATGGCAATAGAGGGTTTCATTCCGTGGCACTCCTTCCTAGGGGAATAATCCCAATGTCCACCCTATTCAAATAGAGTTTTCCACGATGAAGGTGCCAGCTAGCCAGCCGGCCAATCAGTCAGTCGGCCGCGAAGACCACCGAGTTGTCAATGCAAAAGATCATACATCGGTGATCCCGAGCAAGTCCTCATCAAACTCATCATCATCATCGGTCATGGTCTCTTCTGGCAGGTTGTCAATGATATCATCAACCCGTTTTCTGAGACGCCGACGTGTCGCCTTAGGAATGTCCCAGAGCTTGCTCTCGGCACGTTCTACAACCTCACGGGCAACATCAAGAATTTCAGCACGGACATACTGCTCTGCGGCTTCGACAAAGTATTCGGCCGCCTTCTTTTGATTATTGCCGACTTCAGCAATATCACCTAGAAGAGAATAGATGTCTGCGATCCCTGCGGCATCGTCCAACTCCTGATAAATCTTGAGAGCCTTCTTGAACATCTTTTCAGCATTCACCCAGTCTTCACGTTCGGCATAGGCGTTACCAATGTCAACGATCGTGCTCACAACACCCTGCTGATTGCCAAGAGTCTTGTACGCCCTTTGTGCTTTCTTGAAGAGATCAAGAGCCTCGTCAAATTCTCCTTGCCCAAGCTTAGCAAGTGCAAGTGCATAGAGTGCATCCGCCGAACCCTCATTGTTTGAGGCACTCTTGAAGAGATTCACTGCCTCTTCACAGGTCTTGACTGCCTCATCCCACTTCTCTAGATTGATCTGTGCCAGGCCGATATTATACAATGCATCACCCACGCCAGCTCCGTCCTCAAGCTGTCGATAGAGATCAAGTGATGTTTCAAAGGCATGTAGAGCCTCTTCGTACTCAGCCACTGACATATAGACATTACCAGCAGCATTGAACAACTTAGCTGCCTCAGACAGTTCGCCAGCCTCTTTGGCGGCCGTTGCATGCTCCAACAGTTCTGTGGGATCGAGGTCAACCATTTCATTTTCGGACATAGCACTCACCTCAGTATGGTGCAGAGGCAATGTGGCTGGCTTTTGATTCTTTCTACTTGACCTCATGTACGCCTCATGAGAAGAGTTGGATTCTCCATGAGCGGCTTGACATCATCAAAGACTGTAAATTGTTCATCACCCAGCTGGACTTCCAATAGCTTTCGAAGCTCGAATCGTCGAAGATAGCCAACTGCCTGTGCGCGATCCATGTTGAGATCGTCCATTAACCTCTTGAGACCATCGCGTTTTCCACTATACTCTGCAAATTTGACAAAGACCGAGCTCCATTGCATCATTGCCAAATAGAGCAATGTGCGCAGCATATTATCCACATTATGACCAGTCTCGGCCGAGCATGGGATGACCGGAACGCCTGCCAGAAATCGCATATCCGCCCGCATCTTGTCAACAGCACGAGCCTCGTCAAGATCTTGCTTATTTGCTGCAACAACACATGGCACTCCCGGGAGGAAAAATGCAATCTCTCTAAAGAACAACTTTGCACGGGCATCTGATTCCTTATCTGCCGAGTCAACAACAAAGATGATGCCATCAGCACCCTCGCTCAAAATCTTGCGCATTGTACGAAAACGCAAGAGACCCGGGGTACCAAAAAGGAATACACTCATCCCGTCAACATTGGCAACTCCATGATCCATTGCAATGGTCGTACCGTTCCTCTCAATATTAATGCATGCACCCTCTGTGATATTGTGAATCAACAGACTCTTCCCAGCAGCATAAGGTCCCGTTACAACTATCTTCATTCGCCTGCACCTGCATTGCTGCACTATGTTTAGTTACTCTTGCTAATCCATCCAGTGTTAAATGATTTGCCCTTGTATAGTTCATGAATCATCTTCGCCCCAAAAATTGCGTCGAAAAGAAACTCGTCAACTTCAAATGCAAGAAGTTAAATCGTCAAATAGCGTATATTATAACAAGATATCGTCATAAGGCGAAGTTATGTGGCTGAAATACAGACCTCTGAACAGGAATTTAGACTGTTTCACGATCTTGGCGAAGAAGAAAAAGAAGTGCTTCGTAAATTCATCGATCCAGAGATAGACCTGACTCCATTGAGAGGCATTGACGAACTCATTAACCGGATATACCATCTCCTCAAACAATAGCCTCGTGCCAGCAGACAGAAGAGAATCAGGCAATCAGAGAGAGACCGTCCGCTTGCGGCGGAAATCCTCAACCATCCGGCCAACTGGTTTAAGATAGTTTCACGGGAACTCGGTCTCAATATACTCTACATCATCGGCAAGTCGTGCATGAGGTGATCCAGTAGTAGGAACAACCTCTCCAATAGGCCAACAGGGTAGACCATCTTCGGCCAAGAGATCTACAAACTGACCCACACGGTCCTTTGGCAGAAATACCAGCATACCCCCGGCAGTTTCAGCGCCAAATCCTTCAGACAGGCGATGACCGAAGAAACGCGCCAATTCAAGCGTTCCACGGATGACAGGGACTCGGTGAATGAGAATATCCACTTCGCTGAGCACAGCAACATTTGTTGCATGGCCCAGTAGACCGAATCCTGTGACATCGGTGGCCGCATCGACACCCACCGAACGCATTGCCTCAGCGACCTCTAAGTTACTGTGGGTCATAATTCGAACCGAAACCTCTTGCATCCAGCGAAGTTCGGACTCATCAAAGCGCGCAAGTAACGCATCCCTCTTTTCGTTCTGGAGATCACGATAGGAACGCATTGCTGGTTGAATCCCTAACGGCTTTGTGAGAAGAACGGCGTCACCGGGACGAGCTCCTGATGAATGAATGAGATGACGAGGATGCGTCACACCCAAACATATTCCACCAAGAACGGGACAGGGGTTAGTTATCGTTTGACCGCCAGTGATGCCTACACCAAAGACTTTCATGAAATCGTTCATTCCCTTCAACACACCGACAATGATGTCTTGCGGCATGTCTTTCGGAAAGGCAAGAAAGGCCTGAAGGGACACAATGTTAGTGACGCCCATTGCAAAGAGATCATTGGTGGCATTGCAAGCCACAATCTTACCTTGTATGTAGGGATCGTCATATATCGGTGTGAAGACATCAACATTTTCAACAACGGCCATGTTGTCATTGATGATACGAACCATTGCATCATCCCCGATATCGCCATGGCGCGAGGCATCTGGTGGCAATAGACCCGCAGCCTGAAGAAGGCGTGTGAGATCATCCTGCTTGACCTTGCAGCTTCAGCCGTGTGTTGTGACCATTGCAGTGAGCCTTACATTCGGCACCTGGTAATCTACCTCCCTTTCAGTTGTGAGAGCTCTGACGAGCTCGACGAGGGACGGGTCATAAGCCTTATAGCAATTATGACACTATAGCGCTTGGCTTAATCAGGATGTGAAGCGTGTGGAAATCAAAAAGATTGACGACAACATCTACGAGATCCCCAAGGGTACGCAAGAATGTATGAGGGTCCCAGTCAGAATCTACGCATCAGATGCGCTCATCAAAAAGATGGGACAGGATGCAACATTCCAACAGGGAACGAACGTTGCCTGCCTCCCCGGGATTTACACGCGGAGCATTATTTTACCAGATGGCCATCAAGGATACGGATTTCCAATTGGTGGGGTTGCAGCCACCGATTACGAAGAGGGAGTGATCTCACCAGGTGGTGTGGGATACGATATCAATTGTGGAGTCCGAGTCATGAGGACCAATCTCGATGTCGATGATATCCGCCCGAAGATCCACGAACTCATTGATCAGTTATTCACCGACGTTCCAACCGGAGTTGGTCGGACTGGCAAGATCAATCTGCAAGGCAATCGTGGCGTGGACGAGGTACTCCGATCCGGAGCAAAATGGGCAATAGAGCAAGGCCTGGGTTGGGAGTCGGATCTGGAACACACAGAGGCGGGAGGAAATCTACAATTTGCGGATCCAACAAAGGTCTCGGCTCAGGCAAAGGCGCGCGGGCGTGGCCAGGTCGGCACACTTGGGTCTGGTAACCATTTTCTAGAGATCCAGATGGTAGACGAAATCTATGACGAGAGAGCAGCAAAGGCAATGGGTCTTGACCATGTGGGACAGGTCACAGTAATGATCCATAGCGGCTCGCGAGGATTAGGGCATCAAGTCTGTAGTGATTACATCAAGGTCATGACACAGGCCATGAGAAAGTACAGAGTAGAAGTCCCAGATAGAGAACTATGCAGTACTCCAACCACCTCTCCCGAAGGACAAGATTATCTGGCTGCAATGAGTGCTGCAGCGAACTTTGCGTGGGCCAACAGACAGGCAATGATGCACTGGGCCCGAGAAGTGTTCGGAAAGGTGTATGGCCAATCTCCAGAAGATCTTGATATGCAACTGATTTATGATGTAGCTCACAATATGGGCAAGGTCGAGGAACACACTATAGATGGCAAACGTAGAAAGGTCGTAGTTCATAGAAAAGGAGCCACAAGGGCATTCCCACCCAATCATCCTGAGACCCCGGCCAAGTACAAGCATATTGGACAACCAGTCCTAATTCCGGGAACTATGGGTACCGCCTCATACATCTTGGTGGGCAATGAGAAGTCTATGGAACTCTCCTTTGGTTCAACAGCTCATGGTGCTGGAAGATTCATGAGCCGAAGAAAGGCCAAATCAATCTATCACGGTCGCGAAGTCCAAAGAAAGCTTGCAGGTGAAGGAATTATTGTGAAATCTCCAAAAGCAATCGGTATTGCTGAAGAAGCTCCTGGCGCTTACAAGGACGTTGACGAGGTAGTCAAGGTCTCAGACTCGGTGGGGATCGCAACGAAGGTCGTACGACTACGGCCCATCGGGGTCATCAAGGGATAAAAGAGCAGCATCGAAATCTCGTTGTTGTGATGCGAGATCGGAGATGACAACACCAATACCCAGTAGGATGACACTAAACCATACTATTGTGATTGGCCGAGGAGTCTCCTGCAAAAACACTGCTGCAAGAAGTGTAGCGCCTACAGGCTCACCAAGAACTGCCGATGAGACCACATGTGCAGGTACGATCGTGAGAAGATAGTTATTCACAGAGTGCCCGAGTGCTGTAGGGAATACTGCAAGAGCAATAAAGATCACAATCTCGGTCGGTTCGAGAACAACTATACTGAGTCCTGCAACAAGACATATCATTAATGTACAGAATGCAGCGGTCAGATAGACTATAGATGTGTATACTGTGATCGGGAGACCTATTGCATAGCGCCTGCCACCAATAAAATAAATCGCAAGAAACAGTGCTGAGAGGAGCGCAAGGAGATCACCTTGAAGAGCTCCAAATCCGGACTGCACAAGATCGCTCCATGCAAGGAATATAGCCCCGGAAACAGCAATGATAATCCCGATCCACGAACGCCGCCTGAGAGATTCACCAAGAAGTAGTGTGGAGAGAACACCAGTGAGAATAGGAGAGGTATTAACAAGAACGACACTGGCGGCCACCGTTGTCATAAACAGTGAGGTAAACCATGTTGAGAAGTGAAGTGAGAGAACCACACCAATAAAGATCAGCCACTTCCAGTTATCATGCAACAAGTCAGAAGAATATGTTCTGTGATCTCCACGAGCAAGTCCAATACCGCCCATCACAGCGGCCCCAAGAAGAGTCCGCCAAAAGACGATGACAAGTGGTGGAGAGGTGCTAAATCGGATCAGAATACTGGCACTTGAAACCATAGACACTGACAAGAGCAGTAAGAGAACAACACGTAGATTTACACCAGTACGTAACTGGGTTGAGAGCATTGGGATCATTCCTCAACTTGAAAATAGTAACCGCACTTCACACAGTGGAGGCCTACCTCATCAACCTCTGCAACTTGGGATTCACACTTTTCACATCTCTTTACCAAGAGCGCATCAAGATGCATTCTGGAGAGAATTGCGCGAACCTCATCAAGCGAAGAGTAATCAAATAGTACAGTACCATCGGCACCTTGAACCATATATGAGAGCGTGGAAGCTCGTGAGTCCCGGAAGAGCAGAACTGGGATCATATGCTCAATTGCCAGCATGATCTCCATTCCCACCCCCAATGAGGGATTACTGACCTCAGCCACCAGAAAGTTACTTAGACGAACAGCAGCAACATCACGAGCATAAATCCTCTTAGGGGAATCACGGGGTAGGAATTGCGGGGCAAACACCTCAATACCAACAGATTCCAGTGTTTCCACAACAATCCTATAAAAATCGTCTTTACGTAAATCATCGTGGATGATAGGCCCTGAGAGATATGCCTTTGTCATTACGTCCACTGCCTCTTGAGAGAGTTCCGTCTATTTTTGTGAACCACCCCTATTGAGCAGCGCGGTTATCTCAGGAAGAGTTCCATCATCTGGGACCTCCTCAAGCTTTCCCGAACGCCCAAGTGATAACTGCATCTTCCCCTGCCATTCCTTGGCCCAACCATTTGTGATCTTAATCACTTTTCCAGCCGAGAGATTGTTGGCCTCTCCAAAACCCCAAAGACTTAGGATGGCCGTACCAGTTTCATCACCGACCAAGACTTCTGTCAATTGTGTCTTACGCCCGGAACGTGTGCTCATCATTCGTGGAGGTGCTACAGAGATAATTCTGACAGTCAACTCTTCAACATTCTTACCTATTTCAACATCTGACATTTTCACTTGAAACGCCTCTGAACATCAATTACAGTTCTACGTATCAGTGTTACGAAAAGCACGAACAGCAACCGACTCAATCGCCATCTGAGTCAATTATCCGTTTTATATGTTCAATAGTCTCACTATCGACCTCATCGGGGCTTTCGGCGTCAGCTGTATCATCCTCATCTTCCGAGACCTCACGCAGAATGTCATTTAGCTTGTCATCAAGAGATCCCAGAATCTTGTCCAGATCGGTTGCCTCCTCTTCTTTAATTTCAGGAGACGGAACGTCACTCATTTCACTCTCATCAACTGTTATATCATCGGAGTCTAGAATCTGTAGTATCTCATCAGACACTTGAGTGGCCTCATGTGATTCATCAACAACATCTTCAGCAGCAGCAGTCCTGTCAGAGATGAGCACATCAGCAATTCCTTGGGCCAATTCGTCAGGGGCCGAAGTAGATGGTTCTTCCAATCCGCCAGCATCTTTACTGGGAGAGGACTCAACAGAAGGTTCACTGGCAACGGCAGGGGTTGTAGAATCGGTCACAACCTCAGGTTGCTCTTCCTCGACAGTTGCAGATGCCTCCCCGGGTTCTTCAGAGTCGTCCTCAATGACCTCTTCAACAATTTCGACGATTTCGTAATCTTCGCCGTCCTCTATAATGTGACCGTCTTCATCAACAAGTACTTCTTCAACAATCTCAATGGTCTCATAATCATCAATTTCAATATCTTCGTCATCAACTAAGATAGCATCTTCATCTTCTTCAACTTCATCTGATTCTTCAGCAGCCATGCTTCCAAGATGTTCCATCTTAGATGCTGCACTGGCGGCCTCATTACTGAACCGTAGAAGTTCCGACGCGGGCAGGTCGGGAAGTGCAATTCCGACATATTGCGCAGCAGCGTTCATCAGAATCCGGAGCATCTCATCACGACGCTCTTTGTCGATAGCCACCATCGGATACGTGGGTACTCCGAGGATCTTTTGAACGACCTCGGGCTTCATTGCATTAGGCAAATCTTGCTTATTTGCCAAAGCAAAAACGGGGACCTTCGGAGCGTCACGCCGGATGAGTTTGAGAATATCTTTACTGATCAGTATGTTTCGCAAGGAAGAGTCACAGACCAAGAAGATAACATCAGCACCATGAAAATAGAATTTCCAGAGGTTCCGGAAACGCTCTTGTCCTGCAAAGTCCCAGAGGACCAAGGAGTAATTTCCAAAGCGTATGTTCTCAACGGTTTCAAGGTTAAGTGCAATCGTTGGAACGTACTGAGTTGGCGGTGTATCACCAAGGAGCAGATGGAGTGTGGTTGTCTTTCCCACACCACCTTCACCTACTAAGGCAATCTTCAGACGTGTGATAATGGATGGCTCAATAAGGGAGACATACTCATCTATCGTCTTTTCTAATCCAACTTTCTTAATGCGTTTTTTAAGTGCAGATGCGGCTTTGCTCATGCGCTCAAAAATAGCAGATTCGTCTTCTTGAGCATCAGTAACGAACACAAGAAGATAATCAGGAAGAACGGTCCACCCATGATACTTGTGATCTCCAATGACAAGTGGGATTTCTTGAATCGTCGCATCTGACTTTTTCAGATCGGCCCTTGTTGTAACAAATTCTTCTAGATCCTTCAAATCAACAGTAATTGGCCAATATTGAGTTGTTGCAAGTATCTCATTAGTTGATTCGCGGACTAGAAAGGTATTGTGTATCAAGAGGGCCACCTTAGAAATACTGTCAGAATACTCTTGATTCATCCCCTAATTAATCATTTATGTACGGTATTCTCGAGAAACTGACGAGGTTATTAGAGGACAATAGAAAGAAAATAGATGAGGCTGTTTGATGATACATAACGAGAATATCTCTATAGAGACAGGATATCAAGATATGTATGATGATATGGCAAAGTTGTACAATGCCGTAAGTGGTTGGGATAATCCGGATCATGCCGATTTAGACGGGGAGTTCTTTAGGAATAGTTATCATCACCTTAGACTTGATCTCAAAGAAAATGTGATCACAGCCCGAACTATTGATGGTATGTTGATTGGAATTGCTACATGGCGCCCTGAGAGGTCTAATCCGGAAGAGGCATACATTACCGGAATGGTTCATCCCGAGTTCCGAGAGAGAGGTATAGGCACTAAACTGCTTGGGGAACTTGAACGTCTATCAAGTAAAAACGCAATCAAAATCATGACCTGTAATATCCCATCGTATCAGGAATACAGTATATCATTCATTGCACATAGAGGATTCAAACGCATAAGCGAATGGCTCAAGCTCTCTCACCCCGACCTGAGCAGAATAAAAAGACCTGACACCGTTGAAGGCTTTACTCTGAGAGAGATGAAGAACACAGACGCCAAAATTTGGGCGGATATGCAGAATCTGATATTTCATGGGAATTATCAATATCAGGATGCATCAGAGGCCGACTTTACAACTATAAGAAATAGACCCGATTATGATCCAGAGCTCTTTCTCTTGGGACTTGTAGACGGAAGACCTGCGGCATATTGCCTTGGCCTGGTGTTTGCACCGTCAACAGAAGATCAAAAACGTCGTGTACTAATACAGGGAATAGGAGTACTTCCGGAATACCGTGGCCATGGGTTTGGGAAGACTATCCTTGAAGAAGTACTTTGGCGAGCATACAAAAAAGGAATTGAAATTTCCGAACTTGTGGTAAATGAGTCTGCAATGCCCGCTCGTAAAATGTATGAGTCAATCGGATATGAGGAACACTATGGAAGAATCTGGTACTCCAAAGATCTAAGCAGAGAGGAAGCCTCTCAGTTGTTCAAGAATAAAGAGTAGGTAAGGAAGCGGGGTCCGCTAAAAGCGAACCTTCCGCATCCGCAGGTCACGTGGACCAGCTCTCAGCCAAGACACGCGCAAAACTCAGTATGCGCAAGTATTGCAAGGGGACCAATGCTAGAAACTCAGTGTAGGGACCAAGTTAGATATGCGAGTTTCCGACGGGGAGTTCGCGTATCTTGCCAGTGAGCCCTTGTGAAACTCAACTTAATGAGTCTACGTGTCTTCAGATTACAAAACCCCATATGAACATTACTTGTCCAGTATATTGGCTCAAATAATAGGTATCGCACCTGAACTGGAAGACGATTCAGCAGGAGGTGCGATTTTTCGAGGGGGATATGACCTATCGTGGGAAATTGTCTCTTAAAAGACGAAGATGATGCTCGACCATCTGTCGTGCCCGTGTATCTTCGGGATTCTTCTCCAGATCTGTCACTAGTGTCTGGAGGAAGTACTCGGGGAAGAACAGACGGACTCGAATATCATTGAGCAAGAAGAGCCACTTATCGTATTCACCAGATGGCCCCTTTCTACGCTTCTCAGTAATGACACGATACTTCTTGAGCGTCTGAATGGCCGTACGAAGGTCTTTTGGAGGAATACTGAGTGAAGCCTCAAGTTCGGCCACATTGACGGGCCGACGACGCAACTCGTTAAGAATATCATAACAGTCAGGATCTGCAAGTACCTCTGCAATTGCCACAGTATCATCTGGAGTCTTTTGCCATTCTGTGAGGAACTCTAGGACCTCTGACTTGTATTCGGCTGCCAGTTCTGGGTCAAGCATTGAACTTGCGGCCTCCATCGCCATGAGTGGAGGTGCTCGAAAGATCTCTAGGTCCTTGATCATAAAGACGCAAGTTCGCCCTATCTCATCAACCCATTCAGTCTTGACAATGCCCAGTTCTTCAAATGGCGCAATGACCGAATCAACACTCACACTCGGGAGACCTGTCACCATCTTTAGCCACTCTTCAAGGTCTTCCTTGGAAACGCCACCTCTCCATAATTTTGGAAACACTGCGCGGGTGATCTCATCAGCAAACAGACGGGCCAGACGACTCTCATCTGTCATACCGGCAAGACGAATAATTCGGCGATATGTGTTTTCAAGTTCTTCTTGAATCTCGGAGTCAGTCATCGACACAACTGCACTCGTCAGATGCGACACGACCGACGTAATTGCACCCTCATAGGCTTTAGGATCTTCAGATGTAGAGAGGAGCAAAGACACACAGTATTGTTCCTCTTCGCGAACTACACCAGTATAATAGGAGGCAACATTATACTCTTCACCGCCGATTCTGACACTTAGTGAAGCAAAACCCGCTGTTGCATCACCCATAGCATGAGAAGTGAATATTCGCATAATCTCAGTATTAAGATCTTCTCGATAATAATCGGCGAAATCCGCAGGGACCTTTGCTTTAAGAACAGCGCCGATTTTGGAATCCCAATCAATTAATAGCAAGGCAACAGGCATTGTTTCGGTCTCCAAAATACCATCAAAGGTGGCTAATCTGATAGTTTTCACAACCCCCTTCCGTCACGTGACTAAAAAACCTTGTCACATCTTTCATCGCCTAAAATTGCCCTCTGGAGCGCGTTTGCGTGCTATCTCCTTCAGAATTCGGAAGAGAATTTCTTCCACTACCGTTTCCAATGGGCGAGTGGCATCAATGAGAACAAAGTGACCAATATCTTGTGCAATCATCTCAAGATACGCCTGACGCACTTGTTGCAAACGTTCCTTGATCTCGAATTGCAAATTCCTAGTATCGTGACGGTTCCCCAATCGTTCAAGTCCTACTTCAACAGGAATATCTAAAATAAATACAATATCGGGTTCAGGTGCATGGATCACTTCACGGTTTCGCCGCAATATCTCAGACCAGTGTAACCCCGTACTTGTGCTCTGATAAGCCCCTGAGGCGAAAAAGTATCTATCGAGGAGGATCACCTTTCCTGATCTCAATGCTGGAAGAATCTTATTCTGTACGTGCCATTCTCTGTCTTTGAGAAAGAGGTCAAGCTCCTCTTGCGGGGTCAACTCCCCGCGTGGTGAACGTTCACGGATCTCTTGCCCCCATGGGCTCTCACTTGTCGGTTCTCGCAGTCGCAAGACATCATAGCCACGATTGCGAAGCTGTTCTTCCAAATGCTCGGTAGCAACAGTCTTACCAGCACCATCGATTCCTTCCAAGACAAAGAGAAAACCAGTCCAGTTCTTCCTCTCGTTTTCGCTCACCGGAAAATACGCCTCAGCATGTGGTATGTTCGTCATCTAGGTCCGTGTTTTAGATGTGTCGGCCGCGCAGAACTGAGAGCAAACCTTAAATCTCGAACTTAGTGGGATAGGTTAACCTGTCCTATACGGAGAAGTTGGTTGCTGTGAGTAAGACTATTGCAATCGCGCTGATCATCTCGACGTTTCTATTGGCCACTCCACCTGTGACCAGTGGAACTGAGACAGTTCAGATTGCTACTGGGGTCTCAGTCATACTGGACTTTGGTAATGGCACAGTTCTTACATTCGAAGAGATTACTGCTGACACTGTCTATAACGCTACAAGAGAGGTCACGTCAGTAGAGGCGGACTGGTATGGAGATCTTGTATTCGTCACAAGCATAGCAGGAGTTGCCAACGATCCATCTAGAGGTCTGTGGTGGCAATACTGGGTAGACGGAATTCTTGGCCCGGTCGCTGCCAACAAATACAATCTTGAAAATGGGAACGTTGTCGAATGGCGGCTCTCACCTCAGAATACAACCACAAAGACAACTCCGATGACAGAATCAGAAACAGATTCGTCATTAGTCATAGGAACGACAATGACGGCTGCGCTTGGAATCGGCTTTTTGATAGTCCTTTCCATCAGGAGGAGAACGTTATGAACATCAACTACAGACTTGGATTTGTAATCACGCTATTACTCGCAATGGGAGTCACACAGGTGAACGCCCTCATGTCATTTAATCCCGTGATTCTAAATGGGCATGAGAAACAGACTACAATCTCGTGGAACATCACAGATTGCCCGGACATGCCCTTTGCGTGGGGATGGACAGATGAAGGAAAGTGGTTGGCCGAACCGGGAGATGCAATGACCTTTGCCATCAATCGTACACACACGGATGTTGAAGGGGAATTGCATTTAGGCAACTTTTCCATCTATGCAAATGATACAGACATAGCTAGGGAACTTGTCTTAGGCGTCTGGGGGAAGACCCACTTCTTTCCGGGGCTTGTTATTGAGGTCAATGATACAAGTATTGCAGATCTCAATGCGACCGCATACGCCTCAGCAGCTCATGTAAAGGGAAATTATCTTAATGGGACAATGAAGTCAAGTTACAAGAGCATGACTGTGATTGCTGGAACGTTCCAATGCATTGTCTTTGAATACGAACAGGATCCATCAGCATATGGAGAGCCGCAGAAGACCACTCTGGCGTATGATCTTGATACAGGAATACTAGTGTGGGCAAACACAAGCTACTCTTTTGGAACTCCGTATATTCTGACCGTAGAACTCAGTCAGATAACCACAACAGCTGAGCCACTCAGCCCGTTAGTGGTCGCTGGAGCATCAGCGGGAGCTATTGTGATTCTGCTGATCATTGTCATTGCTGTAAAGAAACGCTAATCGCGAAGGTGCGTAACATGAAGTCCTACAATGCAGGAGAGTCAATTCAACCTAGCAAGAGGGTGTCCCTAATTGCGATCATGACCGCTCTTGCACTTGTAGGCAACTATGCATTGGTCGCAGTTCCAAATGTCGAACTGGGATCAACTATTTTATTTTTCACAGGGTACATCTTCGGATTCCAGATCGCGCTTCCTTGTGTGTTATTGATGGCATTAATATTTGGCTCAATAAATCCATGGGGCGCATTCATTCCTCAGATCTGGTTCTCCCAAGTTATCGGCTGGACATACATTGTCTTTGCGGCACACCTTCTTAGACCAAAGACGGTCGGGGAAGATTCTGTGTCAACACTCACCCTCATGGTCACTGGGGCATTCGTTACATTGATCTTTGACCTGATTACAAACATTGGATTCTCAGTCACGTTCAACATACCCTTTTTGCTAGCAATGATTGGGGGCACTCCATTCATGGTCGTGCACGTCATCTCAAATGGGCTTCTCTTTGGTCTGGTGATTCCAAGACTCGAGCATGGGGTCATTCTTCAGTTTATAGATCAGATCTGGAACCGACAGGGGGTTCTAGAACTTAAGACCGAAGAATAAAAAGCACAGTCGAAGTCACATTAGAGAGAGGTTATCACTGTGGCGACATGGAAAAAAATTATTGAAACACTGGCACAACCAGCAGATGGAAGGGTTCCTCCAGTCTTCAAACCGTACCATGTTGCCGTCGTACTTGTCATGATCGGCCGCCAACAGCCCTTAGGACGCTATGAGATGTGCCAGAACATATCGATAGGCGAGGGGAGTGTACGCACGCTACTGAAACGACTGACCGAGGGAGGTCTTATTACAGCTGAGGGGCGCCGTGGTCAACGTCTGACCAAGAGAGGAAATGAGATATTCGAGGCAATGATCAGAGATATTCCATTGGGACTCTTTCTCGATCTTGGAGACCTCACTGTCTACAAATACGACTATGCCAATCTTGTCAGGGGGAGAGCGTCGAAGGTAAGTGATGGGATTCATCAACGTGATGAGGCCATTATCCAAGGAGGGAGAGGTAAAGCAGGAGCCACCACACTCGTAATGAGAGGAGGCCTCTTGACCATGCCTCCGGATGATTTCAATATTCTATTATCAAACGAAAAGGAGACCCTTCTGATATTAGAGAGCCTTCGGCCAAAAGACAGTGATGTCATTGTCATTGGATCATCTGACGACCAAAATCTTGCCAGAGAGGTCTCCATGGCCGCAGTAATGACTTTGTTTGAAGATGAGTAGAATGCAATCGGATCTCTTTGGGAACATCCCCGAAATCGTGATCGATGTGCACGAATTAAAGGGGAAGCGACAAAACTCGGTTAAGCATCTCATGGCCATGTTGGACAAGGAAAGCATCAAATATGTTGTAGAACAGATCCCAATCGGGGATATTCTTGGTCCAGAGGGGGTGGCAATCGAGAGAAAGACCGTCAGCGATCTCGTCAACACATTAAAGGGAAGCTCGACAGGCGCACCACGCCTGACAAGACAGATTGAAGGTCTCTTGGTCTATGAGCGGCCATACCTGCTCATAGAAAACATCCTCTCAATTCGAAGAGATCCTGTAAAAGGCTGCATTTACGTGCCATTCAAAACAACCCAGACAAAAGGCAGGCCATACGTCGTCACCATGGAAACCGTCAACTACATTCACCCCTCCTCTCTGGATGCACTGATCGAGTCCATAAGAGAACAGGGGATTGAGGTGATTGAAGGCTACAACGCTTTACATTCTGCGGGACTGCTGTTCAACGTTCTGTTCCCAAGGGATGAGAAATCACATCCGAAGGGCAAACGCCTGCCAGTCATCCGTACACGAAAGAGTAGAGATAATTTTTCTGAGGAGCAAGAGTTCTTCATTGCTGGAATCACAGGGATCAATGTGGTCCGTGCAAGAAGCCTACTGAAAAAATTCGGTGGCCCCATAGAAGTTATCACTCGCACTGACGAGTGGACAGAAATCCCCGGCATAGGTCCAAAGACCGTGAGTACTGCACGAAAGATGCTCTATTCCAAGTATGTTGCTCCCGAAACTGAAGAATCAGACTAAAATGACCACCTCGATAGTTTTAAAAGAATGAACTATTCTATGACCAGAGAATACTTTATGATGGTGAAACCTCATGGGTGAGATTCGTGTTGCAATTGCAGGACTTGGGAATTGTGCCTCTGCACTTATCCAAGGAGTGCATTATTATAGAGATGCAAAGACTGACGAAGAAGTCCCAGGTCTGATGCATGTTGATTTTGGTGGATACTTCCCAAAGGACCTGAAATTCGTCGCGGCCTTTGAGGTGAACAAACACAAGATAGGAAAAGATATCGCAGACGCGATATGGATTGAGCCTAACAAGTGTTGGAAATTTGCTCCTGATGTTCCAAAGACCGGAGCTAAGGTTTTGCCAGGACCTATCTCAGACGGCGTAGCACCTCATATGAGAGAGTCGTTCTACACATACGATGAGAGTGAGATTGAACCAGTCGATGTGGCCGAAGAACTCAGGCGCACGAAGGCAGATGTTCTCATCAATTATCTTCCTGTTGGCAGTCGAGAGGGATCCCGGATATATGCACAGGCGGCACTAGATGCGGGTATTGCATTCATCAATGCGATTCCGGAGTTCATTGTCTCCGACCCCACCAGTGAATATGCCCGCGAGTTCGCAAAGAGAGGCATCCCATGTGCAGGGGATGATGTCAAGAGCCAACTGGGTGCAACTATTCTTCACAGAGTCCTTGCCCAACTGTACGATAAACGTGGACTGATCATCGAGAATACATATCAGCTCAATATTGGTGGCAATACAGACTTTGAGAATATGCAGGTGGAAGAGCGGCTCAAGACAAAGAGAGTCAGTAAGACTGAGGCAGTCACCAGTTGCGTAGACTATGAGCTCCCCACCAAAATTGGCCCGAGCGACTATGTACCATTCCTCGGTGACAACAAAGTCTGTTACATCAGTATGCGTGCCAAGGCATTTGGGGATCTCCCATTAGACCTTAGTCTGAAACTCTCAGTCCAAGACTCACCGAATAGCGGTGGAGTAATCATCGATGTTGTCAGAGCCGTCAAGATCGCCCTTGACCGTGGTATTGGCGGAGAACTCTCAAGCATCAGTTCGTACAGCTTCAAACATCCACGCTATCAGATTGATGACTTTGAGGCCAGAAAGAGAGTAGACGAATTTATTGAAGGAAAACGTGAGCGCTAGTCTGCTCGTATGATAAAAAAAGGACCTGCACGGCTAAGTGCAGGTTTCTCTTATTTTTACAATTCGGTAAAGCCTTTGACAGTTGACTCGTCAAGCTTCTGCAAGACTTCAACAAGAAGATCAACGGCAGCCTCAACATCGCTGAGATCAAGTATTGAGTGATGCGAGTGAATATGTCGAGTGGGTATACCAATAAAGAGTGAGGGCGCACCCATTCCGGTGAGATGGATAATTCCCGCATCAGTCCCACCTGCTTTCAAAAAGGCAGGTTGATGACGAATATTCTTGTCCTCTGCAATACTCAGAACAAAGTTTCTTAGACGTGGATTTGGGATCATTGAGCCATCACCGGCCGAGATGGAAACCCCTTTACCCATCTTTTGCACAAGACCCTCTGCGCCAGGAACATCTCCGGAGATATCAACATCCAGTGAGAACCCAACATCAGGCAGAATCTTTTGGGCGGCTGTTCGAGCTCCTCTGAGACCGACCTCTTCTTGGACTGTAGATACAAAGTAGACAGTATTGGGCAACGAGATACCTTGCTCAGAGATCCTTCGGAGAGCCTCTAGAGCTATAAAGACACCAACTCGATCATCAAATGCCTTTGATACAGCCACCGTCACATTACGTTCTACCGTCTCAGACTTTTCGTCCTTCGGGTCCTTCTTCTCTTTTCGGATACGCTCCATAGTCCTGAACGTGGCATAGGGGACGGCTGGATCACCAACACGAATTCCTAGCTCTTTGACCTCCTCTTCCGAGCTGCAACCTATATCGATGTACATCTTGTCCTTGGTGACAACCTTGTTCCGCATCTCTGCTGGAAGGATGTGCGGTGGGGGAGCACCGATCACGCCAATGACTTTTTTATCGCTTTTAGAGGGGCGAATTAGAACCTCCTGTGTCAAAAGTGTTTGATCCCACCAACCACCCAGTTGATGGAAACGAAGGAAACCGTTCTTGTCGATATCGGTTATCACAAAGCCAACCTCATCTGCATGCCCTGCGAGCATTATTTTGGGACCAGCATTGCCCTTGCGGAAGATGACTGAGCCTAGGCGATCATAGGTCACCTCATCAGCAAATTTGGATCCATAGTCACGAACCAGTGTCTGGATCTCATGTTCATGACCACTTGGACCAAAAGCATTACACAGTGTTTCTAAAAACTTTAAATCTAATTTATTATCGGACATATTAATCCCCAATTGCTATGAAGAATTATAGTAGGTGCTGCACCAACATCACCCAATAAGCATACCGAATTATGCTGTTAAGAGCCTCAGGAGGCCATAGTTCAATTACTGATTGCTTCACGAGCCAACAAATGGAATGCCTCTTCGACATTTGTTCCTGTCAGTGCACTTGTTTCAAGATAGCCTTGTAATCCATACTCTTGCACGAACTGTTGACCCATCTCTGTAGTAATGACGCGCTCGGCCTCGAGATCGACCTTGTTTGCAAGAAGAATAATGGGGATTCGAGCCCCTAATGCATTCTCGGTCTCATCGATCCATTTAGAGAGTTCTACAAAAGTGCTCTTTCGTGTGACATCAAAGACAAGCAGAGCTCCTTTCGCACCTTTGTAATAACTGGTACGAATGAAATCAAACCGTTCTTGACCAGCAAGATCCCAGACAAGTAGCTTGACCGTCACATCTTTCCCATTCGAATCTTGCACTGTAACAGTCTTTACTGCAAACTGCGAACCAATGGTGACAATATATTGTTCCGTAAATTTTTGTGTTAGAAAGCGATTGACAAGAGCAGTCTTCCCGCTCCCCCCTGCACCAATCATGACAACCTTGCGCATAAGATCAAATGTTTCAGACACAGTGTCACCTCGTAATGGTTCTGGTATCTAATGTATATCGTGGAGAATAGTCCCTACATAGTTAATGACTAGTCTAGGACTTTGCGGGAATATGGTGTATTAAGCCTTTTTCACATCAAGTCATTCATAAGAGCGGCGCCAATTTGCTGTAAACTTCGAAGATATTATAATAGGCAGGGCGGAAAACCGCATGCCGGGAGATAGTTAAGATGCGACTCATAACCGTAAAAATGAGCGAGCTCTACGTCAATGGAATCGACAAGCTCGTCGAGATGGGACATTACCCTTCACGTAGTGAGGTCATTCGGGTTGCCATTCGTGATCTGTTAATGCGGGAGCTATGGATTGATGGCATTCCACCATTTGCACACAGTGAACAAGAGAGTGGCTAAAACGGAGATTTTAAGAAAACATAGCCACAAGACACATTAAGCAACAGTTGACCCTCAAACATGCCATCACTATTTGGAGGAAACGACATCCTTGAATTTTAGGATTCTCTTCAAGGGATTTAGACTTGCATTTCGAGCAAAAAAGCGAGTTACGGCGTTCATCATCATCTATGCAGTCCTTTTTGTTGCTGTTGGGAAGGGTCTCCAAGAGGCTCTCACAACGAGCGGTGCCGAATGGCCTTGGTTGATGATGGCATTCATTGTGGCCACTGTATATGCGATACTAATCAGTCAGTTTAGAGCGCGCGATATCGCCATTCTAAAATGTGTATCTTGGGGAAACTCGGAGATTCTACTCCTACTAATAGGAGAGGTCATCATAGTGGCTGCTGTTGCATGTATTGTCGTGGTCGAACTCGCCATAGAGATTCTGGGAATAGTTGCCTATATGCAGACGGACTTTGGTGTTCTTACCCAAGTACAACAACTAGTTGTTGTTGAACCTTTGGCAATGGCATGGACATTATTCTACATTATCGTACTACAGCTTCCGGGTCTTGCCTTAGCAAGATGGAGAGCTATGAAGATTCCGCCAATGAAGGCACTTAGGGAGGAGTAAACATGGCAAATCCAATAATCCAGGCTCAAGACGTCAACAAAGAATACGGACGCGGAAAAAAGACCGTTGCCGCCTTGAAAGATGTAGACTTAGAGATCAGACCGGGCGAGTTTGTGGCAGTTGTTGGGCCCTCTGGTTGTGGTAAGTCAACACTTCTTCATGTGCTCTCAGGTCTCGAGGCCCCCACCTCAGGTAGGGTATTACTTGATGGCGTGGATGTGACCCTTATCAGTGAACGTGATATGCCAAAGCTTAGAGCTCAAAAAATCGGGTTCGTCTTTCAGGCATTTTTGCTCATTGAAGACCTCACTGCATACGAGAATGTGGAAGCGGTCCTGTGGCCAAGTAAAGAATTGACCAAGGAAAAACAGGAGGCAATGACCCTCGAAGTTCTTCGAGAGGTCGATATGCTTGAACGCAAAGATCATTTCCCGCGACAGATGAGCGGGGGCGAACAACAACGTGTCGCCATTGCACGCGCTCTTGTGAACAATCCGCCAGTCCTCTTCTGCGATGAACCAACTGGGAATCTAGACTCGAAGACGGGCGACAATATCATGAAGATCATTGCCAAGCTCAACAAAGAGCGCGGAATGACGGTGGTACTTGTCACGCACAACGAGGATCTTGTCAAATTTGCCAAACGCGTTCTGCGAATGAAAGACGGCAGAATCACTTCAGACAAATAGCCACATGGCGATCACTGCAGCTGGGTCAACCAGTCTGCAAAGGAGAAGAACCAACTATGCCAACAGGTGATTGCCAAGCTCGTCAGCAATTGGCTGAAGACATGGCCTCGGAAGGACATAATTCGGAGGCCATGGACCTCTTTATTGATGCGGCTATGTGCTGGAGAAGATGGGAATCTTTTGCAAAGGTCGCAGGATGTCTTGAACGTGCGTATGAACATGGTATGCTGGCTCACAGATACTTCGAGGCTGCAGAGGCCATGAAACAGGCCAGCCTTGCATGGACAAAACAGGGAGAACATGAAAAGTTCGAGATCGACTGCCAAATCGCATCTGAGGCATATATCATGGCAGCAGAGGAGGATCATAATCCGCGCTATTTCGTGGATGGAGCATTTTGCGCCATTCTAGGGGGCGATATCGATATGGCGCGACACTTAATTCACGCAGCCGCTGAGACGACCCGAGGTGAGGCAAAGGAGATGATCAATCTTGCACTCATGCTGAGTGAGTATCAATTTGGAGATGCAGACATGTATATTGAGGCTGCAGTGACTCGGATCATGGACAGGGAGGGCATGAAAGAGGTACATCAGCTGTTCAAGTTGGCATTCCTTGGCTTTGTGAGAACAATACTTGAATCGGAAGTTGCAATATCACTGAGAAGTCTCTCAGATAGTACAGGACTACCTGAAAAGAAGATTGAGAAGCTCATCAAAGAGGGAATTGACGAAGGAATAGTTCCAGGGTCATTTGATCCCGAGACCCAAGAGATCGTTGTGGACCCAGACAGGACAGATATATCCACATTAGCTCGAAGAAAACGACCAATTTTAAGTAGAGACCTCAAAGATCCCGGTGCATGGACCATCGACTCAGAAGATTAATTCGGTAAACTATTTCAAGTGCTATGAGAATAGCATTTTAATGGGAAGAACTGGAATAAAAGGCCAACCTAAAGATAGCGGAAAACGTTTTTAGTACCTTTCTTTCATTCTCAGATATAACAGGTGGTTCTTGATGTCGAATGGTCCTAGATGGATGCAATGCCCCGTCTGTAAAGAAACTATAAGCTGGGAGATACCAAAGGATGCATTGAAAGATGTAGAGAGATTCCCAGCAGCGATTGTAATCAAGCATCACGACCACTATTTGGTTTGTTACGTCGATAGCCATAACCAGCTAGCAGACACGGAGATCGCATCCGTTTTCATTGAGGCGGGGTCGAAATAATCAAACTACATTTTTGGTCGAAGGTCATTATCAAGAGCCCATTCAAGCACCCTTGCAGCCTCTACGCTAGACATGTTCCAAGTCTTTAGTTTTGTGACGAGTTCAGCAATTCCTGTCACCCAATCGACAAGGACCTTACGAATTCTATGCCGAATACTTGAATCAGCCACTTCGTTCTGTAGCGGAAGAAGCTTGTCAACAAGACTCTGTGACAGAATGAGAATGGTCTCAAGACGCGCAAGCCATTCTTCACGGGGCAGGCCATTTAGGGTCTGGGCCACTGCGAGATGATAGTCATATTGGGTGGTATAATATCGTAGGCGCCAACTGAGGATCTCAATAAGCAGAACACGATATGCATTACTAGGGGCGGTCTTCATAAGGAGAGAGATGAACTTCCCAAACATCTCATCAGCAGATTGACTGGCATCGTAGTAGAGTGCCATAGCCTGCTGAAATTCTTGCGAGTAGAGGGACTTGTCAGCCTCATCCGTTGCGTTCTTGAATCGTTCAAGTATTGCCTTTGTGGAGTTTCGTTCGGCCATCTCTGTGACAACTCCCACTTGAATTGACCAATCAGGTCAAAGTGTTGATCGTAACTTCAAGTACAGCGTTCTGCTCTCGTAACCAGTTCACAAACTCATCAATCCTATCTCCATACACATCCTCAAAGAAGCCTTCCCAGAAACAAGCATCATCAATTGGACAGAAACCTGTAGAATGGACCATGCTCATACCGAGGGCTTTCAACTTTTGAAGTACACTTCGCGCAGCATCTGAGAAGTCGCTACTGGAGAAGGATGCATGGATCTGAATGACACGAGGCCCTTTAAGGGGGATCACACGAATGAATTTGCTGGCCGTGCCTATGAGGAGAACTTTGTTTTCGGCGCCGATCCCCAAGACCTGTTCAAGACCCTTGAGGTGGATAGCGCCGTCTTTGATTGTTGAAACCTTGGCTGTTGTAAGGGATTTCAATCTTTACCACCCGTAAAGTTCGTCGAGGATGCAAACACCATTAGGGGTCACAGTATAGGCCCCATCATGACCTAAAATCAATCCGAGAGTTCTAAGGAGCTCTAGCTTAATAGTTATGCAGGTCATACTGAAGGAGGTAAACTGTTTGATCTCATCAATGTCGGCACAACCTTGATCTATCAGAGCTAGTATTTGAAGGCCTATACTACCCACTAGATACTTGATTGTCGTGAGTTCGAACTGTTGTTGTTGTGGGGGGTCAATATGCTTTTTCATCACAATGTAGACCAGTATTTTATGAACTAAAAGCTGTCTACGACGTATGGGACACATAATCAATCTATAGAGGCGGAGGATTCCTTGTCTTGTAGGTGTCGGTGGCATTGGTCCAGTCAATGAACTCCGCTGAGGGGGGCATCTCGCGATAGAGACTCTTTCGGCTCGCTTCCAGATAAGAGGGATCCACTCCACCCATCGTTGCCATGGTCATGAGCTGATGATCCGCTTCAATTGCTGCTTGTTCGATTGGCGATAACCATTCATGCCATGATAATGAGCGGAGAAGATGATGATCAACAACGACTATAGGTATGGACGTGACCAGGCGTCGGAGATTACGGGCTGCATTCCCCATATGCTCTCGAAGCCTATCAAGATAGGTCGGGGGGCCACCAACAATAACAAGATCGGGTTTGAGGGAGAGAATATAATCGGTTGTGGATGTGCTTATCGGCCCCTGAACATCGGGGGCAAAGATGAATCGAAACCCCTGATATGTGACGGTTGTGATGAGCACGAACCCTAACCGCGTCCCCTCTGGGCCATGTGGCACTGGTGACGAATAGACTACCTGGGTGTCATCAAAATCGAACGATCGGCCGTCAGCATAGATGATCTCCTTAGCGACTCCACGAAGGTCTTTTTCAAAATAATAACCTCTCCGCCTCTGAGAGGCATTAATGTGATCACGATAGTCCTTTGCAAGAATTTGCTTGTCGGCAAACATTGCTCTCAGGTCTTCAAGTGAACCGAACGTGTATCGAAAGTCCGTAAACCGGGGTCGTACATGATCATAGTGATAGTGTGATATCGAGAGGATATCAGCAGCTTTGGCCTCAACATGGATTCGATCAAGGGTCTCACGCAATCTTCGATATTCTAAGGGATGAGGCTCCAGACGATATCTACGAGCCAGTGCAGCAGAGGGATCAAAGAGAATTCGAACATTAGGTGTAGAGAGTCGTACACAGAGAGATCTCACACCCATACTCTCTGCGCCAATTGGAGTGATAATGATGTCGCCGATCTTCAACAGGATGTCACCCGGTAATAGTTAAGGTCGTAAACTCCATGTCTATGTACCAGCTCGGCCTCATAAAGTCCACATTTAGCAGGCTGAAGAAAACTATCAAACATGTACCAATCCGAGGGGAGAAAGTGACTCCGTTTTTGACGTATTTCATCAAGTTCAAAGAGCGCGAGATGACCCTCCCTATGTTCTGACCGGAACTCGTCAATTCTTGCGTGCCCGACAAATATCATGAAATGGCGCAGCAGAGAACCGGTCTCATCGATCAGTCGCTCTGAAACAACTCCTCGATACGAGTAATCACGAACCTCAGATGCTCCGGTCTCCTCTTTTACCTCACGTATGGCTGCTGAGGCAATATGTTCACCGGCACCGATCTTTCCTCCAACTAGACTCCAGAGGTTCTCGTATGGTGGATTGTGGCGCTGTAGGAACAGATACTTCCCACGACACTCTAGAATTGTGATTGCAATAGGTAGTATATCTGGCACTCTATCAGACCTCGTACATTGGCCTAGACAACAAGTATGAAGGAGGTATGTGACTTAAATCATCTTAAAGACCAGTATTCATAGCGCGAGATGTGATTGCGGAGTACGACCAAAGAATGAGAGACTTAGATGAAAAAATCCGAACCGCCATTCTTCAAAAGATCAGCCCCACAGAAGAGGAGATAGCGAAGCAACAGAGAGTCATAGAGATATTGCGACAGGCACTCATCAAAGAGGCTGAAAAGACCGGGAGAGATTACAGGTTCATTGAAGCACAGGGATCTACGGGACCAAAGCAGACTCAGCTACGTGGGGCCTCGGATATTGATCTCTTTGTAGGTCTAAGTCCGGATCGTGCCAGTCAGCCAAAGACTGTGAGCGCTGAACGTAATCGGGAATTGTCAGCCTTTTTTGACGACATAGTGGACTCGTGGTTTCGACCCGCTGCAGAGGGTATTGGCGCTAAGGAGGTCATGAAGGCATATTCGCAGCACCCTTATCTCTCCCTCGTAATGAACGGGCTGGATGTCGATATAATCGGCTGCTTTGATTTATCCAAGGAGTATCTTGCAGAACAGGGCCCAATCACAGCGGTTGACCGAACAGTTCACCATACTAAATATGTTGCCAGCCGTCTGACCGACAGACTTCGTGATGACATTCGAATCCTGAAATCATTTGTGCGGGCAAGCCATGCATATGGAGATGCTTGCGCCGTAGGCCAGATGGGCGTCACAGGGTATGCCATTGAATTATTGGTCCTATCTGAGAACGGGATTGACAGAGCAATTGATAGATTACTCCAACTGAAGACCATGCCTGTAGACCCACTCCATCGGTCCGAAGAGGAACTGCGGAAGATCCCGGGGTTTCGTGATGACTATGTTATCATTGTCGATCCGACAGATACACAAAGAAATGTGGCTTCAAGCTTTTCACCTCGCGCGGTTCAGTGGATCGTGAAGAGGCTCTCACACCTGAGGGAGCTTGATAGAGAAGAGAACAGTGACGAGATCATTGATCTCTTTCTCGAGAGCCCGATTCCAACTTCCAAGCTACCTGACTGGTTACAACCGCACTGCATCAGTAGGAGCTTTCGAGTGGATGGGACTGCACACTACACACTATATCGAGACAAACTGTATCGACTGGTCAGGCGTATAGCATCCACTTTGCGACAGGAAACTACTGGAGAAACAAGATTTGGAGATGTCTTGTGGGAGATTTATTTTGAGGGCGAGATCTTCTCGGTGGGGTTCATAGTTGAATATCCATCAATCAATGAGTCCTTCCTGCGACGAGGGCCGCCCACCAGATTGGAACAGGCTGCTGAGAAATTCAAGAACAGCCATCCCGACTTGATCGAGCAAGATGGTCACCTATGGGCAGTCATCACCCGGCGATGGACTAATGCAAGAGAACTGATTGATCATCTTGTGAAGAACATCGAGGCAGAGGGGTTCGAGAGATCATCCGACCCAGGTCCGGTTCCTGCAAGAGTACTCAACACGCTCTACCGCTACATCATGCGTATCGAACAGGATTTCCCTCTCTCCAAGAGGCAAGAGTATAAGGAAGCCCTACGAACTCTTGATTGGTGAGTCCTTTGCCGTGGTCTGATATTGCGCTTGTGACACATCCCGGGTCATCCGAACATGTAATGCCTTTTCCAAAGCCGCACTTGGAGTCTTTTGAAACCCCTCTTAGAGTGCAACTGGCAAGACGACTCCTTAAGGAGCATGGTATACTGAAGCTCGTACAAAAAGAGAATGCACGCTTGGCAGCAATCAGTGACGTACGCCGTGTCCATTCTGAATACCTCATTGATCTGACACAGATAATGTCTGATCTTGGAAGTGGTGAGATCGGCGATGCTGCATATGCAAGCCCGGTCGTATATCGATCCGCACTTCTTGCAGCAGGAGGCGCGATACGAGCCGCAGAGCTAGTCGTCACGAAGAAAACAAGACACGCATTCTCATTAATGAGGCCTCCGGGACACCATGCATCAACATCCACAGCAATGGGCCTATGTTATTTTAACAACCTTGCCATTGCAATCCGGCGATTGCAGAAAAAGCACGAGATAACCAAGGTCTCGATTATTGATTTTGATGACCACTTTGGGAATGGCACCGCGGAGATCTTCTACAGTGACCCGAATGTACAGTACATCTCGATCCATGAGTATGATTATGAGAACTACGGAATGGGGCACTATGCCGAAACTGGTGCTTCAGAGGGGGCCGGAACAAACACCAACATTCCACTGGTGGACAATGCCTCTGACAACACGTATCGCCAAGTCATCGATAGAATCATTGTACCAGCAGTGACAGCATTTCAACCAGAGATCATTGCAGTGTCCGCGGGATTCGATGCGCACTATGCAGATCCAGTGGGCAATATGAATATCGATAGTTCCACCTTCTGGTACTTTGGGGATCGTATCCGCAGACTCGTGGAAGACCTTGGGGCAAGAGGCTCGTTTTGGGTTCTCGAAGGTGGATACAATCTGTTTGTGCTGGGATTGTCAATAGAGGCAAGTCTGAGGGGTCTTGCGGGAGAAGAGATGCCCAGACTTGAGGATCAGATTCCACGTGAGCCGATGAAAGCAATAGAGAACGCTAATGAACAGGTCATAGACCAAGTCCTTGATATCATGGATCAATATTGGTCTAAGTGGTAACAGCTCATCTAGCCACAAGGTTTTAAGGACAGAGGAGAAGGCGCCAGTAAGACACAGTTCTGGTGGACAAAATTGGGTAAAAAACGAAAATCAGGCGGCCGAGCCAAGGGCGGTTCAGGTCGATCCGGAATGGTTCAATGTTCCAAGTGTGGAAGAATGGTACCTGCTGATAAAGCAAAGAAGTACACTCGACGAGTATCAACAGTTGATCCACAACTCGCTCGTGAACTTCGTGCGCAGGGCAGCTATATTCATACGCGTAGGGTCACAGAATACTATTGTATTTCTTGCGCGGTTCACACAGGCAAGGTGCAGATAAGAAGCGCTGCCGATAGGAGAACCAAGCCTCGCCGCTAATTCCAACTTCACGATGTCAGACCAGAAAAAGGTACTGAAGAGCATTCGAACCTCACCTTAGAGGACACGCCAAATGGCACCTACCAGACTGCTACAGTTCATTCAGTTGCTACCAAAAGTTCCGGCGGATGGTGATTTCTTACTCAAGGACCTCCCGGGATCAGGAGGACGAGTCGATCTTCTATGTAGAGATCTCGCGGCATGCTTTGACTGGGGGCCTGAGAGCTGGCCAAAGGACGGTCTGGAACTGCTGGCTGTGATAGCAAACAAGATTGTGCTGATTTTTAGAGATCCAAAAGAGAAACTGCCAGTGGGTGAGCGAGCTTGGGCGGAGGTCATTCAACAATCATTGAGAGGAAACCCTCCATCATACATCACTATTGAAGAGTCCTCAATTGAACAGATTGTGGGAGAGATAATTGATCGCCCGGATTCGAAGATATGGGTCTTGGACGAGGGCGGTGACCCATTATCCGAGAAAAGGCTGTGGGAGTGTCATACTCAGAACAGTTTTATGCTCGGAGACCATGTGGGCTTTGATTCGCGTGCGCAGATGGCCATTAGAAAATTTGATGTACCACGAGTATCCCTCGGAGCGACAAGTTATCTAAGCAGCCACTGCATTGTAAACGTGATCTCAGCATCCGAAAGGGAGTCATAACAAATGCCTGATGAGGCACCGAGCGTGGAAAAGGACAAACCAAAGGCCATTGGGAGACTTGTTGACAAGCTAACAAAGGAGATGCTGTGGATCTATATTCTCAGGCTTCTTCAAGAGCGACCACATTATGGCTATGAACTGAAAGAGCTTGTCAGCAAGAGGTTTGGATTTGCACCAGCCACCGTCAGTGGATATGCGATCATCTATCGACTGATCAAAGATGGCCTGATAGAAGAGCAACACGAGGATGGGTCGCCACGAAAATACTATGGGATCACTGACCGAGGGAGAAGGGCTATGCACGAGGCAAAAATGTTTCTCGTGACCACGATGGAAAAGGTCTTCGACCTCACTGAATAGACGAGCGACTAAGAGCTCGACTATTTGTATGATACCCCTTCGAGGATCGCATCTTTCCGTGCTTTCACAGTCCGGAAATCGATCGGAGCATACCTGTCAGCTTGCTCGATAAAGATACTGGCCACGCTTGAGGCGAGAGCTGTACTATCAGTGATTCGTTCTTCGTGGATAACACCATATGTCAGTCCTGCAACAAATGCGGCACCCGTCCAACATCGCCAAGCATTTTCAATAGGGTATGCAGGTACACTGATGAAGTCGGTCCCATCATAGAGGATGCTCCCGTTACTGCCATCGGTCACTATGCTTGTGGTCGCGCCCCATTCGACGAGCAACTCCGCTGCAATGTGAGGATCGGACGCCCCAACTAGTGCGTCACCTTCTTTGATGTTTATTGAGACTATATCAACAGACTTGAGAAATCGAACAAGATCGCCACGCTCTGGCGAGAGAGGAATCGCTTCATCTTGCCGAAGTCTGAAGAGGCCGGGATCCCAAAGGATTGTACCTGTGCTTGAGGATGCGATCCATTCGGCTAATTCGGGATCGATCTCATCTCCGAATGGTGCGAGAACAATGGCCTTGGCCGTCAGGAATTCCTCTGGAAAATTACGAATCGATATTCGTTCATCAGAGACCGCTATTCTGACAGAAACACCATCTGGGGTAGGAACGCTGACTTCTCTGTAAGCTTGGCTATCAACAAAATAGTGCTCCGGTATAGTATAACGGTCAAGATCTGCGATAAGATGCTCACGCCACATAGGGGGGACATTTCCAGCAAGGACCATATCAAGGACGCCAAGACGCGCTGCAATAGAGGCTGCTACCACACTTGGCCCAAGGACTATTTCTCCGGGAAGATGGCCCTCTTTAATGAGGGATACGGGATTACCAATGACCAGTAGATCATACATCGTGCGTATCTTCCTGTTGTGTACCAAGTATGATTTTGCGGGCGTAGGCAAGTCGTTGAGCAACGGTGATATGAGAGAGTATTGCGACTATGACCACAAGCAGGGTGAGTATGTTTGTGATCTGAAGACCAACAAAAAACTGCCAGACCATCGGAGGCAAGAATGCAAGCATGTCAGCCCATAGATTGGTAGGCCATAATGCAAGGAGAAGGATTCCTGTAAACTGAAGGATCAGTTTCTCCTGTCGTTCAGCAACTCCCACGGTACAGCTCTCCATACCTCCAACAGACTCAGCCTTTGCACGAGTAAAGCTAGCCATGAGCATACCAAACAAGGCAACGAAGCCCCAGAACCATGGAATGAAAGTGTCACCAGCAGTATAGGGCCACCATGGAATAGCGACAGCACCTACAGGTCCTGCCATGAGACCCAACATGAAAAAGAACTCTGCATATCTGTCGAGTGTGTGATCAAGAGTGGCCCCAAACTTTGAGCCGAGATTTGCAGCTCGTGCAACAGCCCCATCAAACATGTCCAGGACAACTGTGAAGACCATTACGGCAAAGCCAACGAGAAGATCGCCGATGTAAAAGAAGTAAGCACTGATGATTGCTACAATAAGCGTGAGCACTGTAATCGCATTTGGCGTAATCCCGGTTCGCGCAAGAGCGCGGCCTATAGGCATCATGACTTTTTGATATTTTTCCCGTAGGCGACCAAGCATAATTATCACATGTCCTGACCTCAGGGGCCGCCTCCGTCGGTCAAGGTGGCTCTAATAAAGGTAGTGAGAGGCCATTGAAGGCCCCTCATGTCTATTCCAACACGCTTGCGATTCGTTTTCGGACCCAGTCCAACCCAAGAAGGTTAAGAAATGGGCCAAGCCGAGGACCGGATTTGCGTGAGATGAGAATTCGATAGAGAACAATAAAGGCACGCTTATCTTTTAGGCCCACGCCCTTAGCGGTCTCGAAGACAATTGTCTGAATCTCCTCGTCGCTCAGTTCGGTTTGTTCAAGTCGCTCAAGCAGACCTTTGAGGAAGTCCTTATCCTTGTCAGTGAGCGTCTGACGAATCTCTGGCGGAACTGTTGGTGGGATAGAAACACGATCACGTGCAGTTCCATATTCTTGCACCCAGTTACGGGCCATTCGAAGGCGACGCTCGATATGATACATGGACTCCTCCGAGACCTCGGACAGAGAGAACTGCTTCTTGAGAGCCGCTACACAGTTTGCAATGACAACATCATGTCCAAGAATCTCATCAAGCTGTGACATGACGACTGCATATTTGAACGGCAATTTAGGAACGTACTCGTCATTAACGGGCTTTGGCTCACACAATGGATACAACAGCTTGGCCAGTTTTTTGGACTCCTCGTTCACATCTTCGAGATCGTAGTATATCCGTTCAAAACGGTCATACTGGTCTACAAAGTCGGGAATCCGATCCGGCTGTATATTGATGGTACGTGAGATGTCGGTCTTGAGCATCAGGAACCTGTACAGTTCTGGCGGCGCAATATCTAACCAGACCTTAGGACTGAACACAATACCTTCAGAGGTGGCCATGTCTCTGCCGCCGATTTGAACCCATTCATATGGGACTTTAACCGGCCCTTCCCATCCGAAGACTCTCCGTGAGACCTCAAGACCAGTATCGTATGAACCACCCTTGACGGCATGATCTTTCCCTGCGGGCTCGCACGTCACATTGAAGATGTGCCATTTGACAGGCCAATCAATACGCCAAGTCAGCTTGATTCGAAGCTCACTCAAAGGACGCTTGTCCTCAAGACCACAGTAGTGACACTTGAATGAGACCTCATCCGTATCAGGGTCATAGGATAGGATTCTATTAGGTTGGATAGATCCCTTTTTCCCTGCTTGCAGACGACCACACTTGGGGCATATTACCGAACCCGGATACCATTGCTTCATTGACTCGACATACTCTGCACGTTGCTCGGGACTAAAGTCGCGTGCGACAAACTCGATCATGATCTCTCGAATGACCTCTGTGTTCCGCAGGCATAATCGGATCTCTTCCACCATCTCGGGCATCTTGTAGATCTCAGAGGTCCAGACTATCTCAGGGTCAAGGCCATATTCGGGGAGCGCACGGATGAGTTCGTTTCCCCAGTGGGCCCCAAAACTCGAACAGCACCCAAACTCATCTGGCACATCGGAATAGGGGACTCCCGCCCAATCATCAAGCGAGAGTGAGATGCCAGGGGGAAAAGACCGTACGGGGTCATAGTCATCAATGATGAACATTGTACGTGCCTTCTTACCCATATCGAGAAGTTTCCGCTTAATGACATCCGAGATGATCAGTTCCCGTAGGAAACCAATGTGTATGCTTCCACTCGGACTCTTACCAGCTGAGAGCAGGTATTCATCAACATCGCGTTCAAGGACTCGGTCCAAGACATCTTGGATCCAGTGTATGGAAATCTCCTCTTCTTGGGGTATTTCAGGCATCTTTACACCTCAAACCTCGAACACAGCCAATATCTTAAGAGGATTACCTTCAGACTTGAAACTCTGAGACTCGGAATTCCATTTTACTGGAAAAGAGGAGATACACAGGGAGGGCTGCAAGGACTGTTACGATTACCAGTGCACCGATCATCAGACCAAATGATACTGGCAGATACAATAGCCCGGGTATTGCTGCTTCTGGAACCAGTGCATACAGACTGAGAAGAATCGCTACAAATATTCCGGGAATGCCAGCAGTGAACCCAGTACTGAGACCCTCAGCAATTATGGTCTTCGCAAGGAAGGAAGGTTTAGCACCTATGGAACGCATGATGACATAGTCGCGGAACCTACTGAACACAGACACCAAGAGATAATTCATCAATGCAACAAACGCACTGAGAAGCGCCATGACAGAGAGAGGCTGGAGCAGATACCAGATCGCGTTGAGGGTTGCAATATTCGAGTCAAGAAGATACTGCTGGGCAAAGACCTGCAGACCATAATTCTGAGCAACCTGTGCGATCTGTGCGATCGTATCATTGGTATAGTAGTCCAGCTGAACAAGGACAAGATTTGGCAGAGATACCTTCCAGAGCGATTTCATGGTCTCAAGGTCCATTAGAGCAACAAGCCCATCATTCGCAATATCAAAAGCAATCCCACGAATATCAAGAGATGCCCCCTGTAATTGAAGAGTCTGCACCAAAGGATCATCATAGGCTGTTGTTGCAAGCATTCCGCCAATCCATGCCTGATTTGTCGCATTAATTGGATCGCCTTCAAAGTACCAGTCCGAGAGCGTATGCGTCCAGTCAATTCCCATGACCAGAGCACTTGCATCACGGTCCTGACCGATCCGTTCCCACTGCTCAAGAGTTGGATTCCATACTATGGCGGGCCCCTCATGAATAGTGGTCTCTTCGATAAGGCGTTCTTCAATATGGCTTATGGCGGGTATTGCCTGAAGGTCGTCAAGAAGATCAGAGGGGATGAGGTTGCTTGCATTAACAAGTGTCTGGTTAGCAAGATGGCCGTTCCCTAAGGTGTATGCAGCCTCATAACTGTTCAAGACTTGAGAGGACCCTATGGCCACAATATTAGTACCCATAGAACGGCTGATGTATGAACTTGTTGTGGTCTGAACGACCCCTCCTCCAATCCAGAGTACAGATGCAAGCGTGATACTCAGAAATAGAGAGAGAAGAGTTCGGCGAGACCCTTTAATCCTGCGTCCAGTCGCCTTTGTAGCAATCTTAAAGGAGAGTCCAAATGAGTCAAGATAGCCAACCTTGCGCACGCGAGTCCCCAAGACGGGATTCAATGTAGTGAGCGGCAACTCATGAACAGCATCATAGATTGGTTTTTGGGCTGCAAAATATCCGACAAAGAGGTAGAGGAATGCCAGAAATGCAACAGGAAGGATGGGAAATACTCCAGCAAATTGAAGATTGGGTATTACAGTGGAGAGCCAGAGCATTCCGGCAAAATAGAGAAGGGTGCCGATACTCGTGCCCAAGACGACACTTGCTAGTAAGAGAATGACCGCTTGTGCCATAAAATGATCATAGACAGTATCGATCATGGTTCCGATGGCCTTCATGAGTCCAATGTCCTTACGACGGCTTACCATCTCAAGAGAGATCATGCTGGAGAAGATAACTACTCCGAGGACCATGACCAGTAACAGGATAGCCCCAATAAAGGTTTCAAAGAAAATACTGAGAGAATGCATGAAGTTTGCTGAAGTGATATAGAACGTCACATCAAGAAGCGTATTGGCGAATAGAAACAAGAACATGGTAAAGGCAACAACAATGGTCATGCCTGTGATCATAATAGCGGTCTTGAAGGGGCGACGCTTCAAGTCGGTAGATGCATAGTCCTGTCGCTCATTCAACCTCACTCAGCACTCCATCAACCATATGAAAACGCCGTACACCATCGAGTTGAATGATCTTATCATCGTGCGTCATTACAATCACGGTCTTTCCCCGACCATTCAGTTCCACAAGATACTTTCTGACAATATCTGCACTTGTGTCGTCAAGATTCGCAGTAGGCTCATCAGCCAAGATCAGTGGAGGATCGTTTGCCATGGCTCGGGCAATCGCAACGCGCTGCTGTTCCCCCGAACTCAACTGCCATGGCAGATGATGTTGCCTATCAGCAAGACTGACCTGTGTTAAGAGATTCAAAGCCTGAGCCTCAATGTCCTTTATCGGCTTGTCCGAAAGTTGCATGGGGAACATTATGTTCTCAAGCGCGGTCAGAGTCGAGATGAGATTGTAGCTCTGAAAGATAAAGCCAGTATATGTCAGACGAAATGTTGCCCTAAATGACTCATCGTAATCATTGATCGGAACATCCATTAAGATTACACGACCAGAGGTAGTATAATCGAGAGCCCCTATCACATTAAGGAGTGTGGTCTTTCCGGCCCCACTGGGACCATCTACGACAACAAACTCGCCAGGAGCAACATCCAGAGAAACTCCATTAAGTGCCTTTACGGTTTGATCCCTAATGGTAAACTCCCGATGGACATCAACAAGACGAACCGCATATGTGACTTCTTCTGATTCATCAACATCATCTTCGGTCAACAGACCAATATCGTAATCCGAGTCATTGACTATATCATCAGGCATGGCAACATTCAACCTTGACCAGGGCCATTCATCACACGGATGAAAACATCTTCGGGTTTCTAAAAAGACTGCTGAAATTAGCAAGATAAGCTTACAGTTACAGTCACTATTGTACTATTGACATCCTAAGATACACCAAGCTCACCTAATGCGGACAGAGCATAGTCGGTGAGAGTAAGAGGTCGTTCGCGTCCAAAGACCGGGATGATCTTTAAAAATCCCGAGTCAATAAGAGCCGTTGCATAGTATGAGATCAGACTCTTGTCAATCGAGAGCATTCGACTCAGGTGCGCCTGTGTGACCCGGCCATTTGCTTTGCACTCATCAATAATTGCATGAATGGTTGGATTCCTGAGAAGAGCAGCAAGCTGCATCACCTGCGGATTCGAAGAGAAATCCGCCATGAAAAAGTGCTTACTATTACCGTTGCGAATGGAAACTACTACACCCGCCTGTTCGAGATTCTTTAGATGATACTGAAGGGCACCCATTGCACAACCAACATTGCGTAAGAGTTCCCGTAGATGAATACCGGGATTCTCCGAGATTTCGTTGACGATACGACACCGAAGTGAAGTCTGCTTTTCAGACCGTTTCTCTACAGCAACCGTCCCCAAGACAAGAGGAATTCCTGATAGAGCCATGGAATGGAATCCAGTAGTACCCCCTTGTACAACAGCCATAGTTCCGATGCCTAGGCTCATGCCAAAGGTTTCTACAGGATTAGAGAGGGAGCCCGAGAAAGAAAGATCCTGAATGATCAATGCATTGTGACCTAATTGGTCCTCGATTGTCAGTACTGCTAGTAACCCGGTCATGGCCAATACAAGAGATACTAGCACGACTGCTCGACGCATTGACATCACCATTATCTTCAGTTGAGCTTAATTAAGGGCTCTGTTGGAGGAATGTCTGTACTATCAGTTTCCACCGCCTTTGGCAGGATAACTGAGTTTCAATTGAAAACGGCATACATCAGCACCAGTGGACATACATTCCTGCTCAACGACTTCAAGGGTTGCGTATTCGATTCTATTGAAATCTGTAAGATACTCGAGAATGGCCTCGATGAAACCCTTGAGAAAATAGCATGATGGCTCTTCGCTCTGTACTCCGGCTGCATAGGGGTTATCGTGAATCTCGAGAATTGCCTCTTCATCTAGCCAGAGCTTGTAAAGCTTCTCGATTTTTACATCACCAAAGGGTATGATCAGTGTTGAGAGAGCAGTCTTGATGAACTCAACAATACCCTTGAAATCACCAGGAGGTTTCTGCTTACCAATCTTAAAGTACTCCTTCTGGGCCTCAAGACCCGCAAGTCTACCTGCACTGTAATAGAGATCCCTCACACGATCCGGGAACATAACAGCAATCCTATTTCCAATCTTTGACCATGTCTTGGCGAAAAATGCACGCATGAGTTCGCGCTCTTTAAGTTTCCCTTGCCACCAAGGGATTATCTCTGGCTCTTTTGTCACGAACGGTTTCCTCCAGTATATGCAATCTGTAAATGCAATCTGCAAGGCGCGTTAAGTGCTTTGCTGTGGTCTATTATTTATGACAGACGAACATTCCATGAACAAGCTGCGCCGCCTGTTGCTTTACAGGTCTCCTCAAAGACTTTGGCCTCGACGCCCTTGTACTCCAGAATTGCCTGAAGTATACCACTGAAGACCTCACAATACCCAAAACCGCGCATTCCTTCAAGATTCACATCCTGACACCATACACACGATGTGTCTGTCACACGAACAGAACCTCTGGCAGATTCCATGTCAATCTCAGAGGGCTTGCGATCAAAAAGGGTCTTGTATACAGTCTCGATAAGCTTGGCCACATCCTCGCGGGTCATGATCGTGTCTTTAGTCTTATCTACTATCTCAGTGGTGAGATAGATTTGCTCAGCCATACTTCTACCAAGATCCCTGAGACGCTCATTAGCCTCTTCGATATTATTGGTTTCTGCAAGGATCTTGTCAACTAGTTGACCATAGATACTCAATAATAGTGGATTCTCTATCCTTGCCATGTCATTGACCTCTCAGTAGGGAATATACAAATCAGATCTTTTTCCCGACCATTTTCATTCCGTATCTGCGATATTTTGCAAGCACTTGAATGACTCTCGGAACGGGAACCTTCACCGTTTCTGCTATATCTTCGGTGGTCCGGGTCCCATCACATAGTTCAACAATCGAACGATGCTCAGAATCGACTTTAGACATATCACCCTCGTACTTGGGACATTTAACGAACCGTCCACCTATGCCAGTCTTAGCCTCACCTTCAAGGGTGTCGGCCAAAGGAAGCTCAAGTATTCGCTTCGATGCTGCCCACTTGAGAAGATCAATAACACGCTCAGTGGGTTGAAACATCGACTCGGCAATTGCACTGACCGTCAGTTTACCATCCACAAGCATCAGAACGTCAAACCCAAAATTGCGATAGGCACGTTTCATCTCAGAGTACAGATCAGAGTCCAGTGAGAGAGCTGTTGAGAAAGCCTCGCCCTTCTTTGGCACGGTTGACAGAGTAACAAGAAAATCGGATGGTGTCAACTCACGAACTGGCTCAGGCTCGGGAACAGGTGCAGTCTCGGTCACGGGTGTTGCTTCAGTGGAGGCGGCCTGCATTCCAATCTCTTCTAGGACTTCAAGATTTGACTCAGAGGCCTCTTCAAACTCCTCGGGAGGAGGCGGTAGTTCAACACCTTCCAACATACGCAAGACGTTCTTAGTTTTTGCAATTGCAAGACCAAGCTGAAGTTCAGGGACATACAACACTGTCAAGATCCAGTTCTCATCGACTGGCGCTAGTACGACTAGACCCATATCTGTGTCAATGGTCATTAACCGCAGATCGCTCTTGTACAAGCCAATGCTCTCTTTAACACGAGGGAATAGGTCATCCGGAAATGAAAAGCTCACAAAAGGCCTACCCTGTTTTGTCATTAGAGAGTAACCTATGACTTGATCATCAAATCTTAGTTTTGATAGTGCTCGTTCTAGGTCGCCACTAGCCATGTTAAATCACCTTACAGTCCCAGAGATATGCTTGGTCTATCATCTACAATTATATGAAACTCAAAGTGTTCTGAAAAGCGTTGTGGTGATATTGTACAGACCATCATATACAACTTTTGATAAGAGAATACTAGCCTCTGCAATAGCATCCGCCTAAACAGACCATACGAACCAATAGGAAATCATAAAGAGCATTGCTAATGCTGCACGAGATAGAAACAACATCATCACTAGGACAAGTGCGACTGATGAAGAATATCACGGGTGCCATTGTGGCCATTATTTTGACGACCATTACGATGCATATGATGGTTCATTTGAGCCTCACACAATATTCTAGTTTACCCGTGTTGATCGCATTTCTGCTTTCGGCGAGTTCCACGCTGATTCAGATCGGGCCGGTTTCCGAGATGATCACATCAGTAGTAGTATACCTTCCAATATGGCTCATTGCAGGACTGGCTCTTGGACCGCTCTCAGAGCCGGGGTGGAATACTGTACGTTCCAGTATCTGGTTAGGCACGATACTGGCAATCGTTGCCACCAGTTCGATATTATTCACCACTCCATCATTCTGGAATCAACCTGATAGAAACCTTCAGTTGCTATTTATCTTCACGACCAGCCTCCTTTTGGCTCAGAGCTCCCTACTCACAGCAATACCAGTTGCAATCGTATTGAAACAGGCACGCACACATGCCGATCCCCCGATTCCAGAAAAGATTGAAACTATATGCAGTTGTGGTGCAGTGTATAGATCAAGACCGCTGATCTGTTCGGCGTGCGGCAAGCCACTAGGCGACCTGTCAGAGATCACGCCTATCGATCACGCATAATGGCCCCGCCGATAAGACCACCTATTGCTGCTGCAATTCCGGGATAGAGTGCACCCTCTAAGACAAACTGAAGGATAAGCATAGATTCTCCGCCAAATAACGCCATAAAATCAACAGTCCCAATGAAGAACACAAGAAGCCAGATGAGAAAGGCGCCAATCACAACGGACAACACAGCAGCAAGAATACCAGGGACAATATCTCGTGCAAGAAGCCCAGCAATAAGCCCACCAACACCCCAGGCCAGAAACATGAGGATGGTGGATCCCTGCGCACCAAAACCTAGTTGCATTCCAAGGAACGGAGGATAGAGGACAGTTCCGACTATAGCGAGCTTGAACTCCAGATCCGGACGGTTGATAAAATCTGCAACGATTGCGGGATTTATGAGGTCCTCATGAATAGAGCCTCCAAACATCAAGATAAGAAAAGTAAAGACAAAAGCAATTAGCAGACCGACGAACGTTCCAAGGACCTGTCCCATGTTGTTACCTCCAATATGCAAAGTTCACATTCGTGTTGTATTAGTACCATTTATACATATGTACCAAATCCGTATTTGAGTTTGGCCTTTCTCCAATGGCAATGCAACAAAGTTGATAATGTGGAGCGAAAATCATTCTTTTAGACGGATGGTCCAAGTGCAGGCCGAATCCCCTAATGCCTTACATGATTCTTGATACGCCTCGGCATTAAAGCCTCTGAGATCCATGACAGCTTGAAAGACGCCGCTAATAAGATTGCAATATTGCAGACCGGGCATATCAGTAATCTCCACGCCCTCGCAGAGAACACAGTGCTCATCTGTGAAGCGTACAACAGTACCATCCTCACTGATGTCAATACGAGTGAACGGCTGACCCGAATTGACTTTGTAGGCCAGTTGCAACGTTGATGAGAACTCAGCGAAGGTTCCAGCATGCTTGCCTATCTTATCCGCATATTCCATGAGGAGATCTTCGCCGACCTTGAAGCCTATGGCCTTCATCTTTTCGTTGATCTCATCCACAGTATCACTCGTCTGAATCAATATGTTCATCAGTTCGCGATACGTTGCCTGAAACAGTGGTTTCGCAACTTTTTCTATTTTTAAAGCCCATGCGAGCTTTCCTTTGACACCCAAGAGTTGTGCCTCCTATTTTTTCAATATTTTATCGGTCTTAACAAATTTGAGAGACTTCCCTTTGTAGGGGAGTGTCGCCTGAAGTGCCTCAAAGTACTTGATCCCAAGAATATCAGCAACCTCGTTAAGCGTGCGTGTGCCATCACATAGTTCGAGGACAGGTCGGTGCTGTTTCTTCACCTTGTCAAGGTCACCATCGAATAGCGGGACCTCGATTATCTTACGTGCCCCAGTCGCCTGTTCCTCGGGGCATTCAACATCCACTATGCGTCGAGATACACACCACCGAACTACGTTGATGATGTCATCCACCGGACGATCTAATGCATCAGATATCTTGTAGACCGTACGTTGTTCGTCAACCATGAGAAGGATGTCCATACCAACCATTGCATATTTTCGTAGTTCTTGATTCAGTTGCGAGTCCATGGTCATGGCACTGGTAAATCGTGGCCCCCGTAAGACAACACAACCATGTTGAACACGAATTGTTTCAAGGGGAATAGTTTCATCAGGGATACTCGGTGGAGTAGGTTCTACTGCAACCTCATCTGCTGGCACCTCAGACGGAGGTTCTTTTGCCTCCGACGGGGATGGCTGAGGGGGTGGAGGGAGATCCACCTGCATCAAAAGACGAATGACATCACTTGTTTTCTGAAGCGCAATTCCAAGAGAAGACTCTGCAAATAACACTGCAAGAATCCAATCAGGATTTATGCGCCCAAGAACAACAACGCCATGCTCGCTCATGACATTCATCATCTTTAACGAGGTGGAGTGAATTTTGAGTACACCTTTGATCTGAGGAATGACCGAATCGGGAATCGAAAAGGAGAGGAAGAGCTGACCATCGTTGGTGATTAATGTATAACCTACGACAGATTCATCGAACTTCAATTTGCTAAGAGCACGATCGATATCCATCTAAGGGGACCTCTCCCATGATTGCCTAATATTTTCCAATACGCAATCGACCTTAAGTAAGTTATTACAGACGATTTACACGAGGAGATGACCGAAGAAACTTCTCGATATCCTGTGGAGAGGGATGTAGAGCTTGGGGGTTTGTCACATAGAGCGCTCCCACCGCATTTGCCAAGATAAGTCGATCCTCGGACGTGACACCTAATAGTAGTCCAAAAACATCTCCAGCATTCCACGCATCACCGGCACCACAAGTGACTACAGGAGTGACCACAAAAGTGGGGACAACCACCTTGTCAGTTGCTTGTATGCTTGCAGCAAACAGAGGCGTATGGAGATCGACCTGAACACTAGTTGACTCCGCGATCACTTGCGCCGAGTCTAACCAGTCCCCTGGTCGGGTACTATAGACAATCTCACCAGTACGACCCTCCACAACATGAGCGATGCGTTGCGCCTCATTTTCATTGACACTAAGGACATCGACTAATTCCTTACGGAGCACAGTACCAACCAGTGAGTTTAGGATCTGAGGCCTACTCGACGGATCGCCAATGTCAAGAAATGTGAGCGCCTCAGAGTTTTGTCGCACCAACGAAAATACATCATGGGCAGTCTTAGCCGGGTCATTATTATGATTTAGACAGAGGAGAGCCACAAGACCTGATTGCCGAATTGCCTCAACATCATCCTCGCTAAGGTCATCAACGGTAAAGTCTGCAACAGACCCACTATCACTGATCATTAGATTGACTCTGCGCCCCTGATACTCGGTCTCAATGGATACAGTTGAGGAGAGGTCTCCAGTAGTATGAACATGAGAGAGGTCTAGAGCTGGATCAACAAGTGTCTGTAAGAGCAAGCGACCTTGCACACTGGTCTTAACGACCAATACTGGATGGGCACCCAACCTCAAGAGTGCAGAGGCGGTATTTACAGAGTTTCCACCCCTCTTGATCATATGACGTGTACCAATCAGATTGCCCCCACCCTGATGGGCGAGTTGCTCAAGCCCTCTGATGAGGTCATCGAACGTACCACCAATAACAAAATGATCCACAAAAAAATCAGGCATGATAACGGGTCGTGGAAGATTGGGAGGGTCTCGGAGGATGGCAAGTAGGTCATGCCAGTCCACGAGAAGGCCTCCCAGAACAACACACAGAAATGCCGGAGATTATGCTGCGGTAGATGTTCCAGGACCACTACCACCAGAGTGGAGATCTTGGAGAATCTTGACATTCTCTGGGTGTACACTCTTCCTGCGAACATCAACGGGATATCCGGCCCGTCGTGCATCTCGTACTGTGAGTCCTGCCTTTTCGAGCTCACCCTTACTGTAACCCCGGCCGGGTCGCCACTTGGCATTCTCAGGCGACTTGACCATAGGAATGTCTACTACGTCAACCATAGATATCACCGGGTTAAAGAATGACTGTATTTTTCTTATTAGATTTTCGAGAGAGCCAAAGTCAATTACGTGTTGCCACCAATGATGAGATTCATAAGTGAATAGAATAGCAACCAATTCAGTGAAGCAAGATGAAAGCTGAAAAGGTCAAGGCTGAGTTTTCCAATCTTGAAACACATATGGGATCATTTAGAGGATCAAGCTTCAAAATGAAGTGCGATGTGACCTATGAAGACTCGTTACTCGTCCTTACAGATGGGAAGAAGATCGTAAGACTTCATGCTAGAAATATTGGAAACGCTGCACTCGAGAAAAAGGCGTTCCGGGTTTCAGCCATGAATTTTGAGATTCAAGAGGGAGAAGAAGAGCCAAGCGTGGTCAGTGGGTCGATCAGAATAGAGGTCGGAAAAGACGCAGAAGACTGGTATCGTACTGTGTGGGGATAGATCACTACGTCACACGTTAGATATTGACAAAAGAGCAGACTTAAAATAGGACTACTGCGGCGATTCTGCGCACCCCTGTGCGGAGTACTGTGCCATGTCTGAGAAGATAAACTATGTCGCATTCCAGTTCAGCGACCTGCTGGGCAGAATGAAGACAATGATTGTTCCCTGTAACCCTGCGGAAACTCTTGAAGAGATCAAGACGGATGCAATTATGAAAAATGGGACCAGTGTGGATGGGAGCTCCATCACAGGTCTCGCTCAGGTTGAAGCATCGGATCTAAGATTACGGCCTGACCCTGATACGCTTGTCGAACTTCCATTCTTCAGTCAACGAGTCGCAGCAGCCATGTGTTTTGTCCAGAAGAGGATTGATGCTGATTCTGAAGAGTATCATGCTCTAGATGGAAGAGGGGTCTTACGGAAGGCCCATCAAAAGCTCATGCCAGAATCGTATTCACTCAGAATCAAGACCGAACCTGAGTTTTACTTTATTACAACAGAAGGCGACACCTTTGACAAGGGGCAATATGCAGACATCTATCCTGATGCAGCAGGCCAGGACACATTACTAGAGATAGGATCAGCCATCCAAAAGATGGGAGTACAACTAAGAGTATTGCACCACGAAGTTGGAGAGGCACAATACGAAATCGAACTCGCTTTTGATGATTGCCGCTCCATAGCTGACAACATTCTTCGCTTCAAGAATATCGCCCGCGATATTGCACAAGAGAACGGTCATGATGTGACATTCATGCCAAAACCATTTGAGGGATTTGCAGGAAATGGGCTTCACTGCCACATCCAGCTCTGGGATGGGAAAAAGAACCTATTCGGTGGTGACGAACCCGGTAAACTTTCGGAGACTGCACTACACTTTCTAGCAGGACTCCTTGAACATGCACCAGCAATCACTGCAATTGCAAACCCAACCATTAACTCATACAAACGCCTTGTGCCGTATCAAGAGGCCCCCGTCTACATATGTTGGGGCTACAGAAACAGAACCGCCCTAATCCGAATCCCACTCTTTTCGGATCCACAAAAGGCTGCAATGGAGTTTCGTTCTCCAGACCCAATGACCAACCCATACCTGCTATTCACAAGTTTCATTGCGGCGGGGATGGATGGCATCAAACGCAAGCTCATGCCTCATGAAGATCTAAAGGGCGATGCCTTCGAGATGTCCATTGATAAACTCAAGGAACTAGAAATCTCCACACTACCAGAAAATCTCTATGATGCCCTTATCGAACTCAATAAGGATGAGGTGATCAAAGAGGCTCTTGGCCCTGCTCTCGTGGATGCGTACATCGACTTAAAATTCGATGAGTGGGATGACTACATAAACAACAAAGTCACCGACTGGGAATGGCAAAAATACTCGGGAGCCTAGTTTTCTGCAAAATAGATCTCAAGACGATCAAATGCCTCGTCCACAGCCTCGGGGGTGAGGGGGCCTATCGAGATCCGGATGTGGCCCTCTCCTGCCGCCCCGAAGACACTTCCGGGAAGGAGAAAGGTCGAGGTCTTTCGTAAGAGATCAATGGCAAGTTCACGGGAATTCGCACAATCACGCACCCGAGGGAAGAGATAGAATGTGCCCGCGGTTCGTGTGACTTCCAACTGGTCGATATCGTCTATGCGTGCATATGCCAGATCTCGGAGAAGAGCAAGACGTTCTAACTCGAAATCCACATACTCTGTCCCATTTCTAAGAACTTCTAATGCAAGCATCTGCCCCGCGGTTGGAGCACAGATAGTGACCGTATCTTGAATCTTCATGTACTCTTTGATGTAGTTGGGGCTACCAACAATGAACCCGACACGCCATCCGGCCATTCCAAGATCTTTTGAGAAACTTCCGAGAGTTATAACATGCTCTTCAGCATCTCGTCGCGAGCGTGGACTATAATGAGTAGCACCATCAAAGATCAACCGCGCATAGGTCTCATCAGAGATGAGCATAATGTCATGTTCTATACATAGGTCTACGACTTCATTGATTAGGTCTTCCTCGTAGACGGCACCTGTGGGATTGTTAGGTGTGATCAATACAATGGCCTTTGTCCGTGTATCGATGGCCTGACGAATACCATCAACATCAATCTGAAAACCGGATCCTACGGCTACGGGTCGCTCTTGACCTCCTGCCATCTGAATCGCCATAATGGAATTGAAGTAGTAAGGATCGGGAACTATCACATTATCACCGGGCTCTACCAGAGTCATGACAATGCCAGCAAATGCTTGGTTCGCACCAGCGGTTATGACAAGCTCATCATGAGGATCAGCATCTATTCCATGAACTCGTCGCATATAGAGCGCCAGTTCCTCACGTAGTTCCAGTATCCCCTGATCTGGGGAGTATCCATGCAAAGAAGGATTCCATACCTGCTCACCAAGGACCTTCAGAGCCTCCTTTGGAGGTATATATCCCGATGTACCTTGGCCCAAGTTGAGAAAGTCTGGTGAAGCAATATAATCTCGTGCGAGCTCCATCAGCTCAACGATGGGAGGGGGCATGATCTTGTGCGTGCGAAATCTCATTAGAATCAATAGTAGTGATGCACACGAAGCCTTACAAACTCACCGTTAATTGACTACGACTCAATGTTAATATCGGACTAAATGCATACCACTGAGATGGGCGTATCAAAATGGAAGAACAAAGTTCCAGTGTCTTAGGATATCCCGAAGCGAAGGTAGTCCAAACAAAAACTATTGATCTCGACAATCCCCTACTTGTGTGCTGCTTCCCCAGTGCAGGTGTTGTCGGGATAATGGCTGCCAATACCATCATTGAGCAATTTGAGATGACCGAGATTGCGCATGTGCGATCGAGGTACATTCCGTCCGCCGCGATTTTTATGGATGGCAGGCTGAGACACCCATTTCGCATCTATGGTCACGAGAAACGTAACCTGATTGTGGTCACGACCGAGTTACCAGTTGCGGAAAACGGAATGTATGCTGTCAGCTCGGCCATTCTTGATTGGGCTGCACAGATAGGTGTGAAGGAAACCGTTATTCTTGATGGCATTCCAGTCCAAGGCCTCCCAAAGGACCGTAAGGTTCTCTATGCGGCTGAGGAGGAGAAGATCGCAGAACTCTCAAAGGACTCGCAACTTGAGATGTTCAAAAAAGGTCTCATAACAGGAATTGCGGGGTCCATTCTCTCAGAGACCTTATGCAGGGATATGGTAGGTTTCGCGCTTCTGACACCAGCAATAGCGGTCATTCCTGATCCAGAGGGCGCCGTGCAACTCCTTGAAGCACTCAACCGGCTATATGCATTCAACATTGATGTCAGTGAACTTGTTGAGAGTGCAGATCAAATCCGCAAGAAGATGGAAGAGATGGCCCAACAGGTACAAGGTATGAAACGCCCGGCCGTAGGACCCTCAACACCAAGCTATGAGGGAATGTACGGATAAAAGAAGGAATCAAGAAACACCACTATAACAAACAGGTAACAGAAAAATCTTCCATGAAATAAAATTCCAAAGAGAGAGCCTGCGTCGGAGGCTAATTGCTTGCTTCCGACACGACTCGTATTTTATTTAATCTATGCAGAAGTCATAGGCTTCCTTGGCACCTTTCGCATTCTTCTCGCCAACCTTGCCAGGCCATTTCTCCATGATCACCTTTTGAACGGTCTCAAGTTTGACCAAGCCAGTAGCCTTAGCAAAGGCACCAAGCATAGTAGTATTAACAACAGGGAGACCAGCAACAAGAAGGCCATGTTTGAGGGCAATCCCAGTTCCATCATAAGTATAGACATGACCACGCTCGAAATGAAATTCGTCAGGGCGTTTGTGAGTATTGATGATGATCTTCCCATCATCTTTGAGACCCTCAGTGACATCAATGAGGTCAACAATTCCTGGGTCTAATACTGCAACAATATCGGGTTCGTAGATCTGGCTCCGGACATTGATTTCCCGGTCTGAGATTCTTGTGAAGGCCTTTACAGGTGCCCCGCGACGTTCTGCACCAAAGTAGGGGAACGCTTGTACACCTTTGTATCCGTCATAATAGGCGGCCTTAGCCAACAGCTCTGCGGAGGTCACTCCGCCTTGTCCACCTCTGCCGTGCCATCGGATTTCAATAACTGGCATTATTAGGACTCCTAGTCAATTGACCAGTTTGGTCAATTGCAACACGCATATCATGATGTAAAACCTTTTCGTTGCGTCTAAGAAAGTGACGGTATATTTAACCAGATCACGTATCTTGTTTCAATGCTGTGACTACACCTTGAGCCGAATTGGCGGCCTGTTGCAATCCCACACCAGATCCAGCAGTATCAGTCCCCACAATATAGAAACCCTTGATAGGAGTTCGGGGGCCAGGACGGTCAAGGTCGGTCTGCCCGGGGATGAGCGCGGCACGAGTAGCATACGAGGTCTGTGGATGCTCCATCTCAATATGATCCAACACGTCACCATGATACTTCTCAAAACCATGGCTCTTCATGATCTCAACATGTTCTTGGAGGCTCTTTCCTTCCAAGGCCATCATGGCAATCGCCACCAATTCTTTTCCTTCAGGAGCGCAAGATGGGTCAAAACTTGAGACTGATACGATCCAGCGATTTGGATTGGGATGGACTATGACACGCGACTTGCGATCGCCAATGACTACCTCATCAAGTCCTAACCAGAGAGTGACACCACGAGTAACACGCATGTGGCTCCATCGCTCAAAGAAGTCATGAACATGAGTGTTATCAGACTGGATGATAGAAGGCATGGACCAGAGAGGAATATTACTGACAACACGATTATGAGCAAGATCAACACCACCAGCGGTGACTCCGACGACATGACCATCTCGCTCAGTAATTTTCTCAACAGGTGTGTTCAAGAGGTAGTCGCCATTGATCTGATCGACCACTTTTTGCACCAATGCCTCCATCCCACCAACAACATACCCTTCATCGTATTCGGAAGAGCCAAAGAGCAGTTTCTTGATGGTTGTGAGTTTAGAGGTCTCTTTGTCGGTGTCTTTGAGTGTTCGGAGCGCTTCATATGCAGAGGCCTCATCAACCCCCACCCCAGCAGCCATATAGATCGCACTCTGCATGACATCAAGCATCGGCTGGTAAAGAGCATTCTTTTGCCGCATGAATTCTAGAAATGTAATATCCTTGTACTTTTTCATCTCTTCAAGCTTCATGGTCTTTATCTTCGCGCCGATCTTGGCCAGCCCAAGACGCCCACGCATACCGGTGAGTGGCCATCGAAGAGTCTGCCCAACACTTGTGGGAATAGTGCCCACACGATCATGAACCCTGAAGAACCATCCATCATGAAGGATAAATTCAGGAGGCTGCGGGAGATAGGTCCGCATAAATTGAGTGAAGGCCCCCCGAGTGACGCGAGTGATGACATGAAGACCATGATCTACGCGATAGCCATCGACCCAGTATCCATACCAGACACCTCCAAGGCGATCACCCTTCTCAATGATGAGAACACGCTTTCCCTCTGCCGAGAGGGCCAGAGAGGTGAGAAGCCCACCAGCGCCACCGCCTGCGACTAGTACGTCATAGTCAGAAGGATCAACTCGATCGATGAAGATTTCGTGCATGGCCACAACCTACCTGACACGCTCTAGTTTGTTCTTAAGCATAGCGACATGGAATAACTGACAGGAGATCATAGTATGTCAACAGGCCGTCCGAGATTTGCGGACTCGTATGCGGCGTCCACAATATTATGAGCAGTGATCGCATCCAAAAAACTTGGGGTCGGTTGCTGATTGTGTTTAATCGCATTTAGAAATGCATAGCTCAATGCTGCATACCTCTCAGTCCCCACCGCGGTCAATGCTTCAAGAGCATCGGCTGAAAGACCCGTGCCATCGAGACCGAGCTGACGAAGAAGCGCATGATTAGCCTTTTCCGCGCTCACCTTGATAGGTGGAGAATCCTGAAGTTGATATTCAAGAAATCGCTGTCCCGACTCTAATCGAATCCCAATGTAGCCCTTCTCGTAGAAGAGCTCGATATAGCGTTCATTAGGTCGCTCAACCCAATGCCAGATCGAGTCAATAGTACTGATCGCTCCATTCTTGTGGTGAAGACTCAGCGAGGCCATGTCTTCGACCTCACGCCCTGCATAGAAACCTACACGAGCATACACATCACTGACCTTACCCAGCAACCAGACCAGCAGATCCACATCATGGATACTATGCTCGATGAGGGTTCCACCACCGGCTATTGATTTGTCCCCACGCCATCGAGAATAATAAATATAATCTACGGGAAATCGTTGATCATCGCGTATGTGAACAAGCATAGGATTGCCAAAATCATGCTGTTTCAGCAGCTCTCGCGCATAGAGCAGATACTGATCATACCGAAGGACTAGATCAACACCCGCATGGACTCCAGCATCCTGAGTCACAGCCAACATATCTCGTGCTTGAGGACAACTATGAGCCAGTGGTTTTTCACAAAAGACGGATTTGCCAGCACGCGCCGCAGCCTTCACAATATCCGGATGGCGATTGGTGGGAGTACAGACATAGACTATATCGACATTATCATCGGTAATAAGATTAGCATAATCGGTATATGTTGTTGGGACCTCAAATAACTCAGCAGCGGATTTCAAAGACTGCTTGTCCGTATCGCAGAGCGCTACAAGATCAACATCAACAAGTCCAGCAGCAATAAGAGAAGAAATCCCGATGAGGTGAGTTCTCCCAATGTTACCAGTCCCTATTAGACCCAAGCCAGTTCGATTTTCGCTTCCGCTCAATTGGGGCTCCCTTGCCTGTGGGTATGTTATCAACGAAATGGTATTTTAGTGTATTGAGCCTAAGAACTTGTTCTGGGAATAATAACAATAATATATTGCTGCTGTCAGAGAATTACAATAGAACATATAATCTGTGAAAATAACACTCTCCTGAAACTCGTGTCAATCTTTTTTCAGTAATCATACCTATCAAAAGAAAACCTATTGACCAAGCAAAATCCCACAAACTCAAAGTATTGATGCTTGTGCGAATATATCAGAATATTAGTTCGCGGTTTATTATTTTTTCTCGTGTAATCAGCCCACATTCAATTGCCATCACAAATCAGTGATAATGACTACAACAATCAATAAACATCAACATTGCATCTGTAACATGCATTTCATCTGCTGTATATACCAATATTTGACTCGTAATTACCAGTATTTGAACTCATGTAATTCAATAATACGCGAAGATTTCCACGTACTAATCATTTATACCTCACACGTGTAGGAAAATAGCAAGTAAAATGATCCATACCACCATCTGCAACAGAAACAGTCCAAGAGGTAGTGGTAATGACCCAACTCGTTGTTGCATGCCATCTGGCTGTTCTAGTTGCTCTTCAAGGTCAGTAAGAATATACCTTGACATCCCATGTCCCATACTGTAGCGTGAGATTATCTGTTCCGATGAAAGACTCCTGATCCGTTTACTAGTGCGAATATACCAATTTTCCATAATAGCAAGACCAGCAGAAAATAACAGACCGACAAGCGATACTAACAACATTACAGAAAATCCATCAGGCCCAGAAACATCCGTGATTCCGATCCTGAGAACAACAACCACAGATGTGATTAGAGCAACAACCAATGGAACAGTCGCAGCTGGAATTCCAATTCGTGATCTCTCAAGAGGAATAAGAGCAGCTCTCGTGATATTTTTACTCTGTTCAGGACCACTCTGTTCGGTCTGGGCCAGCATCAACACGGCGGTACCGCCCCATATAGCGACTTTATTGCGTAGTGCAAGCCACTTTAAGACAACAGCAAATATACACAATTCCAGAAAGACTACCAAGAGACCAAACACGGTCGTAGTTCCACTCGGATCAATAATGGCAAGAACAATGACCCCTACACTGTGCAGGAGCACTAGTTGTGCAATTAGTACCATGTACCAACTATCTACTGGAAGTGCCAACCGAATTTGTTCTTGGTTAGTAGGGGTCATTAGTCTTGCACCTCATAATAGTCTAGGTCAAATATGTATATACGGTAATGATTACAAAGTCTACTATACTTACAGCAAATAGGGCTGCTGATGCCGCAAAAGCTGCTCGAATCCACGGCTGCCCGACTGATGCAGAGCAACCAACAAGAGCTGCAACTCGTCCAGCCGCCAGACCAAGAAGGTATGCGCCACCAGGCAATGCACCGCCTATTATCCGTTGGATTGCCAAACCTGCAAGAACATTTACAAGCGGTGAAACAACCGCAAGAAATGCTGCAAGATTTTGATAGATAGACTGAAGCAGGTAAAATAATGTTGTTGATATAATTGTAATTGCAGCTACAATTGTAACAATCATAAGTGGACTATAATTGAGCTCGGCTACTGCTTGAGGCAATTTTGCTTCAGCATAAAGGAAATAGATTCCTGTAAATAGAACCATTAATCCTGCCTTGACTGCTATCCACCACGCTGGCATAGTGCCAAGAAACTGCGGCAACACAAATCCCGCAATAATATCGGAAAACCGATTTGCCATATCATGTAAAATTGCTTGTGTTGGCTTAAGAAGAAGAACCGCAAACATTCCGCCAAGTGACGCATCAATGGCCCCATTGACTCCGACTGCCTGTGATATCGACACATATTGGTTAATCTTAGCCGAATCACATGCCAATACGATATCTTTCCCTGGAGTCATCCGAGTCCGACTGCTGAACGCTTGCCAACTGAGCATCTGCGAACCTGCTAGAATACCGTCCTCAGAACCATGTGACACCCACACAACTCTTCCAAGCGTCCGATAGATGGTCAGAGCATACTCCAAAGAACCGTATTCCACAACCTGCACAGACGGATCATTTGCCGTAATAGTCCGGACAGCAGTACTCACTGCACTATCGTGGTGCATGACCACCACAACGTCCGAAACCACAGGTGCCGAGAGCGGCATAACCCACAATGGTGACAACACTGCAATCACAAGCAGCGCAGTCCTCAGTTTCAAAAAATCACGTCTATGACGACCGACCGACCGACCTAGATCAACTCGTGTATCATATACACGAATAACTAGCCCCATTTCTCTTATGAGAATTCCTTCCTCTAACAATTGATAGACAAAATACGTATAAACTTTGCTGATTTGCGAGCCAATACTTTAGAAAATTCTTGTTCTTCATGGATATAAGGATAAACAACTGATAATAAATAACAGGTGATAGCGTACCAACGTTTCATAATAGGCACGTAAATGGTCACGTTATATAAAAATAATAGCGCCGGAAAAGATTGGACATAATGAATATCAGCAACGATTATCAATGAGTCATGTTGTAAAATCGAACATCGCAGAGCCGCTGCGAGGAGGTTCATCTACTGACAACACTCCAAGACGTACTCAACCTTGCAAGGAGTCAACTCGAAAAGGGAGATCGTAAGACAGCAGCAAAGCTCTTCGTAAAAGCGGCTGAAACACTAGAAAAACACAAGAGATACGAACGAGCAGCCAAGATCTATGAAGAGGCCGCATTAGTATACAGAGATGCGTACATGGCATCGGAGTGCTTTGACATTCTAGAAAAAGCAATGGTCATGCTGATCAGAGTAGAACAGAATGGTCAGACAAGAAAAGAGATTGTAAGAATTAACGAGCTTGCCGGAACAATTGCTGAAGAAGCGAAGGAATACAAGAAAGCCGCTGAGTACTTCTTTAGAGCGGCCGACTTTGAAAAGGACACAGATAAGAGAAACGTATTGATAGTCAAAGCAGCAGATGCACTTGAGAATGAAGCCGACTCGCGAGAGATGGAAGGCAAATATTCCGAAACGGTTCGGATTTTGAAAAAGGTCGGGCGTCTATACAATTCGACCGACAACCGAGAACTTGGCAAGAGGATTTTGCAGCGAGCAATTCGTATAGCAAAGAAGTGGGCAGATGAGTCAAAGTCCCAACAGAACTTTGAAGAGGCTGCTACAGCTCTTGCTGAAGCTGCTCAAATACTGCAAGAGGAAGGGAACAATGCAGAGGCAACCCGCTTGCTCATGGAAGCTGCAAGTCTATATGAACAGGCAGGGCAATTCGAAAAGGCGGGTAACACATATGATGCGGCTCAGGAAATATACGATAAGGAGCGTTTGACTACTGCGAGAAAGAAGGCAATGATTAAGGCCTCCGAGGCGTATATGCAGATGGAGGGCCCCGCCGAGGTGGTTGCCCCACTACTTGTCAAGGCGGGGAAAATGTTTGTTGATGTCCAAAGTCCGATAAAGGCACGTTGGGCATTCAAGCGGGCTGCTGAACTGTTCGAGAACTTGGCCAGAAAGGCACAGTCGGAGGGAGATATGGATACTGCAAACAGGTATCTTCGATTTCAGGCAATGTGTCTAAAGAACTGGGGCGACAACGATGCTGCAACTGGGGTCTACAGTGAAGTCATAGATCATTATCGGGATCAGGCAACCCTTAGAGAAAAAGAAGGGGAAATAGAGAACCAAGCCATTGCATTAGAGGAGGCATCAGCAGTACTCTATGAAGCAGGTTCAGATGACGAGGCACGAGCACTACTTGAACAGGCAATCGAACTCTATATCCAAATGGCTGAAGATGAGACTGATGCAGATAATATTGACGAGGCGTCACGCCTATACAGTAAAGCCGCAGAGGCTGCACGAAATATGGGAGACATGGAGCGAAGTTCATCATTCCACTGGGTGGCTTGTGAAAAGGCAGTAATAACTGCTGAGAAGTATGAAGAGTCAGGAATCGCAGAACTGGCCACGATTTGGTACAGAACGGCTGGAAAAGAGGCCCTTCTGACAGATGAAGAGGACTTGACGGGGAGAGCGATTGATCTCCTGAGGCACTCACTTACGGGATTCAAAAACATGAACGAGCCAAAGGAAGCATTTGAGGATCTATTCACAATATTCAATGCATTATGGAATCGTACCCCTAATGGGTCTGAGGAGATAGATAAGGTTCTTAGAGAGATGCAAGAAGTTGCATTGACCACAGGCGAGGAATATATGAACGTAATAGTTTCGATACTAAGGCATCTCTATAGATCCGAGACTCTTGAGGCTCAACAGACACTCCAAGATAATGAAAAGATACTTGGTGACAAGACTAAAATCTTACATGACCTAATTGAGGCGCAAAAGAGATACTATCGTGCAGTCGCGGAATAGGTAGAGGCACGTCGTCAATCGTGAGTTGGATCTGACGGCTATATTAGGAGGATGACTGTATCATGGCGGTACATCATGAGAAGATCAAGTTCCAGACAAAAGGTCACTGTGACATGATAGATATCACTGGCCAAGTTGACAGAGTGATCAGTAACAGTGAGATTCGAAATGGTATCTGTACAGTCTTTTGTGTGGGATCGACAGGAGCAGTGACCACCATCGAGTATGAAGGAGGACTCCTCAAGGACTTTCCAGAAGCGATGGAGAGGATTGCACCAAGAGATGCGGTCTATGAACACCACCTTAGATGGGGGGATGGTAATGGACACTCTCATGTGCGAGCATCGGTGGTTGGCCCTAGTCTTACTATACCAATAGAGGAAGGCCGTCTAACTCTGGGGACATGGCAACAGATCGTCTTCGTGGACTTTGATGTGCGACCGCGTAGCAGAGCGATACACGTGACGGTTCTTGGTGAATAGTCACAATTCCTATTCGTGCTTTAGTTCCCAGATCATATCCGGTTCGGCCAAAGGAGAGGCGGAGACATCACGCATCCGAAGTGCCATATAGTGAACTCGCATTGCGCGCCTTAGTTTGAACAGTTGGAACGGCGTATCCCACCCGGGAGAACTGTCTCGATATCCGAACTCGTCAAGTAACTCACGAATGGTGTTAAGTTCCTGACGCACTTGCGCCTTCACATCTTCGATCTCACGATTAATAGTCAGTCCCACTTCTGCCATGTCTAATCACATGACAGTATGAATCTACATAGAACATAACATATGGTATTACCTACGAAATACTGTGGAATATTTCAAGTCCAGTGTCAAAGAGGTCTGCTCTTCAGTGCAGTACGTCGCATCTGCGTTCCACAGATAGGACATAGAAGATCGGGTGGTGCAGTCGACTTGATATGTTTGCAAGAAGGACATCGATACCCCCAAGTGATCTTACGTTTCAGGCGACCAGAGGGATCCACGACCTTGAGATCAAGAGCAAGTGCAGTATTAAGAAGAGCTAGGTCCTTCGAGACCACAATTGCCGGAAGACCATTCTGCTGTCGGGTCAGGGCCAGTGCAAGTAGACTCGTGTCCACCTCAGAGAGAACTCGGCGGTCTCCTGTGATCGCCCCGGCCTTTTTGACCGATACAATTGTTCGTGGATCGTAACTCTCCACCCTCAAGCGACCTGTGGACAAGAGAAAATCAATACGTTGCTTGCTCGGACGATTTCTGACTTCTTGTACGATCTCGTCTGTCGTCACAAATTTCGCATCGGGATTTTTGTCCACCCACTTCGTAAACAAGACCCCGGCATCAACGACAAAGATCGCCCCCATGTATACCACCTAGAGCGTACGTGGCACAAGACGGGTGTTGAGTCGATCAAAGTAATTGTCATAGAGACGAATGAATCGTGTGACTGTGTCAGACTTGCGGAGCCAGACCATACTTCCCGGTTCCACCTCCCAGCGGGTCTGTCCATCAATGACAGCAAGTGCTCCAGCACCAGGTTTAGTCAGTTCCAGTTCAAGCATACTAGAATCGGGGATGACCAGCGACTTCAGTTCGAAGCGAGGCGGACAGACTGGCACAAAGATAAGACCGTGCACATTAGGGGTCAAGATAGACCCGCCAGCGGCCAGTGCATAGGCGGTGGATCCACAGGGCGTAGAGAGCATTGCGCCATCCGCCCGACCGTAGTCAACCTTAGTGCCATCAATATAGACTTGGAAGGTCAACAGTCTTCCGGGTAATCGAGAGGTCACATATACCTCATTCAGAGCATCATCAAAACGGAGATCTCCGACTCCTGAAGAGATATTGACACAGCGTTCAATAATGCAGTTCCCATCTATGACCTGCCTGAGCGCATCCAGCGCATCGGTTGTACTACTCTCTGTGAGAAACCCGACAGTCCCACGATTGATGCAAAAGAGAGGGGTCTCCCGATCACGTAGCAGGCTGAGCGTATGAAGGATCGTGCCGTCGCCACCTATTGTCACTACAAAGTCAACATCAAAGTCTTCAATCAGGGTAGGGATAGCTCCGCGCTGGGCCACATTACAAGAACCGGGATCAACTAACACCTCAAGCCCCGCAGATGTGAGAAAATCTGTGACCTTAGCAGCCACGTGCTCCATATCGACCCGTCCGGGCTTGCAGACAAGTCCGACTCGCCGTCGGTCTGTCAGAATCTTTGGTTTCTCTTCTATCATATGACGGCACACCACTCAAATCAGGTACAGGATTGCATTTTACTCTTGCCACATGACCAGTGACTGAGGACCATAAGGTATATGAGAGAGGCCTCTAGAGCCAATTCACACTTGGTATCAGTTGGTGAAACGTATTGAGTATCCGGAAGACCGAAGCGAAGACCCTAAAACCGGGGAGCTATTTTCTGATTGATGGAGAGCCTTGCCGAGTAGTATCGATTGAGAAGTCGAAGCCGGGCAAGCACGGAGCCGCAAAGGCCAATATTGTTGCAATAGGCTTCTTTGATGGTCGTAAACGTAACACGATCATGCCAGCAGATAGAATGGTCGATGTTCCGGTCATAGACAAGAGAAGTGCGACAATTATTGCCGACATGGGAGAAACCTACCAGCTGATGGATGCTGAAACATACGAGACCTACGAAGTTCCCAAACCAACAGACGATGAGATCGCATCAAAATGCGCCCTCAACGCAGAAGTCGAAGTATGGGACCTAATGGGACGGAAGATCATTACCCGGGTCAAGTCATAATATATTTCGCGCCATGCCCACAACTCTAATCTGTGGGCAATGCTATCATATTGTAGTGCGATTTAGATGAGTGTGGATGTTAGTTGACCGCAGAGGATAGAATAGATGCACGAGATCTTGCAATCATCAAGATTCTTAGGGAGAACGCCCGGACCTCTCTCAGAAAAATAGGAGAACGAGTCAAGCTGGGAGCAAGTTCGGTACGCAAGAGAATCAACAGACTTCACGAGATTGGAGTCATAAAACGTTTCACTATTGAGGTGGACTACCGCAGGATAGGCTATGAAATACATGTCCTCGTCATGATCAGAGCAAAACCAGGTTCATCTGAATCACTCTATCAAACCCTCTCCAGTTACGAGGAGGTCTCGGAAATATTTTGGACTGCTGGGCCTGCAAACTTTGTGTGCATTGTTCGAGTCAAGAATATGACTGAGTTATCCAAGTTTATGTCAGCAAGTATTGAAAGCTTGGATAGTGTTGAAAAAGTAGATACTATTTTCCTCATGCCACGACCCGAAGGCATAGCATCAAAATAATAGAAAAATGGAATAAAGAATGGTGCGGAGGGCGAGATTTGAACTCGCGAACTCCTACAAGACGAGGATCTGAACCTCGCGCCTTTGACCTGGCTTGGCAACCTCCGCTTGATCATCATGCCGTTGGTCGATAGTTGGACTGTTCGTGGCTGTAGGGCCCAGTCCACCTACCATTGATAGTAGGCACATCCGTGAACTATAGGTTCACACCATGATTGGAACAACCTTGGACGACTCCAGACGGATTTATTTAAACTATTACAGTTCACCTATCCAAGATTGGCCACATGCATTGTTGCAGTTTACAACCTTTTAACCATAACGGACAACACCAGTCAAACAGTCTAGACCTTTCATCTTCTTTTTGAGGCAGGACCAATCCCCCATGAGTGTGACTAGTTCTGGACGGTCAAACGCCTCTTCCACAGGGCCATCATAGACAAGCATTCCATTATCCATTATCGCAATAGAATCCGCCCAATTCTCGATAAAGATGCGATTGTGTGTGGTAAACATGACACTGGCACCATCTGCGCGCAGCTGATTTATGATGTCAATCATAGACTCGACCATTGGGAAGTCAAGACCCGTAAATGGTTCATCTAACAGTAACACTTTGGGGCGCATTGCTACAATTCCAGCAAGTGCAACACGTTTGGCCTGCCCATGACTTAGTTTGTTCACAGAGCGCTCGAGAAAATCCTTCATGCCGACAACATCAAGAGCCCATTCGACACGATGCCGGATCTCCTCTTCGCTCAGTCCCAAATTTTTCGGGCCAAATGCCACATCTTCCCATACGGTTGGGGCAAAGAGCTGATCAGAGGGATTCTGAAAGAGAAAACCAACTTGTTGTCTGATTACCCACAGGTTCTCCTGCACTACGGGAGTTCCAAGAACACGAATCTTTCCGGAGGTGGGTCTCAATAGACCCAAGATAAGCCGAAATAAGGTGGTCTTTCCAGAACCGTTGAGCCCTACGAGAACCTTCTGCTCTCCGTTCATTAATGAGAGAGAGATATCGCGAAGGGCAAACTTCGGATACCTGAAATTTACTTTCTCTAATTCTATAGCGGGCTCCATGATAGTATCACTCCTAAGATTTGAAACAGAAGACATTGTACTGTAAAGATGATGAGGGCAAGTATTGAAAGAAGGAGAAGATCAGCACGGCGAAATCCGTGAGCTCTATGATCGACGGAGGCACCAAAACCACGCAGGGCCATAGCCTCATAGACAGCTATACTCCGGTCAAAGGCCCGGTCTATAGTAGAACCAACTAAATAGCCAAGCGACGTGATTTTTTCTCTCCGAGAGGCACAGTGATAACCACGCAAGATCTGAGCCTCCTGCATCCGAAACCTCTCCTCCAAAAAGAGGGGGATATACCGTAACATCACCATTAGTGAACCGATCAAGACCGAGGGCACATGCAGTGTTCGAAGAGCATCAGTAAAGTCGGCCAGCGTCATATGCGAGAGAGTCACTAGAAAGAGCAGCAGAAGCCCCATCATCCTGAGCCCAAGCAGAAGCCCCATGGTGATCCCCTCAGCATAGATGTTGAGAGAACCAAAGGGAGTCACAAGTGTAGTGACTACAGTAGAACCATACAGAAAGGGCTCGAGAAAGATCCAAAATAGAATGACAAACTCAAAGCGAGCTGCAAGAGATAGCACCACTCTCCAACGAGTCCTCACAAGAGAACCGCCGATGAATATGAAGAGAAGTAGTGTTGCAACAATAGTGGGGGAGCCTTGGACAGATATGAGCGCACCAGTGACTACCGCCGCCACAAGCATTGCAGCAGGCGAAAAGACCGATGCTTGTATTTGTCCCTCGGCAAACGGGAGGAGAAACTTACTCATCTGTCCAAGCTCCATTACATTTCAGTAGACTCAATTCATAGTGATGGTTTCGGTAGGCATTATGCGCTCTGGCGAGAGAGGACCTTGAAGCACAACATACCGATAACCAATACAATCACGACGCCGATGATTCCGGTTATAGCCTCTATGATTGGGCCCTCTCCCAAAAAGGTCCAGATCCCCTCGAAGCCACCCGAGGGCTCGGGCGCGCCAGCAAAGACGAACAGTGCCCATTCAAAGCCATCGGGATTGCTTGAAGCAAGACCAGCTAGAATCACCACAGCAAGAATCACAATCACAACGACTACAACAGGAAGTACAAATTTAGTGAGTTCATCTTTCTCCATTCTTAGACCTCCTATTCCGCAGGCTTTGCCCATGGTGCCTCAGTCACACTTGCCATCTCCGAGACCTCGCTTCCGGTCAAAAATGAGATGACCTGTGGATGCGCCTTCACAAAGTACAGCAGTATGACAAAGGTCAGAATCGCCTCACCAATCCCGATCAGTGCATGAATGCCAGTGATTGCGACCAGACCGGCCACTCCGAAGCCGGGTACTGTCTGCAATTCAAGACCAAGAATCATCGCTGCAACAACGACCGTGATGTAGGATGCGACCGATGCACCAATGAGAACCGCATTCTTCTCGCTCATCTTCTTTTTGAGAGCCTTGAACAATACTATCGCTAGGAACCAGCCAAAGAAACTGGAAAAGACGCCCATATTGAACAGATTGATGCCGTAGGTCAGCATTCCGCCATCACCGTATAATGCCTGCACAAAGAGCACAAGGGCAATGACCAAGATACCCGCCCAAGGCCCGAGCATCACCGCAATCAGTGTTGTCCCAACGAGATGCCCACTCGAGGGGGGCACTGGAAAGTTGACATACTGTGCTGCGAAGATCACAGCCGCTAAGACCCCAAGGTAGGGTACTGTCCGCTCGTCGAATTTTTTGTTCAGCTGCCGAACGGATATGACAATCATACTACCGCTCACAATCCACATCAGGATCTGCAGCCATAATGGAAATACGCCATCAGGTACATGCAAAGTTAGTTACTCCAAGTGTTCGTCAAGTCGGGCCAAACCAAAGCTACTTAAGAGTGTTACTTATTGTAAATTTGTGCTACGATTACAACACGGTTGTGTCACTAGTAACCTACCGCGAGAGAAAATGCAATGACCGAACAAGAGAGTAAAGACCTGAAGAGATTTGGAGTCTCCATCCCGGAAGATCTTTTGGAACGTTTTGACGAGATTGTACGTGCTCGTGGATATGTTGGGCGATCCGAGGCGATCAGAGATGCTATGAGAGTGTTCATTAATCAGTGCGAGTGGGAGTCCAAACAAGAGGGACATCTTGCGACACTGAACATAGTGTACAATCACCAGCCCAGACTGATGGCCGAGCTGATCCGGGTCCAGCATAGCTCAAAGGCACATGTGATCTCGACCGTTCATGTCCACCTGACACATAGTCATTGCTTTGAAGCACTCACTATTCGTGGAGATAGAAAGGACATCGAAGACCTCGCAAATAAAATTGAGGGGCTCACAGGTATAGAGTATGCACGGCTATTTACATTCTCACTGCCGGATGATGATCACGAGATTGATCACCATCACTATTAAGCAGCAAGTGAGAACATGTAGAATACAGCGGATTACTAAGATCACATAATTGCGAATTATGAGGGCTTGCAGAATCAAAGCGCCATGAAAATCTTAGTAGCGGAAAATTATTAAAGCCATCAACAATGTGCCACAATCAGCAATGGCCCGAGTGGGGTAGTGGCTGGTCCACATCGGAAGATGAAGGACCCACTTGAACCTTGGAGACTGTGGATCTCTAGCGGCGGGTTCGATTCCCGCCTCGGGCCCCATCTCTTCTCTATTTCTGATCAGACAGGCAGCAGTACTTGACTATAGAGAGAACGAGCCATCAAGATCCGCTCCATGCCACAATGATTTAAACTGTTAGTAGTTCGTACTGCGCTCGAAGGTAACTACGGAGTCGAGTCGATGCTTGAAGAACATGGCACGAGCAGAGATGAGGTCCTGAGAAGACTGGACCAATTGTTAGAGGCGGATTCCACCTATAGCAGCGGACATCCTGTTGCTTCAATGTCCACAATTCCACATAGCCTTGGGACCGAGGTCTTTGCGAGGACACTTGAAAAAAATGCTGGACGCCTGCACACATTTCAAGGATCAGCACACGTCGAGAGAGAAGTCCTAGAGATGATTGGGGATCTGCTCAATCTGGAGTCTCAAGCATTCGGCACGACCACATCTGGAGGGACTGAATCAAATATCCTTGCCATACTGGCCTATCGAGAGAGAGCCAAGAAAAAAACCAAGACCCCGGAGATAATAGCACCAAAGACAGCTCATTCGTCAGTAGATAAGGCGGGATGGTTACTTGGCGTGAAGGTCAAGAGAACACGGGTCGACAAGGAGTTCAAGGCGATTCCGAGAGCGATTGAGAAAAAGATCAACGAGAATACTATTGGAATCGTTCTGACGGCTGGAACGACCTACTTGGGCCAAATTGACCCGATTGAACAAGTGGCAGAGATAGCAAGGGATCACAAGATACCGTTGCATATTGATGCGGCATTTGGCGGGTTCGTCATCCCATTTCTGAATGAGATTGGCCGTGGCAAGTTTCGATTCGCATTTGAGGTCAATGGAGTCACAAGTGTCAGTGTGGATCCACACAAGATGGGCCTTGCCCCGATCCCAGCAGGAACAATTCTCTTTCGTGACAAGAAGTATGTCAAGGTCATCACGAATACTGTGCCATATCTTAGGGGCGCAAGTTCGACACAGATATCCATTCTGGGAACTAGACCCGCAGCATCAATTCTTGCAACATGGGCCGTCATGAGACATCTTGGCCGAGAGGGATATCGAGAGATAGTACGAGGCTGCATGGAGCAGACAGATCATATCATGGAGCGAGTGAGGCACAATCCAATGCTACAAGCGGCAATTGAGCCAATCATGAACATAGTGGGGATTGAGAGCAGAGAGGTGCCTGTGAGTACGATCATTGACTTGATGGAAAAGAGAGGCTGGCGAATGGCCGCCTCACCATTACCTCCCACAATGAGAATTGTAGTCATGCCACATGTCACACGTGGCTCGATTAATGCATTCTTCAACGACCTAGATGACGTCTCTACGACCATTCCGCCATGAACTCACTTCTTGGGGCGTTTCAGTGAATCGACCTCATCCTCAAGTTCTTCTACACGTTTCCAAAGATCCATCAATGCTGCGACGAGCACAGACACCAAATACCCGTACCGAACGGCATAACCCCCAGAGGTAGGGCGAACAAGGAGGCCCAGTTCCTCCAGTCGTCGAGCAGCATTGGTAATTGATTGCTTGGAGAGGGTCTCCTCGCCTGGAAGAGCTTCAATCATGTCACGGATCTCTTTTGGTGCCGCGACAGGACCTACAATGTTTTCTAAGAGCGCATGAAGAACAATAGTCCCAGTTCTCATTCTCGGGCTGGCTAATTTCGAGAATGCTACATCCATATCAGGTCGCATGAGAGGTCAACCGAACCGAGTACACGTAATTCAAATGAAAAACCTTTGTACTCGTCCTCTTGTTTCGAAGAACACCGTCGCCACGACACCATCAAAATTACACGTGTACTAGATGCGCAGTGTAGCTGCACAACCGTAACCACAATAAGGAAGTGAAAGTCCAACACGGTGTGAAATGCAGTGAACTCGGACTTTGATAGAGTGATCTTTGTGCCAGTCATCCATACCGATGCGGAGAGCGTTCAGAGGGTCAGAAACACCATTCGAGAGCACAGACCAGATGTTGTGGCTGTTGAACTTGACAGACAACGCTATGAACTCATGCTCAATCCACCAGAGGAACAGGCAAGTGTAGAGGCAATTCCAACAGGGGACATGGTTCAGAACCTGATGCAACAATTTGCGCTTCTCGAAAAGAACTTGGGGGATATGGTTGGTTCCGATGCCGGCGCAGAGATGATGGCCGCTATCGAGGAGGGAAAGGCAATAGGAGCAAAGACGGCTCTCATCGATCGACCAATTCAGGTCACCATGCAGGCACTCATGCAAGTCCCACTTGATGAACTATACCGAATGGCGGGAATGATTCCTGAACTGACCGATGACGAGGAAGGAGAGGATGCTACCGAGATCATGGAGTCCCTCAAAGAAGAAGAAGGGGTCTCTGAGATCATGAGCCAGTTCCGTAAAGAGTTCCCAAATATCAGTAGAGCGCTGATTGACGAGCGGGATGAGTATATTGCACGCGCTCTCAAGACTATCTTAGGAGATGTGGATGGCAAGATTGTTGCCGTCTTGGGCGCTGGTCACATTGAGGGAGTCAAGAAACGTCTTCGGACGTTACTTCAGCAAGAGTCAGCAAGTTAGAGGTCTAGTGCTTTCACCAAGTCATCTATTCCGTCACCAGTCTTTCCACTCACTTTCACAACTGGAATCTTGGCATCAACTTCACGAATATCACGAACAAGTGCATCAACATCGAACTCAAGTGCCTCAGCAAGATCTACCTTATTGATGACGACCATGTCAGACCGTTTAATCGTCAAGGGATGCTTACGAATCATGTAGGGGCCTTCGGTAATGCTCACCACCACTATCTTCTTGTCAACACCAAGCGGATATCCGGCAGGGCAAATCAGATTTCCAACATTTTCGATGAACACCAGACTATACTTTGAGAGATCGACTTCTTTTAGTGCAACTCGCACCATACGCGCATCGAGATGACACGCCGTTCCCGTATTGATCTGTACAGTGTCTACACCATGAGAGGCCACACGATCAGCATCAATTGTCGTTGCAAGGTCGCCAGCCACCATGAGAATATTATATTTCGAAGAGAGCCGTTCACAGAGTGCCTCAATTAACTGTGTCTTTCCAGTTCCGACAGATCCCATGATGTCGATAGCTTTGATACCATGTTCCTTGAAGATGGACGCATTGATAGATGCGGCCTCTTCATTCGCACCAAATAGGTCTTTTCTCACATCAATCGTTATTGCCTTGTCGGTCAAAATAGAATGGCCTCCGATTTCGGAGAGCTAACATTTCGCTTTCAAGCTTTGGGGTGAGGGCATCAGTGCGAAAACATCAGTCCTGAGGCCACTTACTCAAAAGAAAACTTCGTGTTGCCTCGTACCAATCATCCAATTGCTTTAGTATGCGTTCCTTGACCTCTTCGGTCGAGACCGCTCTGTACACGTAATAGTAACCGCCACGCGGGAAAGTTCGCGCCTCTCGTACCACAAGACCCTTGTCATGCAGTTTGCTCAAGACACGCTGCACTGTGGTTCTATCACGATGAACAAGTGTGCGGATCTCCTCCACAGTCTTTTCACCAGTGAGAAGGGCAAAATAAGTATCAACTTCTGTTGTCTTGAGTCCACACGCACAGCAGAGAAAGTCGGATGGACTCTCGAAACCACGTGAAAAGATTCCATCCAAAGGATCATAAGTTGTCATTTTCAGCCGCGTATGTGTAAGTGATTAACACCTATAAGAGTTGTGCAATGGAATCGCACACTCGATATTACAGCCTTTGAAAAGAGGATATGTCCTACAACACATGGGTGCAATACACATGGTATTTCGACCATCAGAACATGATCCACGAACTCACGATAGTTCAGAAAAAGACCTTCTATTTTCACGAGAAGACAACAGAAGGGAGCATGAGTGGATACAAGAATTTGAGAGGGACTTCTCAAAAGCACCAACAATGACTCTCTCCTCGGACCGAATAGGACCATTAGGAACCCGTCATGAAGACCCACCTCATGAGAGAGAGACCAAGGCTGGTCCATGGATCGCACCCGAGCGTGGTGCCACGCACCTGAGACCAATTAATCTCGCACCCCTTAAAGGAGTACTCGAGTCCGACCCAATGCGATCAAAGATCCTACGTGTTCTTATAGAAGATGGTGGCTGGGTCACCACAACGGATCTGCTCAAGGTGGCCAGACAGGTACGACCAATCATGGGCGCTGTGACAATTGGCACAATCTTAAGCGGACTGAATGAACTAGTGTCGGCCAGACTAATCCTAAGTCGAAGCTCACTTGGTTCTGGAATAGATTGGGCTGAGTGGCGTATTAATCCGGATTGGCTTGATCCCACAAGACACCTTCTGCAGATGTTAACACGTGCACGCATAAGGGAGGCCCAACGTTCCGAGTCGAGTTGATTTACTCATTATTGAGTAGTATCAGACCAATGAGTAGAGTTATAAGGGCGTTCAGCAGGCAACGCCTCATGCAAGACCAGAGTTATGATCAAGACCAAATTGAGAGAGAAGAAGAACTAGAGCTTCAAGAAGTATCTAAAGAGAGCGAGTATACCAAGAAGTTTGCAATAGTGGCGGTATTTGCAGCTTTGTCCATTGCGATTGCACCTGTGGCGACATTTCTTCCACGCCTGAACTGGGGGATCGCACTCTTCGACCCAGTCTCTTTAGTATGGATAGCAGCATTTCTAGTTGGAGGCCCGTATGTGGGAATCGCCACTGCACTCGTGGGTACTGTAGGATTAGGGTTTACGGATCCGACTGGTGTGGGACCGCTATTCAAACTATTAGCGACATTACCACTGATCATTATTCCCTCAATCTACACTCAACTGAAACTGAAGGGAGCGTTTCAGAAGGGACACCTTCTCTCTAAGACATCCGTGTACATTTCGTTGATGGTGGTTGCGTACATTATTAGAATCGTGATCATGATACCCACGAACCTTGTACTAGTACCACTGTTCTTTCACGTGAACGATGCCACATGGATAATCAACTATACCATCCTACTAAACACGGTCCAACATCTATGGGATGTACTGGTCCCGTTCATCATTGTCCATAAGACTCCATTGTTCAAAGACTTTAGACTCTGGTAAAAATCGATGAGAGAACTCTTCACTCACAATTGAGTTAAATACACAAGAGGCACACATTGCATACCATAACTGCAAGGAGTATTTCCCATGGTACGGCGTTGTGCCTTTTGTGGCAGCCCAGTTCCTGCTGATGCTACTGTTTGTCCAGTCTGCAAAGAGACCATTGCAGAGGAACGGTTGGAACGACTACTTCCAATGCTCAAGCGACCTGAGGCACCAGATGTACGCATGATGGGGCCACTTGAACGGTTATGGGGCGTGATCAGAAGACCAGCTCCAACCTATAGGGATATAGGACATAAACCAGACGCCGCGGGACCACTAATTATCATAATTCTCAATGCATTGATCATTACTGGATACTATCTCTCAATTGCATCCAAGATGTACGTTCCAGTCAATGTCAATGGCACGATAGTTGACACGAGTGTATTATCAACATCGGATAGTATGCCATTTTATGCAGGGGCGTTGGCCTCGATCGTGACGAACATACTCCTGGGGATGGTGTTTTTGATCCTCGGAACGGGATTTGCACATCTCGCCTTCAAGATCACTGGTGGTACTGGAGGCAAGATGAAGACCCTATCTATAGTAGGGTATAGTATATTCCCAGTGGTACTCTTTAGATTGGCGGCACTTGTTGTACTTCTGGCAATACCAGGATCGTTTAACGTGAGCAATCCAGGAACTTGGGCAGCCATAGTAATGGCAATACATAGTTCAGGATTCTGGATTATGTTAGATTATGCAACAGCAGCGTCCTTTGCATGGGTCGGATTCCTCCTTATATTTGGTATTAGAGAGGCGCACGATACTTCGACCGAATGGGCATTTCTTGTCTCACTTGCGTGTATGATTGTGCTGATGTGGACATTTTGGCAGGTGCATTGACGCCCCACATCCGTGACGACAAGAGGCGTTCTCTGGTAGCAATCACAATCAACGATTACTTGTATATTGTACCTCTGTGTCCAATCCTTAGAATCACAATCGTATCGTGATCAATATCAAAAATGACACGATATTCCCCAATTCTGAATCTTTACATTCCAAGTTTCGGGTGAATTAGTTTTCTGGTATAAAACAGAGGCTCTTGTGCATAATCTTTGATTGCGGCAGCAATCCGTCTTCTTGTTGCAATATCCAACTTCTTCAAGTCTTTGAGTGCCCTACGAGTGAGAAGAATCTTATACATCAAAGGCTTCCTCGAATGATTTCACTCGCCCCTCCCGATAATCCTGTCTTGCCTCTTCAACTGATTGGAGATACGTGTCACTCGAAAGACCAGAGAGATCTTCTAATGTGTCCCTGAAAACGTCTGAGATAAGGGTGCGTAGCTCCTCTACTGTAAGATCCTTGACCTTTGTGAGCAAGCTAAATGCCTCCTCTCTATCTCTCATCGTTTCAAGAAAAACTTTGCCTTCATCGATGCTCAATCTGATGCTTCTTATGACAACACGGTAATCACTTGATACTAGCGTTTATTTAATATAAATAAACCTCTTTTTTGAAGCCCATGCACTATTGCTAGTGGTCGAGTGCCCGCCACACCTGCACCATTAAGTGGGATTCTCAATGAAACATTGATTGTAAGTGGGGCGATCTTGGTCAGTAGGTTCATAGTCAGCCCACTAGCGGCGGTGGACAATAGATACCTCACCATCATGGTTAAGGTCATTCGTGAGATGTGGTCGGGAGTATGTAAGATCCTATCCCCAGTGTCCATACATGCCCAAGTGTTCTGTGGCAGTTGGCAACTCTATATCTCTAGAAGATGAGTCCATAGAGTGGAATTATTACGAATGCAATAAGACCCACAAGTGCCCCCACCTTATCCAGAGTGCTACCGATGAGTAATGCCTTCTTATTGGATGGATCCTTGAGCGGGGCAAACGCAGCACCTAAGACCACTGCCATTCCAAGAACGAGAAGAGGCCAGAGATTCCAGCTCGCAAAACCCAGATACCAGATGAGAAAGTAGCAGACGACTCCGATAAGATTGAACACAAATGACACTGCGGCTGCTGCCTTATACCCGTAGACACGCGCAATCGTGCGGACATTACGCAGTGCGTCACCCTCGACATCCTCTGCGCCCTTGATAGTTTCACGTGCCTGAAGGATCATAAAAGCAGTGATGAAGAATAACCATGAGGGGAGAGGGATGAAATAGAAATTGATTAGTTCACCATAGACAAAAGAACCGTAGATAACACCAAACGCAAAAGAGAACGCAACAAGAAAGTTCCCGGCGAGTCCAAGTTCTTTGACCTTTGAGGCATAGGCATACCCGACAATAAGAAACACCATAACAACAAGAGATCCATAGATTCCATTTAGAGCCGCAAAGATCACGCCCAGTGCGCTCAGAAAGACTACATATGCCCAAGCCTGACGAATACTCATCCGTCCACTCGGAAGTGCTCGGTGAGGCCGGTTAATCTTGTCAATCTCGATGTCGAAAATATCATTGACAATATTTCCACCCCCGGCCACAAAGAAGTAGGTGATATAACCAAAGAGAAAGTTTAGCCAATAGTCATGGATCGTACCTATTGGATTCATGCGGTAGGCAATCGCAATGCCTGCAATGACGGTGAGACCACCAATAATACAATTCTGGGGTCTCAATATGGATATGAACGCCTTTGGGTCAGTCCGTCGTTGTGTCGGTGGTTGTTCTTCAGACACTATCATCGCCTCATTATACCTCGGACGGATACGTCATTAAAGACTTCCGACAATCAGAGACCAACCTAAAGTATTATTCAGGAGAGAGTCCCAGATAGACGAACGTGAGAAACCATGACCTTTGAAGATATGGACAGGGAAACTCTCCTCAAACTCATAGATGCCTATGCTAAAGCCTGGCAGGCAATGGACGGCGCTTACTTTCTCTCACTTGAGAAAAAGTATGGCATGGATGTAGCAATGGAAATGGATCGTGAGGCATGGAGGATTTTTTCTCCCATCGAGGCCAAACGGATCATGCGTGAGTTCAACATCCCTGAAGGCGGTGGTCTCAAGGCACTGGAAAAGGCATTGGGATACAGAGTCTATGCTGCACTCAACACACAGTCTACCGAGTGGGATGGTGAGAACAAGCTCATATTCACGATGAACTCGTGCCGGGTTCAGGTGGCACGAAAGAGAAAGGGCCTTCCGGACTTCCCATGCAAATCGGTAGGGATCATTGAGTATACCGAGTTTGCCAAGACTATTGACCCACGGATAAAGACGCGATGTCGATTCTGCCCACCTGATGAACACCCCGATGACGCATATTGCTCATGGGAGTTTACTTTGGAGGAATGATACTGGGCGCTGTCAGATTTGGACCAGCTGGATACCCAGCCGAAGCAAAGGGGAAGATCGAGCATGTCTTCTCGATTTTAAAGGAACTTGGCCTCAATGTGCTCGAGTATGCAGCCGTTAGAGGACTTCGTATGAGTGAGGAGCGTTCTCAACAGATCCGTGAGCATTCCGAGAGAGCGGGGGTGATGATGACCATGCACGGAGCATATTACATCAGCCTAGCCTCAAAAAACCCTGAGACGCGAGAGAAGTCCAAGCTGCGTTTGATCAATGGATTGCACTGGGCTCCTAAGATGGGTGTGAAGAGAATTGTATTTCACCCGGGAGGCTATGGCGGTCTCAGTAAAGAGGATGCCTTTAAAGTCGTGAGAGATGCACTTCAGGAAGTCTGGGCAAAGAGCGATCGGAGTCCGAAAGAAGTCGTGTTGGCTCCGGAGATCGCAGGGAAACTGAGCATGTTTGGGTCTCAGGAGGAGATCATTGGGTTATGCCAACAGGTTGAGGGGTGTATCCCGACCATAGATTGGGCGCATCTATATGCACGGACACAGGGGGGCATAAATGACCGCGATAGCTTCCTTGAAGTACTCAACAGATTCGAAGAGGGTCTTGGAGACCTCTTTACCAAGAATATGCATTTTCATATCAGTGGAATCACATATACCGAAGCTGGAGAAAAGGCCCATCGACCATTAGGGGAAGAATGGGGTCCTGACATCCTGCCACTACTTGAGATCGTTCAAGAAGTTGGATACAAGCCCACGTTTATATCCGAAACTCCTGAGCCAGTAAAAGGGGCGCTCTATGCAAAGTTCCTGTTCGAGGGACTGGAGAACAGAGAAGAATGACAGAATACATGTTTGTCCTAGGAAAGAATTGGGTTCTCTCCATTGCGGAACTCATAGTCTGCCTTGAGAATCGTGGTCTTGACGTAAAGATTGTGGATCACTCTAGGACAGTTGTTGTTGCAGACATCGATCAGGAGTTGGACAACGAGTCTATTGCAGAGATACAGACCGCTCTTGGTGGGGCATACAAGATCGGGCGCACCATCATGGTCCTTAATCGAGAACTTGTCCAACATGCATATCCCAGAAGGGGGTCTTACAAGAAAAGAGATCGGGACCTATTCCTCAAATGTCCATGGCTGAACATAGTCTGGCCAAAGCCAAGAGCCAAACGAATCTCATTTGGAGTCAGCGCGTACCCCCTGTCGAATAGGGATACGATAGACCTGACCAGATTGATCAAGAACCTCAGTGAGGCAATGAAACATCGCCTGCTTGAGGCCGGAGCCCGAAAGGCAGCATACTATCTCTATGCTGAACCGGATAGACGAGATCCAGATAGACCGACCACTGCATTATGGCCACAGACGATTGCAAAACATAACCTGTTACATCCACCTAATGCGGAGATTCTCATCGGTGTGATGGACTCCAAGGTCTATATCGGCCACACCCTAACGGTCTATGATTCACAGCTACAACAATACAGGGACGAGGCCAGACCATATGTCACAAATGAGATCAGTACAAGCCCGAAGATCTGCAGGACACTTCTGAATTTTGCAGGAGTGAAGGAAGGTGATGTCGTGCTTGATCCCTTCTGTGGGACCGGAACGCTTCTCATGGAGGCCGCACTCCAAGGGATACGAGTCCGAGGAGTAGACATAGATCCAGATACAGTGCAAGGTGCCCGAACTAATCTCCGATGGTTGGGTCACGAACTGGATGAGCGTATCGACTTTGAGATCGCTCGTGGTGACGCACGTCAAGTCCATGAGATATTCACAGAGACCGTAGATGGTATTGCAACAGAACCACATCTAGGCCCAGTCTACCTTGGCAAACCAGATCTTCAATCTGCAAGAGCAACCATGAAAGAGTTGACTGAGTTGTACAATGACGCTCTCAAAAGCATGGTGAAAATACTCAGAGCTGACGGAAGAATCGCAATGACTCTGCCAGTGATCAATTCCACGGACGGATCGATTCGAATGGATACCCGCCCACTCCTGAAAGGAACAGGCCTTGTGATCTACAGGTTTTTCCCAAAAGATGTCATTCGACCTGTCTTGAATAAGAGTAAAGACTTAGCCTTACGGCCCGGACGCGAACGAATTCCAGAGAGAAAGCGGGGCCAGGTCGTTCAGCGAGACATTATTGTTGTGGGCCGCGGCTAAGACTAAAAGAGATACCGTATGACATCATCAAGGATCGCATAGGTCTGAAGGCGTCGTAGATCCCCTTTGACGTAAGGCATCACATGGTTGAGAAGGACAGAATGGTATTTTCGTTTATCGATAGTAGTGCGAACACAGTTGGCGACGGTCTTGAAGAGCTCCTCTAAGGCCTCTCGTAATGTCTTGTAGGGAATGTCATGATTGATTATGTCAATATCGAGAACCTCAATTCCTGCACCGTCAATAGGGACTGTTGCAAGAAAGGGGTATTTTTCGATTAATGGTTCTATCTCTTTCTTGAGCGTCTTTACAAGTTGCTTTCGTGTCTTACTGTCAATATCCATACGCATTAGATTGCGAAAGATGTGATTATGTACCTCAAGACAGTCCATAGACTTTCCAGTGAGTAGGCTATCATCAGTGACCTCATACTGTGCAACGAGCTCATCAAGGAATTTTCCAAATGCCGCAAAGGTCTGCGGATGTCCATGCCATTTCTGTAGGACCTGCCCGAGATCTTCACCTTCTGGAATCATTCGTTTCATGAATTCCTCAAGTGCGTAATCAAGGAGAAAACGCATGTGACCGATCCGTGCAGCCTTGCTGACGATCATCACGAACAACAGATGCTCGTTTCCGACCCACACATAACGGGAGCTCTCTGTATCAATAGTCTTGAGCGCTTCATTGGACGCACGGTCTATGAACGTGTGAGTGGCCGAGAGAAATGGTGCAATGAGATCCATATCCACATCCGTCTCTTCGTAGGCTCGGGCCACAAGGTTTCGGCCAGTATCGCGTTCAATCACCCATATACCCAGAATCGATCGACGATTGGTCAATGCCTAGATTGCTCCTCTATGTTGATTATCTATTCGATATAAGATAAGCTCTATGTGTATGCACTGAACGATAGTCATTCCGATTATTCTATGCTCAAGACTGCTTCGGCTAAGGCAGTTACTTGAGAATGGCCCCCTCTGACCTCGACAACTACTGTGAGATCACGCATGACCAATTTGATGAACAAAATGGGCCCAGTTGATGCCTCTTCTATCTCAATATGAATACGTTCGAACGTCATATCAATACAATACGGCCCCTGTGGATCGTGAACCTCAAGTGATAACGAGTCCTGTTGCAACCGAACACGACATTCCCCAAGAGAAGTCCACGCATCATCACGGAACAAGCGACACTGTACTAAAACATCGGCGAGCAGCACTTCTTCAACCGCACCTAAAATTTTGAAATAGAGCCGGGGACAGGGAATGAACCCTGTCCTCGAAGTTTGTTGTTGCCTTCGACTTCACATCGTGGAGATCCCCAGACGATCAACCATCTCCTTGTACCGATTTCTGACAGTGACCTCAGTCACTCTTGCGGTACGAGCGATTTCAAGCTGAGTTCGCCGAGAGCCTGTCAAGATGCTCGCCACATAAATGGCAGCAGCAGCCATGCCCTTGGGATCTTTTCCAATCGTGAGCCGTTCTGCTCGTGCTTTTTCAAGGATGTCAATTGCTTTCTTCTTGGTCTCACCAGGAAGATTCAGTTCAGTTCCAAACCGATGGACAAACTCGATGGGATTGCTGTGTGGAATCTTGAGATTGAGATATCTCAAAATCAGGCGTACACATAGGCTGAGCTCTTTTCGAGTGATATGAATTTGCTCAACAATCTCCTCAAGAGGTCGTGGGACCTGATGTACGCGGCATGCAAGGTACAGTGAGGCAGCAACCATACCAAGAATTGTGCGCCCCCTAGTCAATCGCTTTCGGAGTGCCTTTCTGTATATCACAGCAGAGGTCTCTCGAATTGAATAGGGAATGCTGAGTTGTGAACTAATTCTGTGAAGCTCCGTCATCGCAACTGCAAGGTTGCGTTTATCAGAGGAGTGAACCTTTGTACGTATCTGCCACTTTCGTAGGCGGTGAATCTGTGCGCGTCGTGTTGATGAGAGCTTTCGCCCTGCTGCATCCACGTTTTGCCGACCAATTATTGTCGTGAGCCCCTGATCGAATTTACTCCAATCAGCGGGACCTCCTACACGCTGGCGAGCGTTTTGTTCGTCAGCGGTAAAGGCCCTCCATTCAGGCCCCATATCAATAGAATGGTCAGAAAGAACGAGTCCACAATTTGCACAAATGACCTCCCCACGGGTGGAATCGATATACACGTCAGTTGAGGAACACGCAGAACAGACGTATTTTGGTGTGCCAAGGCCACTCTCCCTGTGAGTCCGGGTCTTTTCTTGTCTGCTGGCCAGTCCAATCATCTCCCTTCAGGCCCTCTCTGTGAGGGACCTGCGGTCAGAGTCGTCAATGAACCAATGCTTGAGTATCCCCCATGGCGTGTGGGAGAGCACTCGGCGACGCGGACGGAAGGGATTATTCTCTATTTAGAGAACAATTAACATCTACAAGCAACAAACATATATAATGGTTTGCACGGTTTCTCAAATTCTTCATTGATTAAAAATAACACTATAAGTATATACATCGCTTAGTCGGATGCGCGCGACGCGATATGAGAGAGGAGAACTATCGCGGGATTTATGAGTCAATAGAGGGGGGTCTCATTGAAACAGGTGAATGAATGCAATGGAGAACCCATGGATTTACTGTGAAGATCTGGCTGTAAATATGATATCAGAAGTCGCTAATGTTGATACTGAGACGGTCAAACAGTTCATCGAGATCCCACCAGACCCACAGCTTGGCGATGTGGCGACAACGATCTCATTTCAACTAGCAAAGCAACTCAGAAAGAGCCCGGCAATAATTGCCAATGATCTCGTGCAGCAACTGAGAGAACAAATACAGAAGTATCCACTCATTCGCACTGTTGAAGCAAAGGGGCCATACATCAATATCTTCTTTGAACCGGGCGAGATGGCCAAGATAGTACTAGACACAGTCCGAGAGAGAAAAGAGAGCTATGGGCGAACCGGTGAAAATGCTGGAAGACGCGCAATGATAGAATTTCCAGCGGTCAATCCATCAAAACCGTGGCATATAGGTCATGCACGGAATGCAATCCTTGGAGATACACTGTCAAATGTACTTGAGGCCACGGGCTATGATGTCATCAGGATAGACTACATCAATGATCTGGGACTCCAAATCGCTCAACTGATTTGGAAGCTTATGCAAGATTCGGAGGAGCCCAAGAAAGGAGAGAAATATGATCATTTTTTGGGTCGTCTCTATGTTGATGTTCAGAAGGCGTTTGAAGACGAGAATGTTGAGAGACAGGTCAGAGAGATCGGCCAGCAATTAGAAGACCCCAACTCGGAAGCATTCAAACTCGGAACCAAAATGGTCACAGAATGTGTCAAGTCACAGAACAAGACCGCATATGAGTTGGAGATCTACCATCATTACCAAATCTGGGAGAGTTCAATTGCTCACAGTGGATTATTAGAGAGAGCACGTAAGATGATGCTTCAGTGCGACAGCATCTTCAAGATGAAAGAGGGGGAGAAGGCAGGCTGCATCGTAGCAAAGCTTGACGACCTTGATGAGTTCAAAGGTATGAAGGATCCGTATAAGGTGCTCTTCAGGTCAGATGGTACTCGAACGTATACAGGTGCAGATGTCGCATTTCAGATGTGGAAGCACAGGATCATAGAAGACCCATTTCATTATACGGAGTTTGAAACCCAACCTAATGGAGAGGTCGTCTATAGGTCATCCCTTAAAGGGAAGAAACACGATCTCGGAAAGATCGATGATGTGTTCAATGTGATCGCTGCTGCTCAGGCACACCCTCAACGGCTGATCTACAATATTCTCGACCTTCTTGGATACAAAAAGGCCAGCAAGAACTCTCATCATGTGGCATATGAATTCGTAGGCCTTGAGGAAGCCGGCTTTTCTGGACGGAAAGGCACATGGATTGGCTACACGACTGACGATGTACTGGATAGGGCCCGTGAACTGGCCACTGAAGAGGTCAAGAAACGCAATCCGGATGCAGATGACGAGTTTGTCGAGAAAGTTGCTACCCAAGTCGCAGTTGGAGCACTGCGATACTTCATGCTTAATGCCTCACCAGATAGAAAGATCACGTTTCGGTGGTCAGAGGCTCTCGACTTTGATGGCGATGCAGGACCATATCTACAATACTCTCATGCACGTGCCCAGAGGATCTTAGAAAAAGCAGGAGTTGACAATGGTAATCCGAATCTTGCCATCCTTACCGCACCTCAGGAGTATGCACTCATCAAGGCCATCGGTAGATTTCCGAATGAGGTTCTTGAGATTGTAAGAGGGCTTAATAGACAACCGCGTGGAACCACATTCAGTTCGAACAGGTTGACGACCTATGGCTTCGAGCTTGGTACGCTGTTCAGCAAGTTCTATGACAACTGCCCCGTATTGAAGGCGGATGGCGATCTACGGGCAGCCCGACTTGAACTTGTTCGAGCCTTCAAGCAGACTATGGCCAATTGCCTCAGGCTCTTAGGCATTCCAGTCGTTAACCGGATGTGATGGTAGCAGACTCGATGACAATGGATGGCGTGATCACGCGGGATGTACGTCGCACATCGCTGCCAATTAGCATCACACGCTTGAGAAGGTCGCGCATATTGATACCAATTAGTGTGTTCTTTACAGGGTATTGAATCGCACCATTCTCGAAGTAGAACCCTTCCATCACCATAGCACTCAAATCACCAGTGGTCATGTTGGGCCGGTCCCCAGTATTGCGACAGATAATACCACGACCGACTTCGGCAATGAGATCATCAAGAGTGCCTCGTCCGGGTTGGACTATGAAATTGGTTGTGCCAATATTCGGAATACCAGAATAGGAGGCACGTACTGCGTTAGCAGTGTTCTCCACACCATCCTTCTGTGCCGTGTAAGAGTTGTGAAGCAGATTCTTGAGAACACCCGCCTCTAAGACGGGAGTCTTCCGCGAGGGAACACCCTCTGCATCGAAGGGACGAGACCCTGTACTGCCCTCCAAGAGCGCGTCATCGATGATCGTCAAATCGGGGGAGGCAATACTGTCACCTATCGCATCACTGATGTACGATCGTCCAAACTGAACCTCCTCTGCATTTACAGCTCCGGCAAAACCACTACCGATAATCGTAGAAACCGCAGTCGGTAAGAGGATGACAGGAAGCGTCCCGCTCTCGACCGTCTTTGCTCCAAGAAGAGAGAGGGTCATCTCTGCTGCTGTTGACCCAACCTTTTCTGGATGAAGGTCCTTCAATGCACAAGATAACTCATAATCATAACTTGAGGTCTGCTCACCATCCACTTTGATAGTGGGTATGGAATAGATCACTCCGGTAGTCCCTTGGCTCAAGGCATCAACACCAAGAGTGTTTGCAATGGCCACGACCCCAGAAACAACCTCTAGTTCAGCCTCAATCGCATGTTGTTTGCCATCTAGTTTGGCCTGGGTGGACTCAAGCAGAGTCGAAACAATCTCAGCAGCCACATCAGGACCAACTTCTGCCATTTCTTTGTCATATAGCCCCTTGATTGTAGGATAGGAGCCTGTGACACTTGGTAGGCTCACAAAGTCGGGATCGGGAACTGATACCTTTGCAAGAGAGATGGCATCACGGACGGCTGCGACTATATCATCATGATCGATGGTGGTCACATAGGCGAATCCCACACGCCCATCTACAACACAGCGGATCCCACAACCTGCATCCCGCATCTCCGATGCGCTCTTGATCGAGTTGTTTTCCACATCAATCGAGAAAGACCGGGAGATCCCAACATAGGCCTCGGCCTGTTGAGCACCAAGTTCCTCTGCTTTTTTGACTGCGAACTCTGCGGCATTCTGTGCATCCTGCTTCATCTTACATACCTCCTACTGGGATCTCACGGACCCGTGCATGTGGCCCACCGCTCATATCTGGAACGTACTGTCCATTCTTACCACAGGTTCCAGCATCCAATTCAAAGTCTTTGCCCACAGCATCGACCTTTGAGAGAACTTCAAGAATCTGACCCGCCAACGAAACATCACGAACCATCTGACCAATCTCTCCATTTTCAATCAAGAAACCATGTGATGCCTGAAACATGAACTGCCCCTTAGCAGGATCAGTATATCCATAATTGAATTTGCACAGGAGGATTCCGTGCTTTGTGTCTTCAAACATTTCTTCAACACCCCAATCACCTCGCTCCATGAAAGTATTGCTCATCCGGGGGATTGGAAAGTGCGAAAAGGTCTGCGATCGGGCTGCACCATTAGGCTCCATTCCAAGTCGTGAGGCGGTCTCAAGACTGTGAAGAATCTCAGTCAGAACTCCATTTTTGACAAGGTGTCGCTTTCGTGTTCTCGTGCCTTCCCAATCGTACTCGAAAGATCCTCGAAGACCGGGTAGTGTGGGATCGTCGCTGATATTAAGAAAATCAGGGCCCACCGACTTTCCGATCAACTCTTCGAGAACAGTGGTATGGGCAGGCCAATTATCAGCCTCGCAAGCATGACCAAATGCCTCGTGAACCATGACGCCATTGAGAACCGGATCCATGATCACATCATAGACGCCACCCTTAGCCGCAACTGATGCAAGTAGGTCAATTGCATGCTTGGCGGCAGAGGCCCCAATATTCTGCGCGTCATCCTTCTCCATCATCTCAAAACCCCCTCGCACACCAACTGACTTGAAAGCACGTTGTCTATTGCCGCCCTCTTTTGCTGTGGGAATTGAAATTATTCGCGGGAGAGCATTTTCCATGTAGACCGAGGTCCCAAGAGAATTGACAATGTAGAGTTCGGTCCATACATCACCATAGACCGTTCGTGTATTGGATATGCGGGCATCAAACGCTCTAGCCTGTGAGTCAATCTGTTTCACAAAGGCCATCTTTTCTTCCATGGATACATCATGAAAGGGACGTTTAACATCAAGGTGCACCTTAGCAGTAAAGGAGGGCCCATCAATCTCGAATTTTTCCATCACCTTGCTCTTGGTGGCCAAGGCAAGCCGTGCCACGGATTCACCAGTGGCCCGCATTCCAGCAGGAGAGAGATCAGTAGTCTGGGCGAAAGCCCACGCACCATCAATAAAGGCGCGAATTCCAGCGCCTTTTAATCGCGCAGCTGTAGTTCGACGAGTTACACCATCACTCATCTCAATTGTGGTCATGATCGTGTTTTCGACTCGAACATCAGCAAAGGATGCCCCAGCATTCAATGCTGCTTCAATGGCCATTTGTGCGAGATCTTCCATGAAAATCGCCTGACAGACAAAAAAAATGAGCCTATAACTACTTTGAGGTCTGGTGCAGAAACCGAGTAACTAACACCCATGTAATACATGGGTCTTTCTTAGCAAATGACAGAGGTATAATTGGAGCCTAGTCCGGAGGCGGACAGTTGAACGTGGAAAATCAACCATCCCCCAACTCTTGTGAATCATGCCACAGTGGCAATGCAACGCATCTATGTGAGGACTGCGGGGCAGTATTATGTTCAGACTGTCTAGATCATCGGACGACTGAGTACTACTTCTGTAGCGACTGCCATCATAAATTGGGGCCAGTCACACCAGGGCAACCTCGACCTGAGAAATGCCCAGAGTGCGGGTCTGAAAATTTGAGTATCGGAAAGCGGACAGTGGACATCTGCCCAAAGTGCCGCTCGACACGATTGATCCCTATTGAAGAGAAACGGAGAGAGCTTGCACAAGAGCTGAGACACACAATCATGATGCTGCAATATGGGCACTCCAAGCTGCGCGAGTTTGTCAGGAACCTTACTGATGCACGTCAGACACTGGTCTCGTTGCGAATGGCCAAGTTTCTCCATTACAAGTGGCTTGAAGAACAGATCGAGGCCATCCAAGACGAGTTGCCAGCTCTGAAGAACAGGATTGTGAAACAGGCCGAGATCGTCGCCCGCCAGATGGCTGCTGAAACCAAGGGTCTCATGGACTATCCGTCATGGACGGCACAGGAGTTTCCGTTCATCACTGGTGTCACAAATCGAATGACAGAATTGGGAACTCAATACAGGCGTCATGTTGATGACACACTCGAAGAAGTCAACAAGAAACTACGAGATCTTCGCAAGCACATTGAGGGTCTCGACTACTATAAGCGCCAGTTCGCAGGGTTCGGGGAACTTGTTGAACTTGATGTCGGAGAACTTCCAGTCTGTGCCTTCCCGGAGATTCGGGTGACGGGTAGTGATTTTCTCAAGCATGATAAGGCCTCAGGAACTCTGTACGTGACAAATCGACGACTCATCTTTATTGCTACAACAGGGACTTTCAGGAAAAAGACCGAGGTAATCTTCCAATTCCCATTACTGTATCTCAACGGGTTTGAGGAGGATGGCCGATTCCGAAAACGTCTGGTCCTCAAGTTCAAACAGGGCGTTCTAAAGATCTCATGTAGTGAACAGACACAGAGAGTCCTTCCGGATTATATCGAGATTGCAAGGAAGTTCGACAGGTATATTCAGACCGATATGCAGAGAGTACGAAAGATCCAGGCCTGCGATGTGAACGCAAGTGACGCCCGTCTTAGAATCGACGAACTTGTATATCAACTGCTGTCGAACAACCACTACTCAACACCACAACCTGAACTCCGTTCGCCTCCAAGAAGGTACTCATCTGATTGGTCACGCCCCCAAACAGATCACCAGTATAGTCCAAGTATGTCCCCCCGTTATGATAGTTTTAGGGACGAACTGGAGGACATTATCGGAAGGGCAAACACATGGCGCTATGGGCCAGCTACTGCACCACAGGATGCAGAGGCCATACACATGAACCAGACCATTAGGGATATTGAGAACGATATTCGTGAGACCGTTCAACTGCTCCGGACGGGTATGATCGTACCCAGCGACTTTGTGCGTAGGTATAGAAGCCTCATGCGCGAACAATACAAGATCCGTCGGCTACATAATCACTATGAGGACAGGAGAAGATCCTTCAGGTGGTAGACGGTTATTTTCCGAGTTCCTCTTCAAGAGCGCGAATCTCGTCCTCCAATTTATCGCTCTCACTGATGACCACATGTGTTGGCGAAACCGCCGTAGCAACACCAGCCTCGGCATCAATCTCTGCCATGGCTGCTGTAAGATCTTCAGAACTGACACGACTATCGCTTGTTACTTCAAAGGCCTCACCGACAATTCCGCTCTCGATCTCAAACTCTTCCAACCTGCGTGAGATCTCGTCTAGATGATCTATCACCTTGGGGGTCTCAGTCGCATCACCCAGCATCTTCATAATCTCTGCGACCTGACCTACTGCCATACTGACCTTTGCAGTCGTCTGAGCCCGTTGAACATGAGAGATAATACGAAGGATACGCAACCGCGTCTTGTCAAGGACTAGAGTGGAGCGACGCAACCGAACCATTTCAGTGGCATACATCTGATACGCCTCACGGTTGCTGGTCTTGCGCGCCTTGACCGCACGTGCCTTAGCATCACGGGCTTCTTTCTCCATCTTATTACGCTCACGTTCTAGCTGACGAACAAGTATCCTGAGCCGGCTGAGCATCTCAGACACGTCGGGCTTTTTTCGCCCCCATGTGAAGGCCTTTCTTATGGAACCCAAAGAATCTCACCAAAACACTCTTTTCATAAATAACTCAGTGTCTCATCGTTTAAATCTTCGTAGCTCTCGGTCTGAGTGAAGACCACTTAGACTAGAAAGAGTGAAGTTCATTACTGTTTCCTGTTGAGAGTAAGTGATCACGATGGCAGATAGATTGGATAAAGGGGTCAAGGCACTTCTTGATAAAGCAATTGACCTTGATAAGAGGGGAATGACAAAAGAGGCCTGTCAGTATTATCTGAAGGCCAGTAAAGTTCTCATCAAAATGTCTAATGCAGCAGCATTACCATCATTACGAGACCTATATTTCAAACGCGCCCAAGAGTGCGTAGATAGGGTTCGCCATCTATCGGGCATCGAAAAGAGAGATAGTCCCTCAATTGGACTTGTCAGACCCACCCCTATCGAACCCGAGAGCGAAACTGAAGCGGATGCTGATAAGGGAACACCCAGTGCGGAGACCATAGAGGTTGATGAGGAGACCAAGAAGCTTCAAGAGATGATGTCTGACACTATTGTGACAGAAGTCCCCGATGTGCGTATGGATGATGTGGCAGGACTTGAAGATGCCAAACAAGCAATTCAAGATGCGATCATTGCACCAATGAAGCATCCGGAACTGTTCAAGGGGCGAGTGCGACAGCCCTGGAGAGGGATATTGTTCTATGGCCCCGCAGGGTGCGGTAAGACATTGATCGCGCGTGCAGTTGCATCTGAAATCAAGGCAACCTTCTTCAACGTGTCTGCTGCAAACATCGTCAGCAAGTGGCTAGGCGAGTCAGAGAGGCTCGTCCATACATTGTTTGAATTGGCCCGGAAAAATCAGCCTGCGATTGTGTTCATTGATGAGATCGATTCCATTGGTGGCGCCAGATCAGGTGATGATGTGGGTGGCGAGCGTAGAATGAAGACTCAATTACTCACCGAACTCCAAGGCCTTGCCAGTAGTCCGGATGAACGGATTACTGTAATTGGCGCCACAAACCTTCCTTGGGAGATCGACTTTGCTCTACGTTCTCGCTTTGAGAAACGGATACATGTACCTCTCCCGGACAAGATCGCACGGAAGAGCATTTTTGAGATCCACATGACAGATATTGAAATTGGTGCAAACGTCGATTACGATGAGCTTGCGGATCTCACAGCAGGATACAGTGGCCGCGATATCAGTATCGTATGTCGAGAGGCCTCAATGGAACCAATCCGTGATCTCCAAAGAAGTGGAAGACTTGATGATGATAAGGAGATCTTGGATGTAAGACCAGTCGAGCGCGGAGACTTTCTACGAGCCATCAGTAACACACGACCAGCAACATCTCCTGAGAACGTCAGAAAATACATCGAATGGGCGGAGGCGACCTAAGTCGTGAGCGTTCGAGAACGCAAACGTGAAGCCGAATCAAAGAAGACCAAAAAGCAGAGCTCTGAGACCTCACCTAAGAGAATCACTCCAACAGTCGTATCTCGACCACCGATCGACACGGAACCAGATACCATGTTAGAGGAGCTAGAGGCAACTGTAACTAGCACGCAATCAGCAACTACAACAACAGCAGATCCCATTGCACCCGCAATCCATGAGACCGAGATGAGACCTCAGATACCATTCCCATCATGGGGCGGACCTGAAGAGAGCGAATGGATGTATCAGATACCACCAAGAGAAGATGACGCTGAGATGTGGACCGAAGAGTGGGCGGACTATCTTCTCACATGGGCCGAAGCGACAAGCACCCATGTGTTCTCAGTGGCAACGTTCATCAAGGAGACCCCGTTCAAATTTCTACTCAATAAGACTGAGGCATTCAAGCGCATTGCGAGCCTACTTGTGGACAAAGACATGGCCAAGTGGGTGGACAAGAAACGAAAACAACTCCGGGTCTACTGGCGACCACTTGAGGACTGGGTGGACATAATCTACGAATGGGCACTGTCAACAGGAAATGTACGAATCGATGTTAAGTCCCTAATCATTCAAGAGAGCCATCAATCTTTTGCAACACTGCCCGAGAAGGATCTGTATAAAATAATGGAGATGCTGATCGAGAGGGGCATGGCCAAGTGGGTGGATAAAAAGAAGGGCGCCATTGTCATATCGATCTGATGACCAATGCTGAATCATTCTTTGGTCTCAGTACTACTTCGAAGCCCGGGAAAGTAATACCGGCCACCAGTACTAAACTTCATGTCAACAACAGCCATTCCTGCCTCGACAAGGCTGGAGAGAACGCGGCGCGCATGATCCTCGGACCACTTGAGGGCCATCATCACTTCTTCAAGTGTGACATAGCCCTTGCTGGCGGCAAGATTGATGACATCGGCCTGATCGCGTCGTAGTTCAAGAGGGCGAAGCTCTACAATCTTCACTCCACCTTTGAGTGTTCGGATACCAGGGATTAGCCCGGCACGAGATACACGGTTGACAGCCTCGATCACATCATTGTAACTGACAGATTTAAGCTCTGGCAGACGGCGGACGACCTCAATAATGAGTTCTGCAAGACCCATGAGACCCTTGTTAGAATTAGCCGTTGCCACATCAAGCACGGCCAGTCCAATATAGTCATAGTATTCGTCCTCGGTCAGACCTTGGAGATTCCGAGTCTGGAGAGGAGTTATACCGATCATCCGAGCTGCCTCAGGAAACTCATCAATGATTCGCTCTTCTGCAAGGAAACCGTTGACATCAATACCCATTCGTTTCATTTCATCCATGTGTTGCTGAACATCTTGGAGGAGAGTCTGAGATTCCTGCTGGAAGGATCTGATGTTAATCGCGCCCAGATCGTAAAGACGCTTGAGCTGGTCTAAAGTGGCAATTGATGCGAAAAGCTCTGATTGGTAAACATCACTCATTTCGAAAATCCCTCGGGTCTAGGGTCAACTGCGATGTAAATATTCCCCCGATTATCTCTTTAAGAGCAAGTGTTACGTAGATGGGAACAGGATCACAGACATTGCTCGACCTGCGAGAGGCGTGCCATCCCAGATACAAAGTTCCTATGGTGTAATTCTATCACGGTCTCGTGGAAGAAGTGCTGCCTCACGTATATTCTCCAGACCGAGGACCTGCATGGTCAGACGTTCCACACCCAATCCAAGTCCTCCATGAGGAGGCGCTCCATACTTGAATGGATCAAGATAGAATGTGAAGTGGTCCGGATTGAAGCCTTTTGCCTTGAATCGTTCTACAAGGAGGTCATAGAGATGAATACGTTGGCCACCAGTGGTGATCTCCATACCCTTGTATGTGAGATCAAAGCTCTCGGTCATCCCCTCATCTGTAAGGCTTGGCATAGTATAGGCTGGACGCAACTCAAGAGGATAATGCGTGATGAATACAAGGTCGGTCCCATATTTCTCAGGGAAGATCTCGCCAAGCAGCCGTTCACTCTCAGGATCAAGATCATCATTGATTGAGAGCTCTTTACCCTCTGAGTTCAGCAGGTCAATGGCCTCGACATACTTGATTCTGGGGAAGGGAACTGAGGGTATCTTAAAATCAACTCCAAGGAGCTCAAGTTCACGGAAACGAGTCTCTGAGGTCTTCTTGAATGCATAGTGAAGCATCTGCTCCTCCATCGCCATGACTTCCTCAACATCACTGATCCATGCCATCTCAAAGTCAAAGGAGGTATACTCGTTGATGTGTCGCCGCGTGTTGTGTTTCTCTGCACGAAATACGGGGGCGATCTCGAAGACCCGACCAAACCCGGCAAGGAGCATCAATTGTTTGTAAAATTGCGGGCTCTGTGCAAGAAACGCCTTGCGGTCAAAGTAGGCAATCTCGAAGAGGTTTGCACCACCCTCAGTAGCCTCGGCAACAATCTTGGGAGTATGAATCTCCACAAAGTCATTTGTCTCAAGAAATTCACGAGAGAAGCGAATGAGAGAATGTTGTATGCGAAAGATTGCATTCACGGTGGGCTTGCGAAGGTCTAGAATACGGTTATTCAGTCGTGTATCCAGCTCAATCGAAACCTTCCCCTCGACCACATCAATAGGAAGAGGCTCAGCAGTGTTGAGTATCTTGATCTTTGTGGGGAGTATTTCAACTCCAGCCTTTGCCTGCTTGGACTCAACGACATTCCCGGTCACAGCAACAACGGTCTCGGGGTGGAGGCGCCCTGATGCCTCAAACACATCTTCTGTCACTTTCTTTTGAGGAATCACAACTTGGATGATACCACCCTCATCTCGGAGGATCAGGAACTTGATCTTCCCCTTATCGCGGAGAATATGGACCCAGCCCATTAGCGTCACTTCTTGGCCTGCAAGGTGTGGGGTGATATCACTAGAGAGGTGTGTCCGCTTAGTTCCATCAATAGGCTCGACGCCTGCTCGTGCATAGTAATCCATTGGTCAATGCCTCAATTGAGCGTTGAGAAGTTGCAAGTCATTGTCATTATGAGGCTTTTGGCGCGGCTGAAAAACAGCATATCCACTACTAAGGTCGTCTGTGGCAAGAACACCACTTCTTGCCTCTGCCGTGACTCGCGTCAGGCAAGATCAATCTGTTGCATCTGGTTAGAAGGGGGCATCAAGCAGCTCATAGACTACCATCCGCGAGTCCTCATCATGAACATCGTCTCGGATAAGACCGAGATCCTTTAACCGACTAAGGCCGTAATTGACGGTTCGAGGCGGCAGAAAGGTCTCGTCAATCAGTTCCTGACGTGACATCTTTCGTCGCGCCTTAAGCAAAACATAGAGAAACTTTGCGGATGGAGGCAGAGCTAAGAATGAGCGTCTGGCAAACATGATTCCCCCAGTGTATTGTCGCCATGATCCATTCGTACCTCCGTTTTTGTGATGAGAGAACAGATAATTTTGGATTGATAAGCATATTGTTGCGCACCTGTTATTTTTGGAACGCAACGGAATTTTTCGAGGAAAATAGTATAAATAGAACGGAACACAACTTTCCTAAAGGTCATCTTCATCAATGAAAATGACTGTTGGAGTGATAGAAATGGCATCCGACACCACAAAAGTCGCTAACATTCTCATATTGTTAGGTGGAATTTTCTGCCTACTCTACGGGATATTAACCATTATTGGCGCCCCATTTGCATTGCTTCCTGGTCTCAACATAGGAGGCGCATTGGGAGGTCTAATAATTGGAATTATCCAGATCATCTTGGCCCTTGTCACTTTGGCAACAAGTGGAGTTGTCAAGATTCCTGCACTTAAGTTGGAAAAGAATTGGGTAATCATCCTCATTTTGGGGATTATTATGTACGTATTTGCAGCAGGTCTACCAGGAATTCTGGTAATCATCGGTGCAATTCTGCTCCTTTTATAAAATAAAAGCCAATTGCCCCCACCACCATAATGGGGGGGCAACTTTTCATTTTTTCGTGGCAAAACAGATCTAATTGGATACGGCCTTGATCGCACGATCCAATCGATCTATGGCATCATCAATCTGCTCATTTGTGATCACATAGCTCGGGGTGAATCGGATAGCATTTTGGCCAGCACCGAGAATCCAAAGATGCTCCTTGGCAACAAGATGCTTGATGATCTGATCACGCAGTTTTGGAGCCTTTGCCTTGCTCTTCTTGTCCTTGACGATCTCAAGACCGACCATGAGGCCCAAACCGCGAGCATCACCCACAATCTCGTGTTTCTCGACCAGTTCTTTTAGCCTCTTCAGCAAGTATGCACCATGCTCTGCATTCTTCTTGAGAAAGTCCTTGTCCTCGATCTGCTTCAGAATCCAAAGGGCCAGAAGAGACATCTTGGGCTCGGCAGAGAAGGTTTCAGAGTGACGTGAGGGGCCTGTGAACATAGGAGCAGGACCTATTGAGGCGCCAAGTGGATAGCCACCCCCTAGTGCCTTAGCCATGGACACATAATCGGGGACAACGCCATGATGTTCCATTGCACACCACTTGCCTGTCCGGCCCATTCCGGCCTGTACTTCGTCAGACATGAAGTAACCACCGAACTCTTTGGTGACCTTGTAGATACCCTGAACTGCCTTGGATGGAGGAACTATGATTCCACCCTCACCACAGATCGGTTCCATCACTGTAGCCGCAATATCGTTCCCTTCCACTTCAAGTGCGTAACGAAGAGCCTCAACACACTCAAGATTACAGCTCTCTTCATCTTGACCGTAGGGACAGCGATAGCAGTAAGGATAGAACACACGAACCACATCAACGCCTTGTGGGTAGCCAGTCTTGTGTTTGGAATTAGAAGCGGTCAGTGATAGAGCATATCCGGTACGCCCGTGAAAGGCCGGACGAAATGCCACGAACCGATGTTTGCCAGACAGATCTATTGCTGATTTCATACAGCCCTCGACTGCGCGACCACCAGAGGTTGTGAACACAACCCTCTTTTTATGGTCGCCGGGGATGATAGATGCGATCTTCTCGGCAAGTAGTGTCTGTGGAATTGCATCAAAGTCCATACCAGGAAGTTCCCGAATCACATCATTGATCTTATTCTCAAACTCCAGAAGCGGTTTGTAGCGGATGCCCAGAGCCCTCACCGCGACACCGCCAGTCATGTCGAGATATTCCGTGCCCTCAACATCATAGATCGTTAGACCCTCACCACGGGTGTGATCCAAGCAACCATACACATCCCGATCCTGGGTTGTCAAAGCCAGCGATTTTGCTGCACGCTTCTTCCAGTAGTCATTAGTCATTGTCTTGGGAGTGACATCGTCAAAACCAAGATCTTTGAATATGTCCAAATGTCTGTCGTCCATCGAGGTGACCATCCAGATAGGCAATCAATCTCAAGACCGCCACCACCAAGCCCCCATTATCTAATTATCGATGCAGGCCACTTCTATATCAAACACATCCGAGAAGATAGATGCAGACTCGATGTGGCATACTGAAGCAGAACCAGTAACAATGAATAGTGCTAACACAACTCGCCGAAAGGATAATGAGAAAAAGTAATGGCCGACAACACAGTGGTATGCGGCCATCGAAGAGATGTATTAACTTTTCATGATTATCAAAAGACCTGCTATGAGAAACATCAGCCCAGCAAGCATTCCGATGTTCATCAGCCATGAGAGAATATCAAAACTGAGACCCCGACCAACAATAAAGATGGAAACGAGTCCGAAAATGGCAAGAAGCAATCCACTTCGCTGTACTTTCCAATAGATGAATCCACATGCATCAAGGGCCAATATTGCCATGAGAATTAGGGCAATGCCAAATACCACATTGATGACAGAGGCAAAATCGCCTCCGATGGCACCATTGATTCCGCCAATGATCATCTGGAGAGCAAAGAGAAAAAGAATGATCGAGCCAAGAACTGTGTATCCCTGCGCTGCGCCTTCAGCCTTGCAACCCATTAGTATCTCATCCTAGTAAGGGGAGGTTCCACCTTACCAAGTCACAGAGTACTATACACCCATCTTATAGCTTTTGGCTCATAGAGCGAAATACGAACGTAATACACGATATTGTATTGTGAGAACAGCAGAGAAAGGTACAGTAGCTAATTAGTAGAGGTGGCAATAACGCGATACGAGAGCTATGGTCGTAGAGAGAACGAGCGGCCCGTTCGACTTGAAAAGACTGAAGGTGTTGTGGTCATTGAGGGTCGGGCATATCCGGCAAAGGAAGTTGTCGCTGCCCTGGCCCAGAGCGGTTATGCAGAGATAAGAACCGAAGGAGATGCTCTCGTCCTAGGAAGAAAGAGGATCACACCGATCTTCAAATCACGTCAAGAACGTGCTCTTGCGTCATTATGCCATGGGAGTCTAGCATATTGCTGCCCACTATCCAAGAGGTGTCCTGAGCGAGATAGAGCACTCGAAGTCTTGGGTCTGACTCCTGAAGACTATGAACGAATGAAGATGCGAGCACATCACGATTTCCTTGAGATGGCAAAGGGGATTCCACATTCAAGGGATACCTGGGGTCTCGAAGAGATTCCTCGACGCGCCGCAAACCGCCCTGCAATTGATACGGGTTATGGCAGTGACGATTATCGAATGGACTTTGATAGACTTGAGGAGAGTCTCCGACAATCGGATAGAAGACATAGGAGTTCTACACGATCGGGATGGGGCGGCACCAAATCGGAAACACCATTGGGCGGAACAATATTATCAGGCGGGAAACCCTCGACAGCAGATCATCCGCAAATCCCTTCGGCCAGAAACAGCACTGTAATGACAGAGATTACTGGAGGAGCAACGGGAGCAAGCAACAGATCAGCAGGAATTTGTACATTACCCCCCAGTGAGAATGTAGAGGGACTTGGCTCACTCTTTCGCCAAGGAGAACTATCACCCTTTATTGATGAACCTAAGACGAAAGAAAAAGGTGAGCGCCGCGGATTCTGTTTCTCATGTGGACGCACAATCAGTCTTGATACAAGACGATGCCCCTACTGCGGTGCAATTCAGTAGAGGCATCACTAGTACTACATGGAACCAAGAGCGCTCTCGCGTCGAGCCGCATAGTCGTCCGGGAAGTGGAAACTGAACGAGATCCGATCGATCTCTGCATCCTTGGCAATTCTGCGCAGCTCGTCCACACGGTCAGGAACGTTCATCCCCCATCTATAGAGGGTCACATTACCTCCACGTCGCTTGAACTCCTTGACGAAATAGAGGGCCTCAAGAAGATCCTCATAATCTTTTGAGCCGGGGCTTGGAAGTATCGGGGTCCATGGATAGAGGTTAATGAGAATGTTGCCGGTGATGTCAAAGATCTTTGAGTAGTCAAGACCAGTCTCGGCCCGTGCACCATCGGTCAATCCTTTTTGCGGATCGACAGGAAACTCGATCGTGAGCTTGAGCGGTGTCTCACGTTCGAGCATGTCATCGGTCTCACGAGCTGCTGCCTTCAATTGTGTAATGCCTTGGCTCACTTTCTCAACTCGCCAGTTATGCCAAGCCTCATGATGCTCGGGGTTCTCGGTTAGAAATGCATAGGTCAGACGATGTGGCTCCTGCCCGACCATTGGGGCAAACTCGTTCTTGCATCGTTCGCAAAAACAGAAGCCATCTTGAATAAACCCTGCACCAAAGACTATAATCTCATCAATATTGTGGCTCCCCAACTCTTTGACGATCTCGGCACCATATTGCCAGAACTCTTCACGATTGGGGCAGACCTGATATTGCACAGCCTGACCCTTCGCATTAATGGTCTGATATTTTGGGTCCTTAGCGAACCATTTGTCAGTGTAAAAGTCCATTGCCACAGCAGATTTGATCTTCAACTTACCAAGGAGCGTGATCCACTCCTCGAACATTTCATTATGTTCACTCTCTACAGGAGCCGTTCGACTCGCATAGGTGGCATATCCACTGGCACGTTTTGCCACAATACCGACATCGTGCATATACGAACCGTATACGGAAACGAATTCCCGTGCTGAAGGCCCAATATCTTCAGGTGTCAGGATGAGAAGCGGCTCTTTACCAAAGAACTCTCGGAAATCGATCTTGGCCATTTTTAACAACCCCGTCGTAAGCGGACAAGCAACTGCAAGCCGTTTTGTGCAATAGGCGTGATGTATGCTATAAGACTTTCTTGCCGAGACTAACTTGCAATCAGATGAATTGATCAAGTGTCGTGAAGCCAAGAAGCTCGTCAAAGTCGATCCCAACAGCATCAAGGACCTGACCAAAGACCGACCGGAGTGTATCCACATACTTGTCCGTGTCGATCCAATATGCCTTGCCCCTTGCCATCTGAACTGGGAGAACACCAGCCTCGTCCTTTGTCTTGATATATTCGATCAACTGCCCAGACTGAATGTCGTATCCTGCGTCCCTGAGCATCTTGGCTGCACGAACATGTTGCGGCATAGTTGAGCCATAATTCTCAATGGGTTTCGTCATCTGCACGCGGAACGCAAGGTCCTCGGGGGAGTATGGTTCGGTCTTGCCTTCGAGCCGATCCAACACATGATTGACAATCTCTCGAATCTCCTCCTTTGCCGCCTCGAACCCCTCAACATTATCCACTTTGCTTAGGACATCAAGCATCTTACGGAAAGCCTCCTGCACAAAGTCAGGAGTGTTTCGCTTTTTGCCACTGAGACCTTTCACCTCAACATGCCCGGACTTGTATACACCTATGTAGTTCTTCTTTCTGTCAGATAAGGCAACATACTTGAATGTCTTTTCCACCTCAAGATCAATCCCAAGTACTTCCTGAGACCAGCGGACAAGTTCTTCCTGTTGCTCCTTTGATGGATTATCAAGAAACACGGAGTCAGTGTCCCCGTAAAGCACCCGCACGCCCATGGACTCGGCTTTCTTCTTGGTCTGGAGGATAGCATGGCGACCAAATGCGGTGACGCTCTCCGCAGCTGGCATGCAGAATAATTCGAAATGTTGGGCACCGGTCACACCATAGGACGCATTGACGAACACCTTCAGAGCCTTCTCAACAACCGTGTACCAACCGCGTGTTCGTTCATCAAGGGACTTGTCCTTACTCAACCGCTTGAACCATCGAACCCGCGTATCCCGGAAAAAGCCAATGGTCTGGCTGATCATCCCACGATGCTTTTTGCACACCCAATGTTCGGTCTCGGGAACACGGTTATCCGTTGCAAGACGACATTCCTCATGGGGACAATCAACGGTCTCATAGCTGATGTTGTGTTGCTTCATGATGGTGGGATACAGACTTGCAAAGTCAAGGACACAGGTATTGAAATGAACTCCGGGAACAGGCTCGATAACGATCGCCCCTTTGAACCGCTTATCTTTGATCATAGCAGTTGTCTGAGCTGCATCCCCTTTTGCAGTAGCAATATCGATTTGACGCGGGATCAATGCCTTACGAGAACGGTGTTCCTGTCGAAAGAGTGATTGGATCCAAGAAGAGATACCTTGCCGTGTGACATCCTCCATGCTCAATCGGGAGATACGCATCAAGAGCACCATCAGGCGCAAGAGGAGGTTATCATTGAAGGTCGTGATTTGAAGGGTGATATTTGCGTCAAGCCAACAATAGTGTGCTAACTCAAAATAGGGCAGATCGGCAATCTCAGTACTACGTTCTAGTTTTCCGAAACCGAGGAGCCCCTGTGCAATTGAATCGAGATTGGTCCGTTCATACGCACCAGATAGTGCGTATAGTCGGATAGACGCATTCTTGAGGAATTTGTAGAGGTCTACATGCACACCAGTCTGTAGAAGGGCAACATCCCGACCTAGATAGATCGGACACTGGCGCTTGAGATCAATTCCAAGTTTGCTAGAGCGATGATAGAGATAATTAAAATCAAAGGCGTCACCCACAAAGGTCAGAACGATTGGATACTCTTCGATCTTCTTGAAGGCATCAAGAAGCATCTGTTTCTCATCATCATAGAAAATCAGGCGTAATTGCTTTGGATAATCAGGACCCCTCGTGCCCTCAGGGTGACCCTTTCGCTTTAGGACCAGACAGACATTGTACCCCTCATTATCAGAGAGTCCTATTGCAGTAACAGGGTACGGTGCAGTATTGGCATCAGGGACACGATTGGCCATAGGAGAATAGACTTCAATGTCCAAAGCTATTCGTTTGATGTCTGGGACTTCTGTAAAGAACATTGGAGCATAGAGGTCAACGATTCGTTCCAGTTCAGGATCATCACCCAGAGTCTCACGAAACTTCTCAAGGACCGATTCATTTAGATCAGGAGGGCAAGGGAGTAAGGCGCCATTCTCTATTCGATACATCATTCCGGGAACTATGTTGCTATCGTAAGTGTAACAGTTCCTATAGCGAATATTTGCCTCCCACGCGTGATTGACCGTCACTGTAGGGGCACTAGGGTCTCCGCTCCGTTCTCGCATGGTCAAGAGCTCTCGTATCGAGTCCCGAGTACCACCGATCGCAAGTGGGTTGTTTGCAATGACCTTGGTCATGGTCACAGGTCGATCATGAAGAAGGTCTTGGAGCTGGACGGTCTCGGTCCTGACAAAACCGCGATTCTGTTTCACCTTGTACTCTGCGGCCTGAGGCGGGAGGTCCGTATAACAATAGGGTTGATGGTTGGTGTTGTCAAACCAGAATACGGTGTCCTCGGTATCAGGACGGTAGAGTCGCACCATGGCCTTGTTCTTTTGGCCATTGTAATCAATAGATAGTACAAAGGAGGGAGGAAGATTTTGTGGGGTGACACGCTTAGAGACCCAGTAATCGGATTGCGGTGCAATCTCTTCGTTCTCAATAGAAGACTCAGATGGCGTCTCAGACTCGACATCCTCTTCGTCTTCATCCGCAGGTTCATCGTTATTTATGATGACAACAGTAGATGTTGGTTCAACGGGATCGGAACCAAAATCTGGGGGAGGATCATTGGTCTCTTGAACCTGCTGTTCGCTCTGCATGGGTGGCTCCTCAGACGAGCCAAAGAAATCATCAAGACTTGCCTGCCCTTGATCCGGATTATCATTTTTCTTTGCCATGCGACTCGACTTCTTCTTTGCGATTCAGCTTGATAAGCACTTCCCACAATGAAGCATTGATTAACCATGAACGCAATTGAGGACATATGACCGATAGCAGTATTACAAAGACGGGGCGCACAATTGTTGCGCGACTGATGCCGGGCGAGGATATTCTCAAGAGCCTAGAGAGACTTGTGCTTGAACATAATATCAGAGGCGGCCAGCTTCAGCTTATTGGTGCTGTGGCACGGGCTCATCTGGGTTATTTTGATAGGGAGAAGAATCAGTACGTTGATTTCACTGTCGAGGAGGATCTCGAGGTCGTATCATGCATGGGAAATATCTCACGCCTTGCAGAGGGGACACCAGTTGTTCATGCGCATATGGTCGTTGCAGATAGAACAGGGCGAACATACGGAGGCCATCTCTTGAAGGGAACCGAGGTGTCGGTCACTATTGAGATCGTCATAAACGAGTTTCAGGACGAGATCCGAAGGGCGTTAGACAAGACCTCAGGACTTAACCTCATCAAGCTATAGTCGTCGAGCACCATACCAATGGAAAGCTCTATGACTCTCCAATCAGGCGGGCGAGACGATCCAAGTCTTCACGAGAGGCCATCTCCTCTCGATAGTTCTTTGGAAATTGAAAACGGAACTCATCATCTTGGTTCCTAGGAATGATGTGCATATGAAGATGAGGAACTTCTTGACCCGCCCCGGTACCGTTAGCGATAACGTTTAGGACTCCATCGGGTTTGAAGGCCGCATTCACTTTCTGAGTCAGTTCCGCCAGCCTCCGGCCAAGATGAGCCACGACCTCCGGATCCACATCGAACATGTTGGTGTAGTGCTTCTTGGGGATTAAGAGGCAATGCCCAGTCTTCACAGGAAAGACATCCATAAAGGCCATACACACATCGTCTTCAAAGATTACAGAAGCGGGAATCTCACCCCGTACAATCTTGCAAAAGATACAATCCTCTGGTTCGCTCATGAGTCAAGAAATAGTACTGCTCGAAGATAAATAGTTGGCTCTGCTCACAACGTCGTCGGAAGTCTCATTAGAGCAGGAACATATTGAAAACAACGTCAAAAGCAGGTGAACCATGATGAGCGGCAGGACAAGACGCATCTTTTTTGATCAGACTCAGAATGAACGTGGCAGGCTGGATTCAACGTATGCACAGCTGGCAGATCTCTTGAAAGAGAACGGTTTCAGACCGGAAACGTACAAGGAGTACATGATTCTACCACGAAAATTGAAAGAGGCAGATGCGATCGTATTTGGCTGCCCTAATAGCTCAAAATTACGGCCCTCGGAGATTGATACGATCAAGAAGTATGTTAAGAATGGAGGAGGACTCATGCTTCTCGCCCTATCAGGAGGGGACCGAGGTCTCATGAACAACATGAGCCAGATATCCAAAGACTTTGGTATTGCCTTCGAGAACACTGCCGTCAAGGACACACGAAATAATGCGGGTGTCCCCACAATGCCGATAATCAGGGACCTTGCAAGTCACCCGATTACAGAGGGAGTATCAGAACTTCTCATCCCTGCATCATGCACGCTAAGAACATCAGGGGATGTCACGGTCATTGCAAAGACATCAGATGTTGCAGATCCAGCAGGTCAGCCAATAGTGGCTATTGCAGAATATGGGAGGGGCCGAATCATATGCGTGGGGAGCTATGAGATATTCCGTAGTGGAGGAATGAAGAATGAGGGTAACAAGCAATTTGCCATGAACGCCTTCAGATGGCTCTGTGGGGCGGAAGCAACAGTCAGACCAAGTGAAGTGGCCAAGACACCGGGGAAGACTATCACATCACCAGCTCCATCCACATTCGACCAAACATTCGTGAAAGACATGGAGAACACCATTAAGAGGCTCATCGATATGGTCTTTGACCTGCAGAAGGATATGGAGACCCTCTCAAAGAGCGTCGCCCACATCGATGAGAACATAGAGAGCTTGAGAGACCAGTTCCAGACCTTTGCTGAAAAGACCCAAGAGCAGCTTGGGCTGGTCATTCCCACAAGACAGTTCAAGAGCCCTGAAGAGAACAAGATCGACTCAATCAAATCAGACATTCGCTCGCTTAACAAGGAGCTGGACTCGGTCAAACAACTACGCGATCACATTGAACAGAAGCACTCGTCAGGAGCAATGCCACGTGAAACCTATGAGGAACAGACTGCGAAACTTGATGAGCGAATCAAGAGCTTGGAGAAACATATCAAGAAGAAACAGAAGGAGCTGGACAAGCTTCAGGCCGCAACTACGGAGTAGAAGTACTGCGCAATCGAGGAATCCGCGTATAGACAACTCTAGTGAGTCTAGTCCAAATCATGGCAATATGCCTGTGCAATAAGTAGGCAGCAAACATACCACATAGAATTAGGATGTAGAGATTTCTAGGGGCGAAGAGGATCACAAGTGACCAGAGTAAGGGAACGACTATCATTAGCAGGCTCACACGAACAGGACCGGTCTGAATGGAACACATTCGGGATAGCGAGAGAATTGAGAGGAAGGGAATAATTGCGACGAGATAATATTTGTAGATGCCACGTGGTGACCAGATATGGATCCATAACAGCAGGAGGAACATCAGATAGAACAGTCGCCTCCAGTATTCCCTTAAGTTACAATCATCCTTGACCTCAATGAGCATCAGTACAAGGAAAATGCCCATACCAATTATCATAGCAAGCGCTGAGTACGTAATAAAATCAATAAATGCACGCAACCACATAGGCGCATTAAAGACGATAAAGGGAATGACCATAGTCACAGGAAGTGTAAATTCAGAGGGGACCGTCAGATCTTCGAGCTTGGTAATTCCCGGTCTGACAAAAATATAGTAGAGATAATTTGATGGTTCAAGAATGTAGGGCATTGAGAGGACTAGTGCATAGACAATAATGATGGCAACAATGCGGAGGAAACCCTTCCCATCTATTGCATCACCAGGGGGTCGCTCACCATCCGGTAAATCGGCAGATGCAGGGTCGGGAGCGCGTTTGAGCAACACTACAAGCAAGGGGAGACCGAAGAACATCGCAATTTGTTTGAAAAAGACAGCAGTGACAATGGCAAAAGCGCCTCCGATACGATGGTTCCTCATTAATAAATAAAACCCGAGCATTGAAAAAAATACGAAGGGCGCGGGATTGAGCCATTGGTATGCGGTATAATACAGCACCATAGGATTGAAGAGATAGCCGAGAGCTGCGATGACGCCTACAAGGGGTTGATCAGACAGGTAGCGGGCCATACCATATATCGGTATTGCTGTCAGATAGCCGAAGATAGTCAGAAGCAAGCCAATGCCATATGGTTGGATAGGGAGCAGACGCCCGATGACACACAGATAAAGATACAATGGTGGGAAAAAATAAGGGGTTTGATAGGTCTCGCTTCCAAAAGTCACCTGATTGAACTGGTCCGTATAGGGAGCTAATCCACGCAGAAACTGATCAGCCCAGTCAACATAGTAATAATCATAGTCCACCCAACCCTCAAAATTGAAGTTCACAGTATAGCCAAAAATAGGAAGCGCCCCTGAACCGTTCCATACCCCTCTGAACGGAGCAGTTCCTGCAAAGCTCATCGCGGCACGCCAGAAGACCAACCCCCAGATCAGAGCGCCTCCGATCATTATCATGATGAACAAGAAGTGCTCACGACCAATATGGATAAGCCGCTCTCTAATATCGGTCGGAGAAATCATCAACACTCCTCCTGAACATCACTCCATGGAGAGAATCTTGAGATACGAGAGATGACCTCGGAGAGCCTCGTACTGTGGATGGTAATACGGTCTCGCAGAGCCTGAGATACCCACCGAAGAGGCGATGTGAGAACAACCCAGAAGCCACCAATGAAATCAGCAATAGCATACCCGATCATGATGAGGATGACCCCAACAAGATAGACGTTCCTATTAGGTATGACAATGAGCAGGCTCAGCGCAAGAGGCAGAAGGAGCATGATAGGGGAAAAGTCCACATGATCATCTTTGCTTGTGACCATTCGTCCCGAAGAAAAGATCGAGAAGAATGGGGCGAAGAGGGTGAAATAATACTTGTACACTCCACGCGGGCCTGTAAGGTGCACCCATAACATCATCATCATGGTGAGAAAGAGTAGACGACGGAAATAATGGGTACTGCTACTTTTGTGATTGGGTCCGATGACCATCATCCCAACAAAGAAGACTACGCCCAGTGTTATCAAAAAGTATGATGTGACAAGAAAATCAAGGAACTCAGCCAGTTCGGGAAGACCAGCCACTACGGGAAGCACTTGTATTCGCATTGTCCCACCATAGGGAGGAGGCTTGGTAAAAGATTCTAGTGGGAATGCCCCGCCAGCCAACCCCATGAACTTCAACATATCGGGCTGGGTCAGAAGAAAGGGGAGAAGGATGGGGCCTGCATAACATAGAACAAGGATCACACTCAGGACAAACTGGAATAGACGATGGACGATAACTTTTCTTTTGTCAGGCTCATCGGAATCAGGGGTTCGGTCAAAGGGTGCATATGGCCCCAAGAGTAAGTAAATCACCAAGGGAAGTCCTAGAAACCATGCCATCTGCTTAAACAACGCGGCTGTGACAATGAGGAGCGTGCCAATATGACGATGACCACGCACTATGAAAAAGAACCCTGCAAAGAAGAAAAAGATGAAAGGGGAGGTATTGAGCCATATGAAGTCAATATGATAGAGAACATTAGGACTCAACAGGTATGTGAGCGCAGCTGCTTCTCCAATATGTTTGTTGTGAGATAAGGTCTTGGCGATACCATAGGTGGGAAACACGGTCAGATATCCGAAGATCGCAAGGAGCAGACCAATCCCCCAATAACCATCAAGATTCAAGGCGATCCCAGCCGCGTAAAGGATGGCATAGAGTGGAGGGAAGATGTACAGACCATTTGAGTTGGTGATCCCATCTAGTTCGATCTGTCCAAACTCTTCGGTGTAGGGCATGACCCCCCTGAGAAAGTTATTGCCCCAATGAACATAAAAAAATGAATAATCAGAATAACCCTCGAACTGATACGTGATCGTAAAGCCCCAGAATTGATAATCGCCCGTACCCAACCATGCGCATCGGCCATTCCATGCCGAAGAGTCAAGATAGTCTGTAAGAGCCGCTTGGAATACACTGGCCCAGATATACAGACCTACAGTCAAGATTATGAGAAAGATCCCATACTCTCGAATGAAGTGTAGTATGCCTCGTCCAAGGCGGCGGAGAAACATGACCCCACCCTAATAGTGGAGGCACTTATACCTAACGACTAATTCATCATTACTAGTCACTGGCACGCCGGAGCGTTGCAGTACTTGCCTTACCGCTCTTTTCAACATCAATGACAGAGACATCATCCCACTCTGAGACATCCGTATGTGTGATGAGAAATATCTGGTCGAAGCCTCGATCATTTGTGAGATTGCGAACCACTGATGCACGACGCTCTTTGTCAAGTCCGGCAAGAGGCTCATCAAGAAGAACACTTCTGACACGAGGTGAGATGGCGGGGCTATCTTTCAGTGGGCGAATACTGCTCATGGTCCGACTGATACCGAGCCGTAATGCAAGGCTCACAGCCGTGCGGTCACCAAAGCTGAGTTGCTCCTTGCTCTTGATGAGATTGTCACGGATATCTTTGATCTTGAGGGCCAATCCCGAACCGGACCGACCTCGGGCCTTGGTAGGAACCAGATCTATCTGAGTGTATTGCCCATTTGTGAATTCTGTGATGTATCGGTCCGTTGCGGTCTGGATGATACCAACCAGGCGCTTCTGGAAGACCCAGTCTGCAACAAAACCCTTGATGAGATTACGACGAATATATTGAGCGTGAGCATGGAGGTCATTGAGGGAATCCATCTCCGCACGCAACTGGGTCATGGCCACGATCTTGCGTTCGAGTTCCTCGACCTTTTGCTGCTGCTCTTTCATATCCTCAGTTATCCGCTCGAGCCGCTCCTCAATGGACTCAATCTTGGTCTTATAGGTGGCCGATAGCCTCTTGAACTCCGAGGCCGAAGCGACACTGTGTTTCTTGAGAAGATCACTGATGTCCTCAACACCTAACTGTTTGTACAGGTCGCGAATCTCATCTTTCAGGTGATCATGCGTTTCTCGTATCGGTTCGATCTGGCCATCACGGCTCTTCGCACGCTCAAGTGCTTCAATAGCCGAACGAAGAGAGGTGATACGTTTACGTTTGGTCTTAATCTCCTCACGTAGTTCTCTCGATTTGGTTTCGTAATCTTTGACCTGCTTCTTGCCATCTTCAATTGTTCCGCGGTATCCAGAGAGAATCTGGTCGCGTTCATCGATCGTAAGTGGCTTGGAGCAAGTGGGACAACGAAGAGAGTCGCCCGAGCCATCCGAAACCGTACTGAGCAGCTTGATCTTTTGTTCAAGGTCACGGTTAATGCCCTTAATGGCTCCGGCCTCAGTATTGAGGCGGTCAACCTCATCCTCAGCCGCAGCGATCTCTTTTTCGAGAGAGTCAACTTGCTTTACAAGAACTCTATGGCGTTCGTCGATTAGCTCTGCATCATCGACCGGAAGACCCGCCGTCTTCAGATCATTTTGCTTTTCAGATCGTGCACGTTTCAGTCTATCAGCGACTCGCTCCAGCTCACGGATGGCAGCATCGATCTTATCGACAAGTTTCAAGTCAGGCAGGCCAGCTAATTGTTTCTTCAGTCTGCCCAACTCTTTTGCCTTGTCTTTCTTTTCCTGTTTCAGCCCCTCTGTTCGCGTGATCGCCTCATCCTTCTGAGTCTGAAGAATCTCCGGCCGAGTGAAGTCAGCCTCGAGGGCCTTGACTCTACTCACCAAGTCTGACTCCAGATGCTCCAGTTGCTTCTCCGTGTCTTGCAAAATCTCGATATTGTAGACGTTGATCAATAGTTCACGAAGCTCGGAGGGCGGAGCCACAGCAATGCGTGCTACTTCACCCTGCCTGACAAGAAGCGTGTTAAGTGCCTGATCGAGTTCGAGATGAAGTATCTCATTGATCTGGCTCTCAACAGTTCGAGTCTTATCAGCTATCCTCTGCCAGCCCTTATCGCTATACCTGTAGAGTACCACTTTGGTCTTGTCAGCATGATCGTAGGAGCGGTCAATCTTGTATCTGACACCTGCAATCTCAAATACTACTTGAACTCGACAAAACGTGGATGTGGAGTTGACAAGATCTTCATTGGTCAATGTGACTGCCGATGACCCCCAGATTGCCCAGAGAATCGCCTCAAAGATAGAGGATTTTCCTGTCGAGTTCGGGCCACGTATTAGAATGAGACCTTCGGGTAACTCGCCGTCCTCGGGCAGGACGAGATCCTTGAAAGGCTTGAAGTTTTGAATCTCAATACGGATAATCTTCATACCTCTTCCTCCTCCAGAGTGTCAAGGGATAATTTTTCGCCCGTCCGCGACACCGCGATTCTAAGAGCTCGCACAGCAAGGCGAGTCAATTGGTCAACATCGTACTTTTCATCAATAGGAATCGTCTCGAGATACTTTTTGAAATCGGTCTCAGGATCCTCGATAAGATATTCTGATTCAATCGCAATGTGCGCCTGTTCATCCCATTCTGCACCAGTAAGCCGAAAGCTCCAGACAAACTGAGCAATATTGTATCCGGATCCCTCACGCAAGACCTCCGACCGTAGAGCCTCTAGCTCCATGGTCAGTTCTAATGTTCTGATACTGGGCGCATCACCAGTGAGAATTAAGCGGACCCGGGCGGCGGTCTCATCGTTCCACTCGCTCATAAGATCATGAGAAGTGAGCCAGTCACGGACTCTATTGACGGCAGTGCTTGGTGTATCTTTGGACGATAGCTCCACCTGCTCATTAAAGACAGGGCGCTTGAAGTCTAACAGTTGAGGGGTGACAACAGGGTCCACGCCATGCTCGATCTCTACTAACAAAAATCCCTTCTTCAGATTAGACTCATCAAATCGCCATCGCTCTGGAGACCCTGCATACCATGCGTTCTTAGCCAGTTTACCCATTCGATGATCGTGACCGAGTGCGATATAGTCGTAGGGATGAGAGAGTATCCCGTGATACAGACTTCTGTCCAGTTCCATTCCATGTGCAACCGCGATTGAGGGTCGAGCAGAGTCAGGCTGTTGATGATCAGTAATCCACTCTTCAAACTGGGGGAGATAATCAGCAGACTCCAACACCGCCCGATCGATGTAGGGAAAACAAAAGACATCAAACTCATCAAAGGAGAACTTGAGGGGAGTACCCTCACGAAGAGCACGTTTCATGTCAACTAGAGTTGCAACCTTAAGACCGGGGACCGAGATTCGTAGGAGATCAAGAAGACTGACATCACGGTTGCGATAGACTCCGTGGTTGCCATCTATGACAAGAACAGGAATTCCTGTTCGAGATATGAAGTCATTCAGGACAGTAATGGCGGTCTCTTGGGCCACGACCGGAGGCTGTGAGTGATTTCGATCAGTGGGGGTATCATACAAATCGCCTGAGTGAATGACCAGATCGACAGGAGGGTCTAGAGCGGCGATCTTGTCGAACAGTTCTCTGAATCGCTCATAGAAATCATTCTCAAGAAGACGAATTCGGTTCTCCACACCCCAGATGTTATGCCGTACACCCTCACGCGGGCTAGAACCCAGATGTGTGTCGGAGATATGAGCAATTCGTATGGTCATTGTTTGAGTTCCACCTCAGGAATTAATACAGGAATCATATGTTATGAACTTCTTTCTTACGTGCATTCTTTTTCTTATAGTGATGCATATCGCGTTCAAAGATGTCATCGAAGAGGGGGATTCGGACAGGGAGAGGCATATCCCTGTAAGAGGCCGTGATCATTGCCTCACCTCGTGACATGACCCTAAACTCCTGCTCAAAGCCACTGATGTTGACACTCGCATTATCTATGCTGGATTGAATCTCACGCTCATTCCCTAATCTGAGATTGATCTGCGTATTTGTCTGTGAGAGAATGACATTATCGAGAACACTGACCTGCTGGCTCACTACAAGAAGACCAATACCGAACTTTCGGCCTTGGCGAGAGATATCTTTGAAGACAGATCGACCCTTCATCAGCTCCGGATTTAATATTGAAGGAGCCTCCTCGACCGTTATGAGGATGGCGGGCAATTCACGTGGCGACTTGACCGGAGTGGTACCTTGTGTACCTCCATGGCCATAGAACCCGTGTGCCTTCTGCTTGATCTTTGAATAGAATGGATGGGGCAGTCTCGCCTGTGCCTGTGTATCAAGATTACCAAGTGTTCCGCTACTCTTCAGGGCTCTACGCATATCCGAGAGCGTACGGGTCACAATCGTGGTCAGTAAGAACTGCTCCATATCGCTCATGAGACTCGTGTTCACAACAAGGACACGACCAGTCTCCATCGCGGTATAGATATCAGGAAGAATAGAGACCCCCTTGTCAATGAATATCGATGAACGCTCTAAGAATCTGAGCCGTCGTTGAACTGCATGAAGGGTACCTGCGGGTGCAGGACTCATAGACTCGTCCATTGCAAGAATATCCGAGACCCACGTCTCGTGACTGGTTGAATAGACGGTGTCGATGAGTGCAGACATCTGTGGAGAGAAGTCCATGATAGAATAAAGATCACGGGGCTGGATTTCGGTCCAGAGGATGCGGATCTCTTTCGTGTATCGCTTTATCTCGCGGGGTGTTGCATTCTTGTGAGTTGTGAGATAATAACAGTCACCGATCACTCGTTTCCGTGTGTCATCATCCATGGCATCCACGATACTTTGAATCCCGTATGTGTCAACACCCTTTGCAAACTCATCATGTGGATCGATACAGAACGCTGAGACCGTCGTGCCCTCACTAGAACCCCGCTGAACAGCCATATTGTTGTCCATAAGCGATTTTATCAGCACCATCATGAGGTTACTCTTACCCGAGCCAGTCGCCCCGAAAATGGCAACATGCATGGGAAGAAACTCAGAGGGTATGTGGACAGGCACATCAAGAGCCTCCTCACCTACTTGAAGGTCCCCGATATAGATCTCGCCAGTAATCTGATCGCCAAGAATCTCTGACACGAATGCATCCACCTTACCAGGTTCTGCACGATAGACCTCCGCAAGATGAGCGGGTAGACGACGTGGAGCCTTGAACACCCATTTTTTCGCCTTAAAATCATAGTCCGCATAGCCCAGCATTCGGCCACCCACTGAGAGAAGCATATTATGTTCGATGTCCGAGAGATATGCATCCTGCTCAACAACAAGGGTACCAGCAATGCCATCCATCCGATCGATATTCCGGATATAGTTCTGAAGCTCTAGAACCCTGAAGAGAAAGATGCTCTCATGATTATCCCGTGATGAATAGATGAGGAAGACCTCACCAATACTCACATCACGGTTATCACACATGATCTCAAGAGCGGTCTGATTACCAGAACTCACTCGTCCAAATAACTTACCGAGTTTGGTCTTGTCAATATTACTCATTTCACAACTCTCCTTATACATTGTAATCAGAACGTTGACTGGTCGAATCGCGTCCCTTGAAGCCCACCTCTGGAAGGGTAGTTCGTGCAATATCACGGGCAATTTTAAGATCCTTATAGGTAAGAACACATTTCTCATGAGCAAGTGCGAGAGGAACAGGATATCCATACCAGCGAGCATCGCGCGAGATAAACTCAAGGTCACGGAAGAGAGCCTGTTCGTTCTCCCGAAGCTTGACAGAATCTTCGTCATAGATATGCTCTTCCCACCATACAATATCAAAGTCGATTCTAGATGGCCGATTGTCCTGCGAGAAACTGAACAGATAGGGAATAGCCAACTTCGGGGGGATATAGGTCCGATCTTCATAGATTCGTAAACGGGAACCGCTCTTGCCACCAGCCGGAAGCCGGCAGAACCATTTCTTGTAACCGCCAAAGGTCTCTTTGGCGAGCTCCGCAATTTGGTGGGCAAATGGAACGGTATGCTCTTTGCTAATTGCACAAATAATGGTCCCCTGTTCACGCGCAGTCTTGCAGAGTTCACGAAGAATGAAGCCGCTTGGCATAGAAGGATAGCCACGAGAATAATGAATGAATGTGGATAGAGCCCCATCGATGAGTAGGTATCGTGGTGTCAGATCGCTTCCCAAAAGTCGTCGCGCAGCAGAATACTCGAAGACTTTTCGTAACTCGTCATGGATCGCGTCGTTGGTCAAAGATTGACCTCGTGTAATTAACGAGTCCATGGACGAGAGATCCTTAACATAGGGCCTATAGTCTGTGTCTTTGAGATCTTCAAGGGACGAAACAACTCTACCCAATTGGTCCTCAAAGAATGGAAGAACAATCTTGTGTATGTCCTTGACAGGATAGATTTTTCCTAGTGACTCAGCCATCTTCTTACGTGCATCGTCTCGCTCCCCCGTGTGCCAATGCATATCGATAACAGGCTGTCGCGTCTCATATATTTTTATTAATTCGACCGAGTCTACTGAGTGAAGAAGACGCCCATCGGCTGTACCAGTATTCAAAACAATTGTCGCACTTGTGAGCAGGTGCACCTTAGCATCATCAAATCTCATGAAGAGGGAGCTCCCCGAACCATCGATGCCCGCTACAAGAAAATCATCAAATCGCGCATCTTTGCTATAGGTATCAATTGCGGCAAGGAGATCACGCTTGATGCGTTCCGCGTCCTGCCTGAAAGATTTGGTCTCCTCCCTTTTTTGGTGGTTCCTTATGTCCTTAAAGACATACTTGACCAGATTACGGAATTCTTTCTCCAGAATACGCTCAATCATAGACCTGCCCTCGATGATTATAGGACGCTACCTCTTATTATCTGAGGGCATTTAAAAACTCGACACTCGTGCTTATCGAGTAGTCAATTCCTATACAGTTTGGCGCCAGAAGATTTTCATATATTATACGGTTCTATTTTAATAGATAATACAGAGAGTATAATTATATAAAAGGAGAAAAGCGCCGTTGCTATTCACGCCCAATTATCTTATTAAGTCATCAAGTCCTCATTGAGAGTAAGCAAGTATTCTGGCTCAGAGGGAACCAAGCCCGGATAAAGGGATGTGATTCATTGCTGAAGATCACGTACTTTGGACATACAACATTCCTGCTAGAAGCAGGAGAAAACACGGTCCTGTTGAATCCAGGAATATGGGATGGCACGCCAGTTGTGCCTGATGATATTAATGTCAGGCTCATCATAGCGACACACCATCTTGATGATGCACTTGGAAATGCAACTGCAATTGCAGAGCAGTCCAAGGCATGGATTCTTGGAAATGAGATCACCATCGAGAAGGTCAAATCACAGGGAGGCAAGCCGTGGCTCTTGCATGTTCTGAAATCCGATACACCATATGAGATTCCAGGATTTAAGGTGACAGCGCACCCACTCAAACGTGCGATTCCAGACACAGGGGAGAAGATCGAGAACCTCGGTCTATACATAGAGATGGGGAAGATGCGCGTCGCATATCTCGGTGATGCGATGGTGCGGGGACCTTTCGGTCAATTTGAGACCGACATCTTAATCGCGCCAGTCAGCGGAGAGGGCGTATTTCCTGTGAAAGATGCTGTGAGCCTCTGCATCGATGCAAAGCCCAAAGTCGGGATTGCAATGCGATGGACCTCAGAGGAGCAGACAGCCAAGTTCTCAAAGTACGTTGATCAGTTTGCACGAGAGTGCACACCAGTCGTGATGAAACCCAATCAGACATTGTCGGCTGAATGGTCTGCGGGATATGAGTTTCGATTCACACTCTCTTGAACCCAGGCATGATCCAGCAAGCCAGAAGTCACCCGGGAGGGTGAAGATCACAGGTAGGTGAGGCCAGTTGAGCGAGGAAAAAAGAGTCGTAATAGACCTTGAAGAGTCTGAAAAGACACAGATCGGTGAACTGAGCGAGACCCTGTCAGCAAGCTGCACAGGAGTCCTCAGTGTCAACAATGTGTCGGAACGAAGCAGAATCTGGAATGTGAGGGTCCTGTTAGGAGAATCTCGTGATGGAACAAACATTTCGGAAGATACCCTAAACGCCGGAGAGATCGAGGCTGGCGGAAAATGGGAATACGATTACACCATGGACATCGAAGCACCACTTCTCACTGTCAAAGAGATCTTCGACACGTGCGGAGATATTGCCACTGAGGAGCCGCACTGGGCGTATGCACATGGCAAGACAAATCCGGTAAAGATCACAATCACTCTCAAGAACGAGACCGATGGACAGATCGACGAGATAGTCCTAAACAAGACGATTCCCCCAGAAGTGAACGATGTCACCTTTGAGTCAGTGGGGGTCGGGAATGCAGAATATGATGATGGCACACGTCAGGTGGTCTGGAAAGACTTCATCATCTATCCACATGAAGAGGCAACTCTGGTGATCAAGGGTACCACCAATATGGAAGACACCGAGATTGTCAACGGTGGAGAGATAGTCGTGACGTACAGAGCACAGGATCAACAGAGGTCATCACTCGATCCTGATATGACTGCTCTGACAGAGTTCCTTACTGGAGTGGACACCGCAGAAACTTCACCGAACCATTGGGAGTGCACCTTGGAGTGCAGTAATGAGAGCGATCTTGTTGTACGCATTGACAAGGCGGAGGTGTACCTTGCTCCAGAAGACGGCGGTGAGAAGATCAAGAAGATAGATGAGGCACCCGCAATCGAACTCAAGCCGGGTGAGGAATGGAGTGCTAAATTTGAGATCGATAGTAAGAGCCCGCCAAAGGTAACGCAAGAAGTCATCTACACACCCGTACGAACAGTCACCAAACGAGTATTGGGAACTGTAGAGAAGGTGCCACAGAGCATTCCGGTCTACAAGATCACATACACAAAGGAGTTTGATCCTCCAGAAGTGAGCAGCTTTGACAAGACCCCGGTCGAAGTCAACATAGAGGTCAAGAATGCAGGTACTGCCCGACTCAATGAGATCACTGTAGTCGATCATCTACCTGATGATGTAATGCCACCAAAGGCGGAACACATCTCTGTCTGGATTGCAGGACAAGAGTATACTGGCGAGTACGAGTTCGTGATAGATCCGGATGATCAAAATCCCGAGACCACTCATACCCTCACGTTCAAGTTCAAGGACTTGAAGGACTCTGTTGGTGAACTCGAGCCCGGTCAGAGCATCAAGATCAATTATGCAATCATGGCATGGAAAAGCAGACCGGAGAAAGAGTATCCGAGCCCAATTCACTGTGAGGCCAACATCTATCCTGCGGGAACCATCACGGATGTGGAGAGCCCAGAGGATGGCCACAAAATCGGTATTGTCTACAAGAAACGACGCCTCACTGCAAAGAAGGCAATTAATCGCGGGAGTAATCCTGGTGAGTATGTGGTCATGCTAGCCGTGGAGAACCGTGGTGAGGTCACAGTCGAGAACGTCGTCGTCTCAGACTGGATTCCACAGGGATTTGAGTTTGTATCGTGTGATCCTGCCGATGATGCACCTCGACTGGATACAGTAGATGACGGGACCAACATGGTCTGGGTATGGCCACGAATGAATCCCGAAGACAAAAAGAAGCTCAATGTGACCGTCAGAGGCGAGGGCGAATACGAACGCCGTGAACCAGAGGTCACATCTGACTAGGGCACGCCTACAAATTCATCCTCCCAAGGAGAAGGGGAATCTTCCCCTTCTCTATCGCCCCACACCTAATTCTTGCTCACATCTCACGTTCAAGTTCGGATATTTCTTTTCTAGTAGCCTCAAGCTCGGCATCGATTGCCTCCAGAGGCACATACTCAGGATCGTCTTCTGAGGGGTGAGTGTCGAGATTGAACCAGACCTTGAATCCCTTAAGCGCAATATGAAGTGCATTAGCGATTTCAATAATAGCACCGCCAAGATCCTTCTCAGTCATATCGCTCTGTTGATGCTCGTACACGAAATCATAGGCACCTCGAACCGGGGTGAATCCTAGTTCCAGTAATTTCTGAATGACTTTTGCCGGAGAGGCCCCTTCACTATAAAACCATATACTGACACGTGTGATGTACTTCATCATAGACCACCATCAATAGATGATGACCCCACTGCCAGTTCCCGTTTAAGAGTTTCCTAGTATAGAGCTGTGTGCAAAGGCAATAAGCAAGATTGTAAGAGGTCAGATCACTTCAACGATGTGTGAAAGTCGCAGAGTGAACCAATCAATAAATGATGCGCACACACAGATATGAAAGATGTTTCACCAAGCAATACAATCTTGCGTCTATTTAGGCCGTCGTTTACGAAGTCGCTCTCGCCGTTGTATCTTTTTCTGGCGGTCAGTCCATCCAAGGTATATTAGTGGAAGAGCGATAACACTAAGAACAGCAATACCGGGAGCCATTGTGCGTATGATTCCAACGAAATCAATGTTAATCGCAGGTAACACGAAGGGTGATCCTTGCGTTGTTGTAGTACCAAAATGTTCCTTGATGTAGTTGATATACCACTGATTGACAGAATACTTGGCATACAGTTCTATAGAATACATTTCATCCAGTCGTTGAAGAGAATTAAGTAGATCTAGAGTGTGTACTGCCGCACGAGCCCACTCGAAACGTTCATCATCATAATTAGCACCAGGATACGGTAAAAATTCTCCGCGCATACTCGATTGACAGGAGAGAATCCATGTTATTGCCTTCTCGATATCAATTCTGTCTTCGGTTCCGAGTAGGGTAAGAGACCAGATTATTCGTTCAGTGTCAACGGGTGTTCCACCAGGAACACAACCTGTAGCATTATCCCAACTGGCAAGCAAAAAATTGGTGGTGTCATTTATCCGAAATAGATCGGTCCTGCCTAGGGCCTTTAGTGAGAGCAACCCTAATGGAACATAATTGTAACTACTATCATATTCAGTGGCAGGGGCATATGCAAAGCCCCCATCTGTTTTGTAACAACGTTCAACATAATCTAGAGCAGCAGTTGTATCGATTAGGTCTAAACGTCCAAGACGAGCAAGAGTATCAAGTGCAAAGCAAGTATAAAGTAAATTGGGTTCTGGTTTTGGACTAATTGTAAACGCATCAACGATAAAGCCACCACTTGAGCCCTGTAGACTGGCAACATACTGTGCAATGATATTAGTATCGAGGCTTATATTCAACAGGGGGTATATCTTAATTGCATCATTACACGCGAACACACTAGAAGAATCCACTGTTGAGTCTAGGACGAGTCCATAATAGGGATTGGTCTTGTTACGTACAACTAGAGCATTCAAGAGCTTGATACATCCGGACCAATTGAAATTAGTAGTTGCATTAAGAGTATGCAGTGTTTCAAAGAAGGGGACAAATTCACCCAAGCCTGGATAGGTCCCTAATCGAGGATCAGGAGGGGTTGCTCTCAAGTAACTATGAAAGTACCCGAGATCACTATACCAGTCATCACTGTACGTATCATAGAGCGCAAATGTATAATTAATAATTGCCTCTCTGCGTGTCAGTGCATATGATGTGGGGCTGAATGGTGTTCGTAAGGACACCTGAACCTGACTAAAAGATAAAGGGCGAGGCATTATAATTATTATTAACAAAACCAAGAGGATTGCATGTGAAGTAAAAGATTGAGAACGTTTCATACCGATCATCACCATATCATAAAAAAACAGGAGGGGGAACCCCTCCTAACATACTGTCACAACAGGTCTCGAACTGCTACCGCCACCGCCACCAGTACCATACGTCCAGCTGAGCCCGGGAACTGCAACACCGTCATCCAACATTACCCAGCCTTTGAGAGCATCTCGAAGACCTGCCAATGCTGTTTCCCAAAGCAACACATTGCTAAATTCAGCCACTAGACCAGCAATAAATACACTACCAACACCACTTGCACCAAGACCAATAATGAGTGCAGCAACTGTACCTATGCTTGTTCCAGTTAGGATAGGCAGAGCAGCTAGACAGGCATTGAGCACATCCCGAACATGTTGATAGGAGCGACCCGCAGAGATTCCACCTGTAGTGGCATATGCAATATGATATTTCCAGAATTTTTGACTAAGGATAGTAGCTGCTAGAATATCAACAGGTCCCTTGAAGCCCAAGATAGTATAGACATTCGTCTTATCAAAAATGGCTTGGGCCAGTCTGTTATTTATTGCACCATTGCTTGACGATCCCATACTATAGCATGCACTTAGATACAGTAATTGGCAACGACCATTAATCGTGCCCCATTTTTTAATCTCTTGGACAGAGAAATCTTGATCTCCATGCATTCTCACCGCAGGATACTTTATTATGGTTGTTTCCCCATTAGGTAATGTTTCGATTTTTGAATCGATGTACCCATGTGAAGCCACATGCACGCGTTCTTTTGAATTCAAGTACGATTTGAGTGTTGCTAGGGTCGCATAGCTCCCTTTAGCGACACTAATCGTCAATGGAGTTTCCCCATATTGTTGGAGATTCCGATCATTCTGCTCATCAAAGACACCCTTGACAGAGTTCATTTCCTTGTAAAGATCTCCAGACGAATCATAGCTCATTAATCCCAAGGGATGTTTACTGACCGATAGCGTACGAAAAGCCGCAACACGGGCATTATCCATTATTCTCTGTTGTGTCGTTGCTGCTTCAACAAAAACAAAGGTTGAAACCAAGAACGACAAGACAACAAGAGGAATTGCAACATAAATCGAAAATACTTTGGTTCTCGATTGAGATGTTAACATTTTTTTTTCCCCTTTCCCCCATATGTGTGCTTATGAATTAAGCACAATTCAACTACCGATTGAATTGTATATAAATTTGCTGAGAGAATAGGAGCTGTGTGAAAAGTCCACTCGGATAGATCGTTTATGTCAGCATAGGTTCTGAAGAGTCTTGGATTCGGACACAAAATATTGTTCATACGTTTCATAATCACTATAATACTGACTTTTCACACAGAGCCGAGAGAATAATTATTTATCACTATGCGAAATATTTGAGCTAACACCAAATTGTATGTATGTATCTTTCCGAAATTTGAGGATATAATCAAGTTTCAACATGCCGTGCCAGTCCATTTCGAGCAATCGACAACAGGATGAGTGCATTGAGGATCAAAGATGCAACAAATATGAGTTGAGGGCTTCCGAGCGCGAACAACACACCACCGATGAAAGGACCAATTGATGCAAGTGCCATGACAAAGAACCAGAAGATTGCCAAGAACTTAGAGGTCCCATCACGTGGAAGACTCTTGCGGATCATTGTCATTAATAGAAGCCACCAGAGACCATCGTTCACATACTTCAAGACAATGCCTATGAATACAGTTGTAAATACCGATCCTAGACCCGGAAAGATGGATTCCGCCCCGGTAATGATTGATTGTGGTGCCCAAGTTGGAAGGAATGGGGCGATGAGAATGAGTGTCGTAGAGATAGGCATGAGGCTATATACCATTAAGGACGCTCGTTTGAGACCACGTGTATCAGCAAGGCGTCCCACTTTGAGTAGTAGTGGAACCGAGATCAGCAGAGTGGCAATCAAAATAGTTCCGATTCCAGGGATAGAAATTCCCAGATACTCATTTGCATAGAGCAGGGCTCCGAATTTGAACAGACCATCATTAATTGCATCCAAGATCACAATGATGATAGCACCAGGAAGTGTTGTGATGAGGAGGCGAAAGGCCTTCCAGTTCTCGTGGATGAAATCACGCGAGATACTAACTGTTCGTGTTCGCTGTTGAGGCGGACTCGGTGTGAGCCAATATGCACGAACTATTGTGCTTGCAAGTAGACATAGACCACCCACAAGCATAAGTATGCGATAGCCCGCTCCAAAACCGCTTGTCGCTACGAGCACGTTGAAGGCCAAGAGCATAGCAACTCCAGTGACCCTGCCTGCTTTAAACAGAGAGAGAGCAAGCCCACTATGTTCCCGAGGCACATTATCCATGATATAGGCGGATGAACCACTCTTCACCAAGTTCATAGATGAATAGATGAGCAGCGCCAGGACAATGATGGCGGGATGGATGAACAGTGCTGAAAGGAGAAAGAACATAGAAGCAAACAACATGGCAATGGTTGCAAGTAGTTTACGATCTGCCACATCTCCAATGTATCCGCCAACTATCCTTGAAGAGGCGGCTATAATCATATTGATTCCGCTTAGCGCGCCAATGACCACAAAACTCCAACCAAGGTCTCGAAGGTACAGATTATAGAAGAGCATCAATGAGTCGAATGCATAAAATATCCAAGTTGTGATGAGAAATAGAGTATAACTATGCCAAGAGAAGATCACCGAGAGAGCCTCACGGGTTGATGGTCGTGTCTTCTCGGGGGTCTGTACCATCTGTTCTTCAGTCTGAGTAACGGTCAAGAAATTACCTTCAATTGAAACCTGTACGGAGTTGGATTCCGCCATATTCCAACTATGTCTCAGAGTATTTATTCCCGTAATTAATTGGATTCGAGCATCCAGAATTATTATCGGTCGTGGACGATGAGGGCGAGATCTTCGTGGGCAAGTGCGTGCTCCCACTCAGCACGACAATCACAGGTGATTCCTTCCAAGTCCCTACTATCCTGTGTCAGAGAGAACTTGCGGATTGCCGAAACAAGTGCCTTATCGCATTTGCCACAATTATGCGTTCCACGCTGTTTTCCAGCAGCCACAGGATCACAGAGGATGATGACATTTGCAGGAATCGCTCTGCGCGCTTGATGCAAGACCTGTACAACGGTCCAAAGCCATGGAGGACGATACTGCCCATTTTTCCAGAGACGCTCTACAAGAGTATACCGCTGAATATCAATGGGATTGACCGAGATCGTTGTGACCCCAAGGCGAGCAGCAGTACTCATTGTGTCAAGTGCATCAAACAAAGCATCGCGCTCGGTGAGAAATGGAGCTTTGACGAGAACATAGGCGCGTGTGCCGATACCATAGCGTCGGGCAATCATCACACTGCGCTCAAAATCATCAAGTGTGAACCCTTTATTGATACACATCAGTCGGACTGTGTCATTGCTGCTCTCTAGACCAATTCCGATCTCGACATCTCGATCCCCGAGAATCTCGTGTATCTCCGACATCACCTCTTCGGTCACATACTCTGGTCGAGATTCAAGGACGACTTGAGTCACACGATCATCTGCGGCAAGAAGCAAGAGAATCTTCTGGCGAGCCTCGGGATGAACCTCGGCCGGATCGAGAAAACTTCCGCTGGTATAGATCTTCACAGAGAGAGGAGCAGTGGCGTCTGCTACTTTCGTCATAGCGGTCTCGAACTGAGTCATCAGGTCCTCTGTGGAAACATGCTCGCTCGTACCATCAAGAAGATAGGAACACATAGTGCAACCACCAAGAGGACTGCGTGCATATGAGCAACCAATTGTGGAGAGGACAATAGAGATGGCAGTACCTGTATCATAACCGATGCGGGCTGTAGTGACCCATGATGCTGCGGGACGTTTTGGGTCGCGCTTGCGTCTTTGATCAATTGAGGTACCACGAGACCTCAGAGAGAACCGTTGAATATGAGCAGCAAAATCGGTGAGTTCTTCCTTCAATGCATCACTTCCTCCTATGTCGGATTGAGACCGCCCGGCCATTAGTAAAATCGCACATCTCACGACCTGACATCTCACTTCGCCCCACACCAACGACCTCATCACTCTGATTCAAAACGATGACCTCATCACCGGGGCGTATCTGCAAGTCAGCGTCTGTCACAGCCACTGCAAAGAGAGAACCTCCTTTGAGGACCTCTCCATCAAAGCGAACCCAGTAGTTCCCGTGTTCTGCAAGTCGGCGTCCACCCTCAAGAGTGAGTGACAACAGTCCGCTCTCTGCAATAAAAGAGGCAAGCTGTTCGCCATGGTCTCGACAAATGACTGTTCGATAGAGCTTGCCGGTCACACGTGAACCCTTGGGAACAAGAATATCTCCAGCACCAGCCCCGAACTGAAAATCAGCAGTTGCACGCAGAGTCTCCTCCAGCAACTGTGGGCGCCCACCCTTCAGATCAAGGGTTTCGCGCATGTCACCAAGGGTATCTGCAAGAGCGGCTAGGGCCTCTCGGGAGGTTGCAGATCCCTCTTGAACTGTGTAGATAATGGTCTGCGCAATCTGGTCTTGAGCTGCCTGAACAACCTCGGCATAGCCGCCAGTCATATGTGCGACAACCACAGCATCTGTGGGAAACTTCTTCATATGTGCTATAAGCGCCTCAGCAGCAATATGAATCTCTTCCGCATCCCAGACACCAGTCACTGGAATGTCATAGTTTGCCACGGGATAGACACGCTCAAGCTCACGAGGAATGACTCCAAGAGGAGAGGTGATGATGGTCTCTGCGATCGTGCGTCGAGCAGGACCAAGACTGTTCTCAATTATCTCAATGAACTTTCTGTGCGAACGCGAATCCGAGTACGGTTTCCGTGCCGAACAGGGCAATAATAACACGAGACGTTTGTTTGGAGGTGGCGTGTACCGCTCGACAAGTCGATTTCGCCAGCGTTTGATGGCTGGCGCATTGTAGGACTCGGGACCGATCAATGGAACGCCCTCAGAACCAGTAGTTGGTGTGAACTCTTCAACAAAATCAAAGTTTGATGCGTCTATACGTCTGAGAAAAGCAGTCATTGCAGGGGAGGTATGAGTGAGCGATTCTATTAACCATCTCAATTTACCGTGCTCGCTGGCCTGAATCGCCTCTGAGAGAACTGTACGATAGACTTCAAGATTATGTGCCATCAGAACCGAATAGAGAGGAATCTCAGGAGAAGCATTGCGACAGGCATAGCAACTACAGTAGCGCGCCTCATCCAAAGAAGAGGTAATTGCTTCAGAACCCATGCGCCAGAGCCGTTGATGAGCAAGAGCTGCAGCCTCGGCGTAACTCACATCAAGCATATCAAATCCAAGATAGTACAGAACAGGAATGAGAGAGGGTTCAATCCGTCCAGTTGCTATGGTCAACCAATTGCGAGGGAGCTGACTCCGGAGCAACACGGCTTGAAGATCACGTGGCCCAAGAGAACCATCCAAATGAAAGACGGCTGCATGGATACCGAATTCTTGACTGGCCGTGATGACTTCCTGAAGATCGTTTGAGGTGGTGGATGACGGCACATGAATTGCGAAATGTTCCCCATCGATCCCCCACTCACGGATACGTGCTAACTGAGCCTTGAGAACGAGATGCGCAGCTTCGGCATCCAGACCATCAATTCCGGTTAATGTTGGAGCGATGATCAGGGCCGTATTACTGGAGAGCACTGGTGAAGGGGTCTCGATCAGAGATGGAATAACGAGTATAAAGGGATCAGTAGGAGGTATCTCGTCACGGGTCAGAGTCACATAATGGATATTGACAGGGGGCATTGTGGGGGCGGCAACAAACAGGGGAGTGGACAGGGAGAGCCCATCTCGTTTCCAAATACATTGTCGAGCGGGACCATCATGCCCACGCTTAATCATCAGGGTTCCCATTAAAGTCATCTCCAATTATACAAGTGGCTCGTACCCAACGTGATCATTGGGTTCAATATTGGTCTTTACACCTTTCAAGATCTGCTGGATACTATCCAGTGCGCCGAGTTTGAAGAGTGGCTGATTATTATTACCACATTGATACGAGTAGGTACAGAGCGGACACCCGTCAACGGTCTTGCATTCGCACTTAGACAAGATAGTTTCGGCACGGGCAAATGCCTCAGGAAGACGTGAGTAGAGAAGCCGTGATGCCCCATTGCCACCCGGACTCCCATCATAGACAAAGATCACACCCGAATCGCCCATTGAGACGCCTCCTATCTCGCGCGTGCCACCGCCAGTCAACATATCGCTTGACTCGATGAGCACATGTTCAAGGGCATGAAATGCGCCACCATATAGTTCTGTGATACCCATCACGGGACCTTCGAGTTCGTTCTTACCGCCATTAAGGTATCTTGAGACGGCCGAGTCCGGGCGGGGGGCTCGAAATACGAGACCACGAGTCTTGTATTTGTATACGAGCAGCCCCCCATGCAGATCCTCCTTTGACACAACCTCACCAGTTCCAGTCTTCTTCTTCACATACCCGGTCACGGTCTGAACCATTTCAAGTGTGCAATATAGGACTTTCATGCCAAGAACCTGACGAGTCTCATGAACCTCGATAATACGGGGCATAGTGAAGTAGAGTGGTTTTGTATAGTAAAGATTGTCAGATTGTGGAACGACCCGCGCGCGACCAAGACCTTGACGGTACCTGAACTCGACAGAGAGATAGCTCTTGCCACCGTGAAGATAGATCGCCCCGGGATGAAGCTCCTGTGCAGCCATGGGCATACTGCGAGAGCCTAACATCTTACGTTCCCAGAATATTTCGACAGTGTCGCCAATACCTCGAATGCTATAGCCTCGCCATTTTTTACGAGCCTCATTCGCATCGACAATCCGGACATTACCGGTCTCACCAATTGAGATGATCCCGTCTTCCTCTAGGGTCTCAAAGATTTTGTGCTGTCGGGGGAACATTGAGGTGTTGAGCTTGCCCGTCATGGCTGCTGCAATAAGCTGGTAATATCCCACAACTTCATTCTCAGGTTCCATGTATGCTGCATCGATATCGGTGAAATACTTGTCAGGTTTGTAGCGATAGAAGGACGAGATGGGATCTTTCTCACGAAGCGCCAACACGGCTACACTCTCTTGGCCCTTCCGGCCAGCCCGACCGACTCGCTGGGTGAGCCGTGTGATTGACACAATCATACTCACCACACAATCAAGGTCGCCTATGTCAATTCCAAGCTCTAGGGTCGGAGTAGATACTATCACCGGAAGGTCACCGGAGCGAAAGGCATTCTCTACATTTGTTCGATACTTTCGTGAGAGACCTGCACGGTGGACCATCGACTTGATTCCTTGCTGTTGGAGAAGCACATTAAGTAGCTCCGCCTCGGTGTGAGTGTTCCCAAAGACTAGTGTCTTGAAACCTCCACGGAGCAGAACCCTGACAATGTCCGTAATCATACTGTACTTGCTTCGGTTACCGGGATAATACATCATAAAATGAACTGGTCCACGTCGTGCCTTATCCGACTCTATTAGATGCACATCACTATCAAAGAGCAGGTCTGCAAACTCTTTTGGATTAGACACTGTAGCAGACGCACCAATTTTTTGAAGCGATCCGGTCTCCATTTCGAGCCTCTTGAGAATGTAGTAGACATTGCTTCCCATTGAACCAGTGTATAGATGAATCTCATCGAGAACAACTATCTTTACGGTCCTGAGTAAGGGAACCAACCTTGATCGATTCCATCCAAGATGATAATGCAAGACATCGGGATTGGTCAGAAGAATATCAGGGGGACGTTCATAGAGGCGCTGGCGTTGAGCTTGAGTCACGTCACCATCAAAAATTCCAACCGTGAGATTGGCACTAGTGCACAGAGCATTGATCTTCTCAAACTGATCCCTCGCAAGTGCCTTTGTGGGATAGATAAGGAGAGCACGAACCCCTGGATTCATGAATGACTCGTGAATTGTCTTTACTAAGGTGGTCATAATGGGGAGAATGAATGCCTCAGTCTTCCCCTGGCCAGTAGGCGCAGCTATTACAACATCAGTCCCAGCAAGGATCTTGTTGAATGCTTCTTCTTGGAATTTGTAAAGACGCACAATACCCTTGGATTTGAGAGCCTCACGAAGTCGTGGAGAAACCTGAAGTTCATCAAGAGCGGCGCCATAATCCGCATCTGTTGCGGGAAGGTATTTGTAACGAACAAGATAGTCACGTCCAGCTTTGACAAGAGCCTTCACAGCCGCAGGAAGAGAACTATAGTCACCACCACCATCCTCGACCTTTTGCTTGATGTCGCTGACGGCTTCCACTCGCATGAAGGGTCTTGTCTTTTTCTTTCGGCTTCGCTTTGAAGTGGATGAGTGCTGACTTCCTGTAGAACTTGGAGGGAGACCGCTCAACTTACCGGAAGTAATTGTCTCTGTAAAGGCATCATACACATCAAAAAGGGTCAACGAACGACCTTGTAAGGTCACTTCCACATTACAATTGTGGCAACAAGCGGTCCAGATATCACCTTCTTTATAGATGTCAAGCTTTGAACCGCATTTAGCACAGTGTAGCACAGGCATTGAAAGCCACCAAGTCCATGAGCACTAGCTCCGGTATCGCGCAACTTATCAAGGTTTACTACGGGGAAGGATTCCCGTTGAGGACGGAAACCTGCAGTTTTCTTCTGAATAACGTGCCGAAGTCTGCCCTCGAAAAGGTTACATATCGTAAGCCTTTTTAACGGTTGTGCGCGAGTCCTACACAACCGCCTGTTCAATGTGACGGGAGATGAAAACAATGGTTGAAGAAATCAGTGCTGACGAACTGGATAAAATAGTTTCAGAGAACAAGGTAGTATTTGTAGACTGCCACGCCGTATGGTGTCATCCATGTAAGATACTTACCCCAATCCTTGAGGGACTTCATGAGAAGTATTCCGATCAGGGTCTTAAGGTTGTTAAGCTAGATGTTGACCATAATCGAGAATTCAGCGCTATGAACCAAATCACTGGAGTACCGAGTGTGCTTGTATACAGTGGGGGCAAGCGTGTGGTCTTTGACGATGGTAGCGGCAGAAAGATGGACAAGCTCGTTGGAGTAATGCCCGAAGAGATTTACACTCAAATCATCGAGAGCCTACTGGCCGATGAGGCTGCATAATAACAAACACGGCCCGTGGGAGCCAATCCCACACATTCTCTTTTTCAATACATTTATGCGTAATGAACACTCCAAGCTGATAGGAGATGCGTAGTTATGACTATGGATGTTAATCCTGAGGTACTCGATGAAATCACTAAGACAACAAAGATCGTCTTTGTTGATACTTGGGCTGAATGGTGTGCACCGTGTCGGGCCCTTGCACCAATCCTTGAAGAGCTTGATCAAAAATACGCAGATAACAAAGATGTCACCTTTCTAAAATTGAATGTTGACAATCATCGAAGTTTTGCAGTGAAGAATAACATCAATGCAATCCCATGTGTACTTGTCTTTTATAATGGACGACCAGCATCTTTCAAAATGCCAAACCCCATGATGGACGAGAAAGATGAGACCGATAGGATCATTGGTCTACGTCCAGCCGAGGTCTATGAGGAAGTGGTCGAACAACTCCTACAAAAGGAGTAGTCTATTAATCACATGACGATTTATTAGCCGACCATGCAGATGGTAAGGGGAGGAGTGGTAAAATGCCAATACTGCCTTTCGGTGACGTTATTCCCAAAATCGATAAGACTGCTTACATAAGTTCACAGGCCACAATCATTGGAAATGTAGAGATAGGCCCAAAGGCAAATGTCTGGCCGGGTGCGGTAATCAGAGGTGATGAAGCATCGGTCAGAATTGGTGAGAGCTCGTGTATTCAAGACAGTGTGGTCATTCACGCTCATTCGAGCGACAATCCAACAATCATTGGCAACATGACCGTCATAGGCACCGCATCGGTCATTCATGGTGCATATCTTGGAGATTCTGTTGTCATTGGTGATGGATGTGTCATATATGATGGGGCGACTCTTGGAGAAGGCGTCATGCTTGCACCCGGTTCTATCATCCCCGCAAACGTTGTTGTACCCCCACGCAGTCTGAATTCAGGGGCGCCCGCCTCACAGATTCGAGACCTCACACGTGAAGAAGTAGAGATCCATACTGATCGAGCCGAAACCATTGCAAAGGTATTCCAAAAACTACGAAGATGGCAAATCATGCCATAAAATCTAGAGGGTCTCACGGGAGAGAGTGGTCAGGTTCTCGATTCCCTCATCGGTCACAAAGATCACATCAGCCATCTTTACAACACCCACACTATGTGTAAAACATACTGGACGCAACGATAAGACGAGGCCTTCTCGCACGCCGCTTGTGCTAGATGGATCAATAAAGGGTGGCTCGTGAAGATCAAGACCTATTGAATTGCCTAGAGGTAGTAAGACATCGCATAGTGATCCTTGTGCCTTTATGGAGGCAAGAGATTGTGTCGCAATCTTGCCAAGATCGGATCCCGGTACTATGTTCTGCTCCAAGTGGTCAAGAAGAGTAGAGGCCATTGTGAACAACCCGCGCTGTGAACTGGTGGGAGTACCCAACAGTATTGTTCGAGCGATCTCTGCAAAATAACCTGAGAAGCTCACTGTAATGTCAATGACCACAGTACTCTCATTTGCCAATCGCCCAATTCCGGGTTTTGCAAATGGATGCCTACCATGCTCACCAGCCAAGACTGCTGCACGAATACCTCTTAGTTGGCCCCCAGCCCCGCGCATTGCGGACTCGATCTCAAGTGATATCTCAATCTCGGTTTTACCAACATCTACAATCTCAAGGGCTGTACGAATACCAATCTCTGCAACCTTGGCCGCATGTCGAATTGCTTCTAGTTCGGCTGCATCCTTGATCTGACGAAGACGCCAAAGCATCTGAGAAAAATCTGTAAAAGCTGCCTCGGGGAGAAGCGATTTGAGACCCTCGAATTCACGTATTGAGAGCCAGTTTTGCTCGAGGCCAATGTTACTAGAAGCAAGACCAAGTTCGCTGACTGCTGCTACAATCTCAGGCCAGAAGTCAGAACCTTGTGGGAAATTCCAGTCATTGAATTCGTGGCATGTGTAAGTTCGGATCTTGGCCATAATCGGGTCATGATTCAATGCAGTAGACTGTGACTCTGCAAGAATAAGAACAGGCATTTCATCAAGAGGTACAACACAGGCCAAAGGAATCTCATCGCTCAGCCGGTCATACCCTGTGAGATATTGAACATTTGAGGGACGGGTGATGATAAGGCCATCTAAGCCTTCGTGCTGCATGGCCCTATGAATTCGATCGAGTCGTTGAGATGTGAACTGCATATTGTGCAACTCAAGGGAATAGTTGTCGGATATAAGATGCTAAAGCAACAAAGTATCGTTTTTTACAACGCATTTAAGCATCTCGAAGTGTCACTACTATCTAGGACCTTTCAAAAAGTGCATTAGAAATGGCTGCAAAAGGTTACTTTCACTCTATACTACACAATCACATGACATTCATTACATTATCAAAATACCTCGGTGAGCGATTGCAGACAGTTAATCGTCCTGTAAACTGAGATTTGCCTAGGTATGCTCAGAAACCTCTAAGAAAACACTTCAAGCGAAGTGATACGTATGTCCCACTCTAACAATGATTGCTTTTCAGGTCAGTCCGTCTTTTGAGAGAGATAGATAATTCCAGCAAATATGCCAAATATTCCCGCTAAAAGTGACGGACTAACAAGCGCTATTGCTTCAGCATCGCCCAGGTCATATGAAAGAAAATCGGCATAGAGATATGCAATGACGAGAATTAATATACCGATCACGCATCCACATTGAGGCGCAGAGTCAGTAAATTGGCCCGTACGTTCTGAAACTACCACATGATCCCCACCAATATCATATTCACCAAGGTACCTATAGACCGGCAGTTTCACTCCAGTTGCCGCACATTTAGCACCATAAAACATGATGAGCGAAAATAGGGCCGCAATAAAAGTACTGACCACATCCTCATATACTGCCAAAATCACAGCTGTCTGGATCAACAGCATAAGGCCTGAGAATACAAAGAAGTAAGCACTTAATTTTGAACCAGCCATTCCTATACTCCCTGCACGTTTATTTTGTGGCGAAAGGAAGAATATCCTGATCGGCAAGGAGAAGAAACGCAGTTCGAAGATATCATGGAAATTAGAGAAAGTAGTGGCAGGCACTTTAATGACTATTGCAAGATTCATGAAAAGACAAGACGCCTCAATCTCTTGCAAGTCAGCAATTTTCTCCTTTATCATATTTCTTTATAAATATTTATGTTTATCAATTTTATATTATATGATTCAAAACTTGATTTCAAAACTACCTATAATCATAATACGAAAATAATATAATTTACCTCGCACTACTACAAGCCACTGACCAATGTTTGGTGCAATTCGGTCCCTTGGCAGTCATATTCAAAATGCATCTAGTAGAAATCTTAGTATATAATGTGGGCACATTATCAGTGGTAAAATAAGAATATTAGTTACCGAATCTTCTCTGGCAAAAGTCCTAGCCTTATTAGGAGATTTGACGACACGACTAGAGAAACCATAGGTAGTGCTCCAATAATCGATATAATTAGTTAGTCAGTCGGTCAAGATGCGCGAACTTTCAAATCGGGCACGACTTTCGATGCGTCTAATAATTGGCTCGGCTCTAGACCATGATCAATTGGCCAAACAACAACACAGACGTCAGAGGAGGACTGTAGAAATGAGAATAAGAGAAGTAGTGGCGGGACCGCCCAGATTTGAACTGGGGAAAACCAACTCCGCAGGCTGGCGCCTTATCCAAGCTAGACTACGGCCCCGTTTTTCGTTTGTTAACATTTGGCTTATAGACTCTTCGCTATAGAACAGCTTGAGCCTGTGCCACACATGAGAAAAGTACGAAAAACAGCCATACTATTCGGGGGGATACGCAAATCATAGTGTCAGCCTGTCAACGAGGAATAAAGGCGAAAGATGATTGTATCTACGGCGCATCAGAAACTGGTTCAACTATGGCGCGCCCATCCTGTTTTGTGATTCGCAAAACATAATCTGTTGTCTGAATAATGAAACTCTCACCATCATCAAGGCTATCTAGAACCTTACGCCCAAGAGGACCGTTTAGATACTGAGTGAAACGTTGAACCAATACATCCGAGGAAGATATGTCCTTTAAGAGACTCAATGTTCATAACCTCGGTATTAATTCGGGTCCAACCATTATAAACTCCACAAAAGTAAGTGGCGGGACCGCCCGGATTTGAACCGGGGATACCCAGCTCCGGAGGCTGGTGCCTTATCCAAGCTAGACTACGATCCCACCTCTTCTGCCCTCAGAGTTTCTTTAAAGATTTGCTCTTTGTCTGTCAATCAGTACAAGAAGCTGGAACACAAAAACGACGACTATTCAATTCCGAAGCATTTCTTGATTTATCAGCCACCAAGCACCACGTTTTCCACGGGTCAAGCCCTTCTCAAGAGTGAGGATAGGAACACCAAGAAATTCCTCTGCTCGCTTATTGAGGCCATCAATTCGATCAAGAACTGTCCGACGCTTGCTTACGCTTCCAAGAAGTGCCTCTGCAAGCTCAGGGGTGGTAGCACCCTCATGTTGTACAAAATACCGGAGCAATCGTCGATCGAGATCATCGCGACATACCTTATGAAGTGCGACATCATTTAGAAACTGCAAGAGAGTCTCAGGTGAGTGAAGATTCTCAAGTTGTTCAACTCGTGCTTTTAGGCGCTCCAGTTCTGCCGCAAGATCCATGACAATAGGGGGGAGCTCACGATCAAGACGCCAGAGAATTGCATCACGGATGAATCTTTGACGGCCGCCACGACCTACCAATGCGTCTATTCGTTCAATAACATTGGTTTCCAGAGTGACCCTGATGGATTGTATGCTATCCTTCTTGGCAGACAGTTTACATCGCTCCTCAATATCAAGTAGACATATGACAACAAGAGTGCTGCCACTTAGAAAAGCATTCCTAAGTCCCAATAAGAGATTCCAGTGATGAGATCCAATCACATCATTACAGTCAAGAGTCAATATCGATATGTTCATCACAAGGAAGGAGATCAGTGAGATGATAAGAGAGAGAATGTGCTGATGAGCGTCACAGTTATAACGACATAGGCTTGTGCGATTGTGACCGTATCACGGAGTTGAACATCTTGAATAAGGAAAAGGCCCTCAAACGAGAATTGACGCGGTTACGAAAGCGACAGAATGCATCCGCCATCGACTTCAGAAGGATGCGAAGGCTCCGCAAGGCTAGGGCACAATTTTGGCTTTTACAGAAGAGAAAAGGAGTATCCACCGCTCCAGAAAAAGAGGTCTCCAAGAAGGAGAAGAAAAAGAAGAAAGTCAAGGAGCCAGAACTCGAAGAGATCACAGAACCAGAACTTGAACGCATTGACGAGAGTGAGATTGACGAGTTATATTCACTTGACGACGAAGATGTGGTAGAAGAAGAGGAGCCAGAGGCCGACAAAGAATAGACGCTCTTAGTTGGCATCTATGATTTATCCATGGAAAGACTTACCTAATAGAGGATACTCCGTTAGGGATAGGAACAGAGGTAGAAAGAGGTGCCAATGATGACCACACTAAGAGAACTGATCAAATATCTCAGGGGAATCGCACCACGAGAATATACTGTTGGAGGGTTTGAGAACCGGGTGGAGATAGGGCCCCAGACCGAAACAGAACAGGGCAAGACCACCATCAAACGCATTCTTGTAGCGACCTATCCCTCATCAAAAGTCGTGACCAAGGCATCACAGGATAAGGCCAATCTGCTCATCACACATAGACCACTCTTTCAATGGGCAGTGGACCGTATTGGAGGCAATGACCTACTTCGATTAAGGATCCTTGCGAAAAATTACATCTCCACATACATCATGGGCAGCTCGTGGATTGCCGCCAAGAATGGTCTATCGGACGCACTCGTAGAAACCCTTGGATTAAGAGATCAGGGAGAATTCTATGTAAGTGGGGACTATACTACGAGAGTCCCACTTGGTAGAATATGCAAGACCAACGAGAAGATGATACATTCCAAGTTCGCTAACTATATCGTTGGAAAACTGGCACAGGATCGATTGATATTCACGGGTGATCTCGATGCAGTTGTAGAGGACGTTCTCGTCACACCAGGCACACTATTGGACATGCCAGAGATTCTCGAAGCGAAACGCAATGATATCTTCACCATTGTGACAGGGGAACTCACTCCGGACATCAGAATTTTGGCGCATGAGGAGGGCATCAATGTGTTTGAGGTAGGAGCCTTTGTGACCGAAGAGCCAGGGATGCGAAGACTGAGAAATTATCTTGCCCTTGAATACCCTGAACTCAAGATAGAGTTTGTACCAACCGAACCCGTGACTAAGATCCTCAAACATTATGGTGAGTCCCTGTCCTAGGCAGTAGGAGGCTTTCGGATCAGGACCACATTCTTGTTTCGAGGAACACCAACATGCTTTGCAACCGTATCGCATTTTGTTCGCATCACGTGGACAACAGGACAGGTTGGATCGAACTCTGTCAGGGACTCGTAATTACCCATTCCCTTTGCCACGATGAGCTGCGCAGAGAAGAAGGCATCTAGAAACTCCTTTGAGTTGCGTTCCGGATTCACGCCGATTGCGGGCGCACCAGTATCACGGACCTCATCAGCATAATTTGCAAGACCGACCTCTTCAGCATCGTCCATTGTTGCATCATTAAGTACAGGTCCACCCTTCACATAGGCGATAACTCGGGGGCCAAGCCGGCGAATCTCGGAGATCAGTACGATATCCAGAACGATCTCGCCAGCATTATCCATCAGATAGAGAACTTCATCAGCATTCCGACATAACTCTCGAAATTCATCGACCTGATCGATTGCAAGATCGTGTTCCACCCGATCAAGAATGCCACGAAGCTCATCCAGACCAAAATGACGACCGGAAACATCGAACTCAATTGCGTTAGCGGCTGCTGCAATCAATGCGGCACGGCGAAAGCGAGCGGCATCATCACCGGACTCTTCTACTATACGGAGAAGATCAGGAAGGAGCTCCAGAGCAATACGATTGGACTGACGCTTTAGATCCGCATAGGGATCTTTTCCGGTCATGCGTTGGACAAGAAGATCACGATCTGTGCCGATATGACTTGGAACCGAGTCCGCTGTGAGATTATCTGCAAGGAACCGAGTCATTGCAGTTATCACATCCATTTGAAGCTCGGGATCATCAGTAGCAAGTTTGACCTGATTGACTGCTCGTTGAAGCAGACAGTGCGCACACTCGATTGAGACCTTCATAGATATCGCCGTGCCAATGCGAATTCTTTCTAATAAAAAAGCACTTGAACGGGCACTCACTCACTAATGACGGATCGGCTCAGCAAGAGCCTTGAGAACGTCAACAGGTTTGTCCGACTTTGCCACTGCCGAGGCAAGAAGAACACCCTGAGCTCCAAGGCCTAGTGCGGACTTGACATCATCTCCGGAGGAAATACCTGCACCACAGAGGATCGCCACATCCTTGTTCACCTTTCGTATCTGTTCAACAGTACCAGAGATGATCTCGGGCTGTGCCTGTGACACGGAGATCCCTGTTCCAATCAGTTCGGGAGGTTCCACTGCTACAGCAGAGGGCTGTAATGATGCAGCCGCAACACTGACCAGAGGATTATTTGTACAGACAATAGTATAGAGCCCAAGATCCTCAGCCTTTCGTATTGCAGCCTCGATGTCTGCAAGCTGCATACGATGTTCGGAGTGATTCAGGAGTGTCCCGGAGCAACCAGCCTCAATGAGGGTTTCCCCAAGTACATGCCCCGTGTATCGACCGGGCTCACCCGGATCCATGTGCTGTGCAAAGACAGGAATATCTACAGCGCTACTCACACGATAGAGATCAGGGGTCTGTGGTGCCACAACAATCGATACACCATACTCTTTTGCAACGGTCTCGCAATGCCGTGCTAGTGTGACAGCCCTCTCACCAGTGGCTTGAGGGTACGTCTTGAAGTTTATAGCTATGACGGGAAGCTCAATCTTGACCATCATTTTCGCCTCAGAATAGTTGCTCCGCTAAGCAACCTGTAGGGTCGCTGGCAACTGTGCCAGCCTATTAAGCTTGCTGTAGTGAGAAACGTTACTTTATCGAACAGCACCCACTAACAGCTTGAGAACAGGAACACGAGCATATCCACGACGATTCAGATCTGAAATGGACTTGCGAAGCTCAATCTTGACATATTTGCCGGGCTCCGAATTACGATAGTACTGCATGTATATTCGCGAGAACTCTTCGAATGTCGGGGCATTAAGCAACTCGCTTACCACATCATCAGATACGCGGATAAAAACATCCTCATCGGGAACTGCGCCAGTCCCATATTCAAGTGGGCCATTAGAGGCCTTCTTGATCCATGTACGTTCGCCACTAGCCATGAGCTCGATTGAGAACTCATCTGGTCCCTCGATTGTGGACGCAATGGGGGACTCCTCAAGTAGATATTTCAGCCGACGCGGGAGAGAATCGTGATAAGGAATCGTTTCGGCTCGACGGACTCGTTCTACAGCAGGTTCTCCTGATTCCTCTGCGGGAGCCTCAGCGTCTTCCATAGCCTCCGCGGGAGCCTCGATTTCTTCTGTGGCCTCAGTAGGTGGTTCCTCTGTCATCTCAGCTTCAGTCGACTCTGCTGTTTCTTCTTCTTTTTCTTCGTCACTCTTTTTGCGTCCAAATAATCTGCGCATGACCATTAGTATTCAGCTCCTCGTTGGAGTATAGCATTGGTTCATAGGGTACTTTCCACAAATATGGTAGTGCCCCACAGGTCATAAACAGGTGCACATGTAAAAAAAGGTAATTGGATTGTATCTACTCCGAGGCCGCCTCGCCTGACTGGACGATCTTCTCTAATTGCATAAGCAGAGGGGAACCGTTTTTCTTGTGTTTTCCCCAAAGCTCGTCCACAAGAAGGTCTCGAATAGCAATGCGAATGACCTCAGACCTATTAGGATACATTGCCTGTTGAATCAGTTTATCCATGCCATCAATATAAGACTCAGGTAAACAAATTGTGACAACCTTCATTCTAACCGAGAGAATATGAAACAAAGTAACTAATGAATCAGTGTCATTCCCAGATGACAATGGGCGTATTACTCACTCGTAGTCATACTTAACTTGCCTCGTACAGAGAAACTCACGTGCAGCCTCCTGCTGCCAGAGGTGACAATACTAATGGGAAAAGGAAAATCAAAGACTGGAAAGGTTCGTGCCAGTCATATCCTTGTCGAGAAGCATAGCCAAGCGCTTGAGGTCATTCGCAAGATCGCAGAGGGCGCGGATTTCAAAGAGATGGCACGTCAGTATAGTTCGTGTCCGTCAAAGAAGAAAGGTGGCGACCTTGGGTGGTTCACACGGGGCCAGATGGTACCTGAGTTTGAGAGAGCAGTATATGCACTCAATGTTGGCCAGATGACTAACGAGCCTGTAAAGACCAAGTTCGGATATCATGTCATCAAACGAACTGGCTAGTTCTGCTTTTTGAAAAATAGAGAAGAGAAGCGGGATCATTCCCGCTTCATCGACTATTCTGCCGAGTCTGAATTATCAGCACTCTTTCCAGTTGGTACGATCTCCTTTTCGGAGAAGCGGGTCTCTAATTTCTTGAGAACACCAGGAAGTGTTGTGTACTCCATTGATTCCTCATCAAGCCTGTGAGGCATGAAGGGACCGTGCCTGCGCAGGTAGTCTGCTGCTTCCATTGCTCTCTTACGGGATATGTCAAAAGCAACATCTTCGAACATATCAACGGGACCAAGCAATGTACCATTACTGACTTGGAATCCTAGAGCAATAACACGTGGGGGACCATCAAATCGAGTACAACGAGAGTCCTTCAGACCAACTGGCATCAGTGGCCCAATGTGGGATCCACGCATCCAACCAGCAACAAGATGAGGTAGAGTAAATGCCTCTAAGACCTCACCCATTGCAGGCAGGCCTGAATGAGCACGTACGATTGCAACAGGATCGTCCTTACCAATGTATTTGCCTGCGACCTGATAGAGCTTGTCGGTACTCACCGACGCCGCAACAAGTCCATCACGCCTGTAGATTTTCTTGATAGTGTATCTACCAGTACTACCCATCAGAGCGAGCAGATCATACATCTCTTCGGGACAGTCCAATGACACATAATGTGGGGTTGCTTTCTTAATGTCCTGAATGACAAAGGTAAATCCCTGATGCAAGTTCGGGTCGATGACAAGCCCTGCAGTGTTAAAGGGGTCTGCAAAGACCTTGAACAACGGGTAGTTGTATGCACCGGGTTCTGTCTTGTCAGCCATGAAGACAACAAAGGGTTCTGATTTTCGTTCCTCAATCGTCATCTCAGCAGAGCCGGGGCCCATCCCTCTAACATTTCCACTAAAGGTGTCTGAGAGAATATCCTGTCCTGCTGCATAGATCTTTTTCTCGCGACCTAGCTTTGCGCCCTCGTTGAAAATATCCCATGCAAGCGTGTGAACCTCTTCATTATTCTCACCCTTATGATGAGTCATGATGAGTTCAAGATCATCACCCGCATTGGCAACATGAAAGTCTTTTATGATGCCTTTTTGCACGCCCTCCTTGAGCCGCTTGCGAGCAAGCTCCATCAAGAAGTCTGGCACAATGACATGGCCCGCCAACGAACCGATGTCCGCCTTGATGACGCTAATTGTGGTTTCAACCATTTTTAACGTACTCCTGATTATCGATAATCATGTGAATGTAGGATTTCATCCTCACCGTGATTCCGACGGGGCCAACGTTCCTTTTAGCCATGTCGGAGTGACCATCACGTGAAGGCCCATGTCTGGCAGGTATTCTACATACATATAACAGTTTGGAATGAATCAAATTTGGGCCGTTTAGATTCAGTTTGTAAGTAGTTACAGTAGACTGGCTACATGTGGGAGATCACATACCGCTCTTGCTGCCAAGAATCACTGCCAAATTTGAACCATAGAAGACACATCTATATTCGATACGAAAGGAACAAATCAAGTTACAACATAGAATGTGATTGGTGACAAACAATGAACGATGGCAAGATCTCAGCAACGCGCCCCGAAACAGAAGACAGGAAACAATACCACCTTGAAGTCAAGGTAGGTGAGGTGGCACAGACGGTCCTGCTCCCAGGTGATCCGAAGCGCGTGAGAAAGATAAGTTCGTATTGGGATGACTGGCAAGAGGTGGCGGAGCATCGCCAATTTGTCACTCATACCGGAAAATATAGAGGAGCCGAGATATCCGCATGTTCAACAGGAATTGGGGGTCCCGGAACTGCAATCGTTGTGGAAGAGCTTGCCAATGTTGGTGCCCGTAACTTTATCCGGGTGGGATCAACTGCCACTCTCAAGGAAGATATTGATCTGGGTGACATGATAATCTCTACAGCGGCTGTAAGGTTAGAGGGGACAAGTCACCAGTATGTCAGACCGGAATATCCAGCCTCGGCATCCTACGAGATCGTCCTTGCGCTTATTGAGGCGGCCGAGTCCCTTGGTTTTACATATCATCTGGGGATATCGGCATCTACAGACTCCTTCTACCTTGGTCAATCTCGGCCCGGATTTGGAGGATACACTCAGAGCATGAGCGAGACCCTCATCAGAGATCTCACCAAGGCAAATGTTGTAAATTTCGAGATGGAGGCTGCGACCCTCTTTACACTTGGGAACATATACGGTCTCAGAACCGGAGCTGTCTGTGCAGTCTATGCTAACAGAGTACGGGACGAGTTTGCAGTACGTGGAGAGGATGATGTCATCAAGTGCGGTAACGAGGCCGTCAAGATCCTCTCAGAAATGGACGAGGAACGTACAAGGTCACACAAGCAGTACTGGCACCGCGGACTCACCTGATCAACATCATTTGCCAATATAGTAGTACTCGCCAGACGCTTTCTGTTGCGAATCCAGCTGAGAACCCTCTTTATTGACACGCGGTCGTCCGCTCTGAGGGTCTCGACGGAATGTCACACCCATGTCTTTCAGGAACGTGTTCATCCCGCGTCGAAGCGTCATGACTGAGGAGGCGATACCCTTCTTGCCGGGTGTCCCACTGAAGACGACCATACTGTCAGAGAGATAGTCGGCCATCAGGATGGAGTGCTCGACCACAAATGCAGTCTTTTGACCGCCTTGGATTATTCTTCGAATGGCTCGCGAGGCTGCAAGACGTTGTTCAATGTCAAGAAATGCAGAGGGCTCGTCGAATAGATATATGTCTGCCTCTTGGGCAAGACACGCTGCAATTGCGGCACGTTGCATCTCCCCACCGCTCAGGTCTGTGATCGTATGATCCATCAGTTTCTCGAGGCCCAGTCTTCGAATAACAGTGGTCTTGAAGTCAGCAGTATCAATAGTGCTGCTGCCCTGTTCACGCAGGTACATCCGCAGAGTGCCCGGATATTCCTGCTCGATATATTGTGGCTTGTATGCGACCTTAAGTTCCAGACCACCGACAGTCTTGGCGGGAACCTCACCCTCATCAGGTTCGATGACTCCAGCAAGCATCTTGACGAACGTGGTCTTGCCGATTCCGTTAGGGCCGAGGATTCCAACAATCTGGCCACGCTTGACACGGCCACCCTTGACCGTGAGCTCGAAGTCTTCAAACCGTTTGACCATAGTCCCATATTCGAGAAGGGTCTCCGAGCCGGCAAAGGTCTCATCTTCGGTGGTCATTCCCTTGAAGGATATGGAAGTGTCACGGAATCTCATGTTCTCGTCAGGAATGAACCCGTCAAGGAATATATTGATACCAACACGAGTACTGTGAGGGTTGGATACAATACCATAGACCCCAGGTTCACCATAGAACATACAGACCAGATCGGACACATAATCAAGAATGGAGAGGTCGTGCTCGACCACAATAACGGTCTTGCCGAGGTCAGAGAGCTGACGGATGGCACGTGCGACGCGAAGTCGCTCACGGACATCAAGATATGCAGTGGGCTCGTCAAAGAAATAGAAATCACCCTCGCGCACTATTGCAGCAGTAATGGCCACTCGCTGAAGTTCGCCACCACTCAGAAACTTGATGGGGCGATCCCAGATCTCACTCAGGTTCATGTCGTCTTTGAGTTCCTTTAATCGACCTGAGGAATCGGCTGCCTCTAAAAGTTCGCTAATGGGTTTGTCAGCAATGCTCTTGATCTTGGGCAGGTCCGTAATTGACTGTGGTTTGTGCACTGCTATGAGAGCACCATTCTGTATCTTCTCGAAAAAGGGTTGAAGTTCAGAGCCACGATACTCGACTATGATTTCGGCCCAGTCAGGAGGATCTTCAACACGCCCAAGATTTGGCATCAGTTCGCCTGCAAGAATGCGTATAGCAGTGGTCTTGCCAACACCGTTTGGACCGATGAGACCTAACACTTGACCCTCTTTCGGGGTTGGGAGACGGAAGAGCTGGAAACCATTTACACCGTATCGATGGCTTGTATCAGACTCGAGTTTCTCCGGCAGATTGACAATGCTGATGACATGATACGGACATTTTCGTACACATATACCCTCACCTGAACAGAGCTCTTCTACAATGACGGGAGGCTTGTCAGGCCCTTCAGGAAAGATCACGGTCTCGTCACCAGTCCGTACTCGAGGACAGAATCGTTGACACTCGTGTGTACAATCCTTCGGGCGACAGCGTTGTCTGTCAATGACTGCAATTCGCATAAGGTCTCACCTGCCGAGATTGAGATGAGACCCGGCTTACGCTTTATAGCACTTTGGCTTGGGAATGAAAATAGGCCTCGTAATTGCCTCTTAGTTCGATAAACACTCAGGCGGTGACTACTTGGAAAACCTTTTGAGCAGAACAACGGTGGTCCTTATAGATGAACTATGAAGAACCTTATTGACCGCCTCTTGGAAAATGTCGGTACTGGCCAGTTACGGAAGGGAGCACTCACTCAGCCCAGTGACCTCATGACTGCGGTCAGAAAAATTCACGAGCGCACTTTTTACAAACTCACAGGAAAGAGACCTCTGCCCTCATCAATTGATATACGAACCTCAACAGTACCTGATAGTGAGACCTTCAACAATCTATCACCACTGCGAAGACTTGTACGAAGAGGACTATAGCCGCCTCTGCCTCGACGCACTTGACTTCAGTCAAGGCTGATGATCTCTTAACTGCTGTACATACACCAACTCGGGCCGATCAAATCTGGTCCTATGACTATACTAATGTGCAAGTATGTTCTCAGTTTGATAGGAGCAGGTCGTGTTGAGCCCATTCGTATGTAACCATGATGGCAGTTGCGAAGAGGCGCGTCTATGCTGTCTTGAGACAGAGATGACACTCACACGCAAGGACGCGGAACGAATTGATGCATTAGGATATTCACGTGAGGACTACATGGTCAGAACAAAGGACGGTTTTTGCGAACTGAGAAATATAGACGGCCATTGTTACTTCTATGATCCTGCGACCAAACTGTGCAAGATCTATGATGCTCGTCCTGAGGGGTGCCGATACTATCCTGTTGTATACCATATAAGAAAACGGAAATGTGTTGTTGATCAAGACTGTCCGTCCAGGGAGACCATGACCCGTGACGAGGTCAGGAAAATATGTAATAAGGTCAGGCGACTCGTTGAAACACTCATCAGGGAGGCCAGATTTGGTGAGAGACCGTGCTGATCTGCATACCCACTCACATTTTTCCGATGGCATCAACTCACCAACAGAGATAGTGAAGTTGGCCACAGAACGGGGACTTGCAGGAATTGCACTCACCGACCACGACACACTGCGGGGATTAACAGAATTTCTTCAATGTGATGCACCACCAACTCTGCGTAGAGTGCCCGGTATTGAGATCAGTACCGAGTCGGAGGGAGGTGAGGCGCACCTACTTGGATACTTTGTGACACCTGATGACCATGCAATTGCAGAAGAGTTGGAACGCTTTAGAAAGAGAAGAAGAAACAGATTTCTAAAAATGGTGAAACGCCTTGATGAATTAGGAATCACTATTGATCCCGTGCGTGTGAAACAGATCATGGACACAATCCAAGTCCCAGGGCGACCACATCTTGCACGATTGCTTGTAGAAGAGGGAGTTGTGAAAGATACCGACGAGGCATTTGAGATCTACCTGGCAGAGGGAAGACCTGCATATGTCTGGCGCCAACTAATAGAATTACATGACGGGATTCGCCTTCTTCGTTCAGTCGGAGCTGTCCCAGTTCTTGCCCACCCGCTCACTATTAAGATAGCAGACCTGCATGCCTTTCTCAGCGATCTGAAACAGACAGGGCTTGCGGGTATCGAGGTGGAATACCATTATTCAACTACCAGGTCGCAAATAGACACGAATGTGATCAGAGAGACTGCAAAGGGACTGGGTCTCATCATGACAGGAGGAAGTGACTATCATGGAGATCAGTCGCATTCCCCGCTTGGAGCAGTCACCGTATCAAGTGATGTCATAGATCAATTACAGAGGGAGGCCAAAGATTCATAGGAGGAAGAACCACGACTGATAGATTCATTGTCGATGCAATGCTTGGCCGGCTCACTCCATGGTTGCGCTTAACTGGCAATGACACTCTGTATTCTGTCGAGTATGATGATGACACCCTACTGGAACTCGCAGAAAAGGAGGACCGGGCGCTACTCACCTCGGATGCGGAATTATATCAGCGCGCACAAGATCGAGGAATCAGGTCGATGCTCGTCCGTGGTGATGTTGACACAGAGGTGGCCACCGTGTTTCGTACGTTCAAGATACCACCACTGATTGATCCGAACCAGTCACGATGCTCTAAATGTAATGGAGAACTGCGACACATCATCGGTTCAGAAAAGACACAGATCAAGGGACTGGTTCACGAACAGACCTACGAGTACTATGACGAGTTCTGGTTGTGTACTAATTGCCACAGCGTCTTCTTTCAGGGCGGCCACTGGCAAAATATGCTTGATTATATGAAACGTATTGCAGAGATGATCAGCTCATCTGAAGTGAGTGAGGAATAGCATTCAGTCGCTGTCAATCTCCCGGACGGAGATGTCAAACTCGAAGGGGATACAATCCTTCATTGTTCGATAGAGGTGACAATATTCTGTCATCAACTCGGCACATCGCTTGCCAACATCCAGTTCATCTTGCCCCACAACGATCTCACCCTTCACCTTGATTCCTGCGATCATGTACCCCTGACCGTCAAATTTCACATCAGTTGTCCCTTCCAGATGCAGTGAGATGAGTTCCATCTCGAACCTTCGTTGAAAATCAAGAAATGTGTCATTTAGACAGCCAAGCACAGCAGTTGTAAAGGTCTCATCAGGACAGAGACCGTCACCATTACCACCATAGGTCTTTGGGGTATCAAGTTTGAGCTTGTGCCCATCACCTGTTGTTGCTAAGGCACCAGTTGCCCCATCCCAG